>CAYZOK010000013.1:7564-16753 GCA_964480335.1 uncultured Candidatus Bathyarchaeia archaeon | reverse complement strand
GTGAGATCACTAGTTGTCTCAGGATCCGCCGGAAGAGATGTCATCGTGAAGCTTCGCTCGGTGGACGAGCTCGGCAGGCCTTTTACGAAGTTCGTGCGCAAGACGTTGCCGTACTCAAAAATTCCCGAGTTTTACGGGCGCAATTGGACAATTGACTCGACTCTGCGATTCCTCGAAGAGCAAGCGTTAGCCCCCATCTATTGCAGCTACGGAGGCAGGGCCCCTCACGTTGCTTACGGCATCGCGAAGCTAGGAGGCGATGTCCGTTTGGTGACCGTGTTCGGAGACGACTATGACGAACCATACCGAGGCTTCTTCGGCGGAGGGTATTGGACTCATCTGAAGAGGGCTGGAGTGGAGATGGAGATGCTAACAGTTAGCGTGCCAAGTGAGGCTTGGAAGGATCCCCGCATGCTCAGAAGGTACTTAGAATCGTGCTCGCCTGACATTTACCAGCGAGAAGCCCTGCGAGTCTGTGGAAGAGTAACTTCGACGATCGTTTGCTGCAGAGATCTGCATGGGAACGACTGGTTTTACATAGACGACGAACGGGGTGCTGGCTACATCGAAGTCGCCAGGCCAGCGCCAACTGGAGTCCTAAAAGAGACCGACCTAGTCTTTGTAACTACCTCTGAGCCTCCGTTCATGCGAGAGATCGTCCTAGAGTCAAGCAAGCTTGGCAAAGAGGTCCTCGTGGACATAGGGTCGTACGGCATAACTCCTGAGTTCCTCCGCGAAGTCGTTCCGCATTCTAGGATCATCTTTGGTAACTTACCTGAGGTGGGACAAGTTTGCGACGCGTACGGCATTGAAGACGTAGAGGAAATATTCGATGCAACGGAGTCGCGTTATCCCCAAGCGATAGTGATTGAAGACAAGTTGCAGGGTGCAATCCACATCATAACCCGGAAAGAAAGCTATCGAGTCGGGCCCATAACCCTCGAGAAAATAGGCAGTAGCGTTGGTTGCTGCGATGGAATGGCGGCGGGCTTCCTCTGCTTCTATCAAAGAGGCTTTGATCTTCGAGCTTGCGCTCGAGCGGGTTTAGTCCTCTGCTCCTCGATTTGGAGAGTGGAAGGAGTCCAAGAAGGCATGCTAGATCCGACTGAGTTTTATGAGCAATACGAAAGGCTGTTTCGAGAGGAATGCTCAGAATCCGAGCTCAGCCGAATTCGTCAAGCCCTTAAGCTGGAGTAGAACGGCAACATCATTCCACCATCCCTGACCAACCCTCGCCACTCAAACCCCTTCGAGCTTACCTCAGCGAATTTGTACAAATCCTTGCAGCAGGATAGCCGTGGGCGGCGGAATGGATCATCCTAAGCCAGCAGGACGGCTCTCCCTGCTAACGCTCTAGGTTGGCGACGACTGGTCGACACCTCTTGTCTGGACTAACTGCCCTGCGAGTGACTAAATTAGTCAGGCTAGTTTGCTTTGTACTGGTACAACGATGTGCTACCGGGTTAAGGACGTATCGCTTCATGGCAAGGGCGGGGAAGCAGTATACCTAGCCGAATCGCGCATGCCGACCCTGCTCGAGATCAGGAGACGATTCGAGAAGTCGAAACCCCTTAAGGAGGTCAAGATAGGAGCTTGCTTGCACGTAACCCGCGAGACCGCAGCGCTAGCTCGAACTCTTTCTGCTAGCGGAGCCGAAGTATTCCTATGCGCCTCTAATCCGCTAAGCACTCAGGATGAGGTCGCAGCTTTCCTAGCTAAAGAGGGATTTGCTGTCTATGCTTGGCGAGGGGAGACTGAGGAGGAGTATTACAGCTGCATTCGCCAGGTGTTAGACCATGAGCCAGACATTCTGATCGATGATGGTGCTGACTTGATCGTAACCGCCCATAAAGAGAGATCCAAGCTTTTGGATAAGGTCTGGGGCGCTCAGGAGGAGACCACTACTGGCGTCAACAGGCTCAAGGCGATGGAGAGGGAGGGAGCTCTCTCGATACCTGTGATCGCAGTCAACGATGCTCGCGTGAAGATGATGTTTGACAACAGGTATGGCACTGGGCAGGGAGTAGTTGCTGCGATAAAGGCGCTAAACATCCTCTTCGCTGGAAAGACGGTTCTGATAGCAGGATACGGCTGGTGCTCTCGAGGGATGGCGATGCGGGCTCGAGGCTTAGGTGCCAATGTGATCATAACCGAAGTTGATCCGATCAGAGGATTGGAGGCGGTCATGGATGGATTCCGGGTTATGCCAATGTCGAAAGCCATCAAAGAAGCCGACATGGTGTTCACGGCGACCGGATGCAAGGATGTAGTTACACGCGAACACTTCCTCAAGATGAAGGATGGAGTAATCCTCGCAAACCTAGGCCACTTCAACGTTGAGATCTCGGTCACCGACCTCGAATCGCTTGCTATAGGGAAGAGGCAAGTAGCCGAATACGTAACCGAGTACAGGCTCTCTGACGGACGAAGGCTATACCTCTTGGCAGAGGGGAGACTAGCGAACTTAGTAATTCTGCAGGGTCATCCAAGCGAAGTGATGGATCTGAGCTTCTCGGTCCAAGCGTTAACAGCCGAGTATCTAGCTCAAAACCACGAAGAACTGGAGCCTCGCGTTTACGAGGTACCCGTCGATATAGATCGCAAGGTAGCTGAAGTGAAGCTGAAGACTATGGGAATAGAAATCGATCGCCTGACAAAGGAGCAAGAAGAGTACCTCAGGAGCTATGAGCTAGGAACCTAGCCAGAACAGGCTTCAGGATGCGACCATAATGCTCACGGATGGAGTATTCGGCTACGCCGGTAGCTAGCGCTAAGCTCTTCTGCGTGAATGTAGGGCTGCGATTTCCTCGGCGAGCAAGAATCCTTTCGGCGGCGTAAACAGCTGAAACTGATAGCACGTAGGGGTTTCGCCCTCGGCGCCGTCGAGCATCGACCTGGGATAGAACCTGTAATGCAACTTTGGTTAATCTACGCTTGAGCTTCGGGTCTTGGATAACTGCTTCCACAATTCTAGGCACGTACTCCTCGCTTCGACTGATCGCAGGACGCATTCCAGCCTCCCTATAAGTGAATCCAGCGTTCACCAACATGGACGCCGAGATTCTGTGGCCTAGCGTTCTAAAGGCTGCGACTACCTCCTGAAGAGTCGGCAATCGAACTTCGCTGTGCTTGCGTACAGCCTGCACCAAGCAATAGGCCGCTACCGCTAAACTACTTCCTCCTCTGCTAATTTCAATCGCCTTGCGATATAGCCAAGCAGCCTCTTGCTTGATCGCCTTTGGAAGCCCTAGCAGCTCGCAAGCCTTTCGAAGGGAATTCAGCGTCCTGAAATCAACTCCGCGTTTACCGAACCGCTCTCGTTTGTCGTAAAGCGACTTCAGATGCGAAAATAACTCTTGCTTACTGGGAGGAAGAGGCTTTCCATTCGCATCGCGGAAGTAAAAGGAGTTGTGGTGACCTACGAAGCTACCTAAGCCGTCTACTAGGTAGGGCCGTTTTCCTGGAGACACGGCAAGCCTATGCGCTTCGCTGAACTCGCAATTGCCATTCACCAGTCCGCAGCTTGTGCAAACGGCTTCTCCGTCTGCAACCACAATTGAGCCACCGCACTCTAGGCACTTTTGCGAACCTAGGTTGAAGTTTCCCTCGATGGGGGTCGGTCGTAGCAAGCCGCGGAGCGCTGCAGATCACCGCTTTAAGCATTTTCAGCAAGGAACGTTCGGTAAAACTTTCGAGAGCCCAGATTCGACGTACGACTAAGCTGCTCCCTGACTGAGAGTCGTGAGTGAAATTATCCGAACGGGTAGATGGACTTCACGAGTTCTCGAGTTTTTTCAGCAGCAAGCGAAAGCCTCTTCAGATCAACTTCGATCTTCAAGATCTTGCAGAGAACTCGCAGCGCAGCTTCTGCAGCCTCAGCGTCTGGATATAATCCAGGAGTTTCAGCAAGCAGACAAAATCCCTTCATCTTCCTCAGCTTGGCAAGGCCCAAGAGCAAGCCAGCAACACCGACGACTTGCCCCCGAACTACGCCTGTTCCGTAGCTGACCACTCGGTTAAGTAATTCTTGGTCGGTGCTTACGCAAAAGACCCTCGGCGGTCTAGCGGGAATCCGCCTCCTCAGCCCTCCCATGCAGGCGACAAGCTCGCAGCCGTATCGTTGAGCCACGTCCAGTATCTTTCCACAAAGCTCATACTGACCTTCGGGTGTGATGGCCTGAGTATTACCATAAAGGATTAGGAGATCAATTTCGCCTGACCGAGCACAGTAAAGCTCATTTAGGGGGGCCCGAAACGATCCTTCCTCGCCTGTTACGATCAGGCTCTGGAAAGCTGGCGATCTTATCTCGGCGACCTTCTCCGCCTTCAGCTCCTTGATTAAGTGCAATGCTGATATGCTGGCTACAAAGCCTATGCCAGGCAAGCCCTCGATCAAGACAGGCTTCGTCACGTCCAGCTCTTCGAGAAGAAAGTGAACTCTACTCCCAGTTTGCATGCCTCGCTCCCAAAAGATGTTAAGCGAGTTATGGTATTTCGCTAGGTTGTTCGAAGTTAAGGAGCACGACGTATGCGGCAGACTGGGCCTTCTCCGAATCGGGCGCAGGAAGCTTACCACGCCTCTACTGCTACCAGTTGTCAATCCGAAGTTTCAGCCCATTCCTCCTAAGGAGATGCGAACTGAATTCGGAATTCAAGCGATCTTCACGAACGCTTACATAATCTACAAGGATCCCGCATTGCGAGAGATAGCTCTTGAACGAGGACTTCACGATATGCTGAATTTTAAAGGAGTCATAGCTACCGATTCGGGTGCTTATCAGGGCTATGTTTACGGGCGGCTCGAGGTAGAGCCTGCCGAAATCGAGTCTTTCCAAGAAGAAATCGGCGCCGATATGGCGGTAATTCTTGATGTTCCCGTAAGTCTGACGGCGCCGCGGAAGGAAGCTGAACAAAGGGTGGCCGACACCATCCGTCGTGCTCGCGAGAACGTTGCGAGGAGGAAGCGAGTAGATTTGCTCTGGCTCGGTCCAATCCATGGAGCTCGACACACCGATCTCGTAAAGCAGAGTGCGATTGAAATGAGCCGATTAGATTTTCCAATTCTAGCGCTGGGCAGTGTGGTCGAGGCCCTCACCCAGTATAGGTTCGACTTGCATGTCGACATCATGATGGCTGCCAAACGACACGTTCCTCCAGACAGACCACTTCACATCTTCGGTGTCGGCCATCCTATGTTCTTTGCGATTCCAGTAGCCTTGGGATACGACATGTTCGATTCATCATCCTATGCCTTATTTGCCCGAGACGGCCGTTACATAACGAGCTGGGGGACCATCGATCTCGAGCGGCTTAGCTACTTTCCGTGTTCCTGCAAAGTGTGCACTAAGTACACTCCCGAAGAGTTGCGAGAACTGCCTCAGCATGAGCGAGAGGAGCTTCTAGCCAGACACAATCTCTCCGTGTGCGCCGCCGAAGTTGAAAGAATCAGGCAAGCGATAGCTGAAGGTCGCCTTTGGGAGCTAGTCGAGCTGAGGGCCCACAGCCATCCTAGTTTACTAGACGCGTTGCGCCGAATGCAAAAGTATGCTGCATTCCTCGAGCGGTACTCTCCGGTAACCAAGGCAAGGGGGATGTTCTACTTTGGATCTACAGGCCTTGCTAGACCCGAGATTGTTCGTCATGCGATCAAAATGCGTGAGAACTATGCCCGCCCACGAGGCCTTGACTTCCTCCTCCTACTCCCCCAAACCGTAGACAAACCGTTTCATAAGTCCAAGAGGTTTAAGCGGTTACGAAAGCAACTTGAAGAGAAGCTCGGACGATTCCTGCTGGAGAAGTTGCACATTTGCTTCTACGCTGCTCCTTTCGGCATAGTGCCTGCAGAACTTGATGAGACATATCCGCTCTCTCAATTTGAGATGTCAGGTCTTGATTACGAGACTTTATCTCACGTAGCTCGGCAGGTTAAGGACTACCTCCAGAAGCAGGACTACCGAGCGATAATTCTTCACGAACATCGCAAAACTTGGGGAGAGTCTATCTTATCGGCTTGCAGAATGGTGTGCGAGGAAAGGGGTACCCCCTTCTACCCGTCTGGAACGCTTGATGCTTGGAGCGCCGAGTCGATTGAAGTTTTGATTGCCACGATCGAGGAAGCCTTGACGAGGGCTTGATCTACATCGACGTACACGTGCATACCAACAGCTCTAGTGATAGCTCGATCTCTCCCCGTGCTCTGATCAAGGCTCTTAGAGCGCACCCTAGCGTGAAATGTGCAATCGTAACGGATCACGATACTCTCAAGGGCTACCAACGAGCAAAGAGACTTTCCAAGCAGTATGAGGAAGAAGTTCTGATCATACCGGGGATAGAAGTCTCGACCGATAAGGGCCACCTCACTTTGCTAGGCGTCGAGGAGGAACCTCGAGGACTACTTTCGCCCTCTGAGGCCGTCGACTTCGCTCAAGAGCGCGATGCTCTTGTGCTGATACCCCACCCCTTCAGGTCGGGGACGGGAATCGCTAGCAACCTCAAAACCAGGATCAAAGCAGACGCCGTCGAAGTTTTTGGTCCTAGATTCACGAAGGCGGAAGCGAAGATGTCGTCGACCTTGGCTAAGCTGCTCAAAGCTATACCAGTTGCTGGAAGCGACTGCCATCGGGTGGAAGAATTTGCTACTTGCTATACCTGCGTAAATGCGGCGACTTTAGGCGTCGATGAGATATTATCCGCTCTTCGCTTAGGGCCGACAAGACCAGTCTGCACGGTTAGGCTTAGGGGATGATCAAGATAAAGCTCCTAGGAGGAGCTCGTGAAATAGGGCGGTCAGCTGTCGCCGTCATGTATCAGGGAACTTGCGTGTTGTTGGATTACGGAGTTCTTGTGAATGAAGAGCCAGGATTTCCGATGCACATAGCGCCCCGCGATGTAGGTGCCATAGTCATTACTCACGCCCATCTCGACCACTCCGGAGCGGTACCGATATTCCACATCCGAGGAAAGACCCCCGTCTATGGAACTCGCCTAACCTTCGAACTCGTTCGTCTCTTGATCAAGGATTTTCTACGTCTTTCGGGCTACTACTTGCCCTACGAGTTTATCGACATGGAGAGCATGCTTCGAAGCGCAGTCTACCTCAACTATGGGGAGTTAAGGCGAATCGGGAAGCTTAGCTTCTCGCTGATGGATGCCGGCCACATCCCGGGAAGCGCTCAAGTGCTTCTGAAGATGGAGAAGGTCGTCGGGCTGTACACAAGCGACTTCAACTTGGTCAAAACTCAGCTCTTGCAACCTGCAACCATAGCAAACGATGAGCTTTCGTTCGTAGTAATCGAGAGCACGTACGCCGACGAAGACCATCCAAACAGGGAATGGCTCGAACGCGAGCTCGTAAAGAGACTCGCTGAAGTAGTTGAACGAGGGGGGACAGCCTTGGTTCCAGCCTTCAGCATCGGTAGATCGCAAGAGATCTTGTGCATACTTGCTCAACACGACTTCCCATATCCAGTTGTGCTAGACGGAATGGCCAGAGAGGCTAGCCAGATCTTGGCTCGGTATCTAGAGTTCCTGCGCGATCCATCCCTCTTCATGAGAGCCATGAAGTTTCCTCGCTGGATTCGAGGAAAATACGATCGCCGACGAGCTGTGGAGGAACCCTGCGTGATAGTTTCGCCAGCTGGAATGCTGAAAGGCGGAGCAGCAGTTTACTACGCTCAGAAGATCATTAGGCATCCCGAGAACGCGATCTTCTTAGTGAGCTACCAGGTGCCTGGGACTCCCGGCCATGAGCTGCTGACCAAGAAGCGCTTCGTGATCGAGGGTTCGGTAGAACGCGTGCAAGCTGAGGTTGAGCGATTTGACTTTTCCTCGCATTGCGGTCAAAAAGAGCTTTGCAGCTTTGCCCGGTCGGTTAGGGGAACCCCTCTCGTTATAACGATCCACGGTGCTGGCGGAAATTGCGAGCTCTTAGCCCGGCTAATCCGCGAGGAAGCCGGCTTGAAGGCCGTAGCTGCCAAGCCTGGAGAAATCATCCGAATTGACTAGTCCAGAGATTTTGCTCGTGCCAATCGGAACAGAACTTCCATCGGACCTCCTCAAGCGGCTTCTGCGAGGGATCGAGGAAATATTCGGCTACCCTTGTCGAATGGCTGATGAGATCCTACGAATTCCCAGCGACGCCTTTGATCCAAATAGGCGCCAATATCTCTCGACGGCCTTTCTCGAAGCGCTACGGGAGAGGTGCTTCTCGGCAAAGTATGCGAGCATCCTCGGCGTAACGGAAGTCGATCTCTTCGTTCCTGGCCTGAACTTCGTGTTTGGTGAAGCTGATTGCCTCGCTAGAGTCGCTATCATAAGTTTGTGCAGGCTCAAGCAGGAGTTCTACGGACTTCGGCCTAACCTCGCCTTGCTCGAGGAAAGAGCTCTGAAAGAGGCCGTTCACGAGCTAGGGCACACGTTCGGGCTTGTGCATTGTCCGAACTCTCGCTGCGTCATGCACTTTTCGAACAGCATACTCGACACAGACTTTAAGTCGGCAGAATTTTGCAGCCGTTGCTCGTCAAAGTTTAAGAGGGTACTTCGTCGTAGGAGGGGCTGACTTGCCGCTCTCAAGATTGCTCTTGATGGCGCTTCTTTTGTTTGAGCCGGGCGCCCTTATGCTGGTCTTGGACGCCGACTATTCGTGAACCTTGCGCAAACTGCCACGTGCCGGGAATTCGGGCAGTGAGGGCACCTGAGACGCTGGATTACTCTGCATGCTTGGGCTGTCATAATCCGCTATATCCTCTAGGCCCTCCGATAGAGGCGTACGAAGCTCACCTAGCGCATACTCCAGGACAGAGGCTTGGCGACTTCGCCGAGCATCCTCCCCAGATGGAGAACTGCTCTTGATGTCATTCGCCTGCCGTCATGTCGGTTTGCGAGGCTTGCCACGTGAACCTTATGCCTCATGCCCCTAAGCCTGAGTGTACCGATTGCCACGGCTCACTTCCCAATCCCATGCCTCACTTCACTACCTTGGAGCCTGAGACAGCTCACCATAGAGCTGGATTAACGTGCTCGTCCTGTCAGAATCCTAGGAATCCAGCAACGTATGTGCTAGCCACCGGAGAGGCTAAAGGGCGGGGGAGAAGCCAGAGGATTTATGCTGGCAATGCCACATGACTCAGTATCGCGCGTGGATCGCAGGTGATCACCATGACGCTACAATAACTCGTACAGACCTAAAGT
>CAYZOK010000013.1:0-7464 GCA_964480335.1 uncultured Candidatus Bathyarchaeia archaeon | reverse complement strand
AAGTTGCCTAGGCGGGGTAGCTAGACCTCGACTATCTTGCACTCGACCTTCTTGAGAAGCTCTTCGGCCTTCTCAGGCGGCACTTTGAGCGTGTAGAGTTGCCTTTGAGTTCGAAGCTTAAGCTTGACGACGCTCTTCAGCCTCTTGACACGGCACTCCCTTGCCCTTTTTGAAATCTCGAGAAATTCCTCTGGATCGAAAATTTCTTGAGGCATGGAGTGGGCCCGGCCGGATTCGAACCGGCGACCTCCGCCGCTCTCAGGGCAGACCTCGTGAGGGCGGCGTCCTACCAGACTGGACTACGGGCCCATTCAATCTGTTGATTACAATTGCAAAAATTTTGCACGTAAAAAGCGGAGGTAACTTACTTTGCCTTCAGTTGCCTGCGCTTAGGCCTAAGATTATAGCTTCGGCATCTTCGGCATCGTTCAGCTGCGTATGGATTTCGCGCTCCGCACGTCCGGCATATCGCGTAGTAGAGGCGGTACCGCGCTGCAAGCTCCTTCTTGAACGGATCCGTAATGGGCATCCCTTCAGGAGAACGAAGAGAGATTTTTATGAAGCCGCCTTAAGCGAAGCGGACTTGCACCAATCGTTAGACGAGCTCGGAAGTTGGCGGAGAAGCCACTACTCGATCGATGTAACTCCTAACATGGATGGTCGGGAAGTGACGCTCTTTGGCTGGATTCACGAAGTGCGGGACTTGGGCGGCATCAAATTTCTTGTACTGCGCGACAGCCGAGGCCTCATCCAGATCACGATTCCAAAGGATCGTGTAAAACCGGAAGTGCTCGAGAAGGCGGAAGCGCTTCACAAGGAATACGTCATCGGAGTTCGAGGATTGGTCAGGAAGATGGAGAAAGCGCCTAGGGGAGTCGAAGTAGTTCCGACAGAGCTGAAGATCCTCAACATCGCTCGTCCACCCCTCCCTCTTGACGTGGCGTCGCGCATTCCCGCTGAACTCAGCACGCGCTTTGACGCGCGAGCATTGGATTTGAGGAGATCGGGACCTAGAGCTGTCTTTAAAATTAGGCACGAAGCTATCCGAGCAATCCGCGAGTTTCTGGTGAGCCGCGGCTATCTCGAAGTTCACACTCCCAAGATCATAGCAACTGCAACTGAAGGCGGCGCTGCTCTCTTCCCGCTTGCTTACTACGATCGCGAAGCTTTCCTAGCTCAAAGCCCTCAGCTCTACAAGGAGCAGCTAGTCGGCGCTTTTGAGAAGGTATTCGAGATAGGCCCAATCTTCAGAGCCGAAAAATTCCATACTACTCGCCACTTGGCTGAGGCGATTTCAGTCGACATCGAAGAAGCCTTCGCCACAGCAGAGGACGTCATGCACGTCCTAGAAGAGCTGATCGCTCACGTGATCACGTGGATAAGGGAGCGGTGTGCTGAGGAACTTGCTACCTTGAAGCACCGGCTCGTGATCCCAACGCTCCCCTTTGAGCGACTAACGTACGATGATGCCGTCGAAGAGCTACGAGTCAAGGGAATCGAGGTGAAGTGGGGCGAGGACTTTTCGACTCCTGCTCTGAGAGCGCTTGGCAGACTTCATAGAGACTTCTACTTTGTAACTCGCTGGCCCTCATCCAGCAAGCCGTTCTATCTCATGCCTTACGAAGACGATCCGCGCTATTGCAAGGCTTTCGACCTGATGTGGGGCTGGCTTGAAGTAGCTTCTGGTGGGGCCCGGATACATACCCGCTCCCTCCTTGAGCAAAGGCTCAAGGAGCAAGGTCTCTTTCCTACTTCCTTTGAGCACCACCTCAAAGTCATGGACTACGGCATGCCTCCTCACGCTGGTTGGGGGCTTGGTTTGGACCGCCTCCTTTTGGCGTTAACCGGCAAGAAGAACATACGCGAGGTCGTTCTATACCCGCGCGATAAGGCGAGGTTGGTTCCCTAGCCTACCTAATCCTAACATGCGTCAAAGTCTTCTTGTTCTGCCAGCTATACTTTCTGATCTTCTTTGAGGAGCCGAATCCACAAGCCGCACACCTCTTCTTTCGAACGTGGTAGGCATGCCTACCACACCTTCGGCACCGGATGTGAGTCTTTCCGCGGCTGCGCTTGCCGAATGAGGTCGTTCCCTTGACCATTCAGCTTACTTTCGCAGCAGAGATTCTTTAAGGTGTGAAGGTTCTCAAGCGCCACCATTTGAGCTCAAGCGACGTGAAGCAGCTTGACGAAGAGCTGCATTCCCGACTCGGCACCTGCCTCTTCGAACTGGTTGGACGTAAGCCATCCGTAGAGATAGCGAGTACGGAGAAGGGGGACATCTACCTTGTGAATAAAAGGCCAGCTCTACTCCGAATCAAGAAGCAACTAATCCCTGCTTTGGTCTACGAAGAGCTTACCGAACGTCTTCCTCGCGTCGTAGTCGATAGCGGCGCCGTCCCCTACGTCTGCAATGGAGCGGATGTCATGGCTCCTGGCGTGGTCAAGATATCCGGCTCTTTCAAAGAAGGAGCGGTCGTTGCAGTAGCCGAGGAGCGCTACGGGAAGTTGATTGCGTTAGGAATCGCTCTGAGGAGCTCTCAAGAGATCTCAAGAATGCAGAGGGGCAAGGTTGTGAGGAATCTGCACTACGCAGGCAACAAGATCTGGAAGACGATAAGGGAGCTTGCCTAACGTAGCCTCAACGTTTCGAGGATAGAGGGAGCGCAGGCGTCAAACTTGAACGCCCGCTGAATGAAGTTTGCCATTCCGGTGCACTTTGCCCCTTCTCCGTGGCACGTTATGATGCTCCTCGGCCTTGGGGTGACCTTGTTGATGTAGGCGATCAGCTGCCTTCTATCGGAGTGGCCTGAGAAGCCTTGAGCAACTTCTGCCTGAGCTTTCACTTCGACGTGCTCGATTCGGCCAGTTTCTATGTCGAGGATTGGAACTGGGCTCTCGCCTTCTAAAACTTGCCTGCCGAGCGTTCCTTCGATCTGGTAGCTTACGAATATAATCGTGTTTTCCTCGCTGGGAGCAAGGTGCTTGAAATAATCTAGAACAGGCCCTCCTTCGAGCATGCCCGACGTGGCTAGAATTATGCAAGGCCCTCCCTCAATAATTGATGGCCTCTCGCTGGCGTTTCTGACGGCCACAAAGTACTCGGACTTGAATGGATCGATCCCCTCCTCGAGAATTTGGGTTCTCAACCTCCTCGTCAAATATTCGGGGAATGCTGTGTGGATTGCCGTTACCTCGGACACCATTCCTTCGATGAAGATGGGAACTTCTTCGATGCTTCCAGCGCGCAGGTTCTTGTCCAGTATGAGCATAATTTCTTGAGAGCGTCCAACCGCCAAGACAGGTATCAGAACCTTGCCTCTGCGCTTTAGGGTTTGATTGACGATGTTCACCAGCGTTTCTTCAGCTTCTGCTCGCGAGGGCATGACATCTTGGGGCGCTCCATATGTCGTTTCCGTTATCAATGTCTCGACGCGCGGAAAACTTGTGTGGCTTGGCGCCAACAGCATGGTTGGCATGAACTTGTAGTCGCCGGTGTAGACGATGTTATACAATCCCTCTCCAATGTGCAAGTGCACGATAGCCGATCCGAGTATGTGGCCTGCATTGTGCAGCGTCAGCTTCACATCAGGCGCTACGTCGGTCACGAGGCCATAGGGAAGCGGGATAGCATGCGCTATCGCCTTCCTGATGTCTCGCTGATGGTAAGGTGGTGGTATTCCTCGGTTAGCCAGCACGTCCAGATAATCGAGTTGGAGCAGAGCCATCAAGTTCAGCGTTGGCTCCGAGCAGTAAACGGGGCCATCGTAGCCATACTTAAAGAGGAAAGGCAAGAATCCGCAATGGTCCAAGTGAGCGTGCGTTATGACGACAGCTTCTAGCTCCTCGAGATCTATCTGGTCGATCCTCGGATAGGCTTCAGGTGGATTTGTGGTACCTGGATTTATGCCGCAGTCGAGCAGTATTGAGCCCTCCCTCGTCTGGACGAGAATAGCGGACCTGCCAACCTGCCGAAATCCACCTAGCGTTGTTACCCGTACTTCTGCGTCTCCGAACACTCGGTCTCGGAAGATTCGCTCTCCAATAGCTCTCAGGACGGACTCCCGTTGTTTGGCATGCGTGTAGAGATACTCACGCAGCTGGCCGACGATCGTGGACGGCATCGTGGGCGCTCTGAACGCTCGAATTCTCCAGCCAGTTTTCTTCAGGACCTCGTGAAGCGTCGATAAGTCCTCGCCGAGCACAAGCCTAGGACGTTCAGCTTCAACTACGACCCCTCCAGTGACGGGATCGAATTTGATCGACTTAATCTGAGCCTGCGGAGGTACCAGCCTCTTAATGAGCTCCTCGGTTTCCTGCTCACTTGCCCTCGCTGACGGATCCGAACGTATAACGATCCTCTTGTGAATTGCGCTAACGATGTCGCTGATGAGCGACGTGTGCTCGAGCAGGATACTCGGGTTCTTGGCGTAGATGGCGATTCTCGGTCCTTCAAAATCTATGCGGGTAACTTGGGCTTCATCAGGCATGGCGGCTAGTACATTCTTCAGGATAGTGGACTTTACCTTAGACAATGAACTTCAGACAACCGACAGTTTCAGTTTCTTCAGATAATCCTCCTTCTCTTGCTTAGTGAGCTCCCGATAGCCTCTGTCTGTCACAACGACTACGTCAAAGCTATCTCCAGTTCCAGCGTCACGCCTCATGGCAGAAACTAGGCTCCTAATCACGAGGGGAACTCCCTCTTCCACGGACATGTCATCCCGGTAGCTGTCTTCGAGAACGCCCAACGCAATTGGGGATCCAGAACCAGTCGAGAAGCATTTCTCCTTGGTAAGGCTTCCGAACGGATCTAGGGCGAAGATATGGGGTCCGGCGTCGTCCATTCCTCCGACTATTGCCTGCATGGCTAGCGGGAATAGCCTAGCGCTGAAGAGTACGTTAGCAGCAAGCCGCGCTATGGCATTCACAGGCATTGGCCTTCCGACCCTCAGCTTGTATAGCCTAGCATTTGCGCGAAGAATATCAAGCAGCGTTTGGGCGTCGGCAACCACTCCGGATATGGTCATCGCCAGGTGATCGTCCAGCGGGAAGACCTTCTTCACATGCTTGTGGGCAACGAAGTAGCCTGTCGTCGCGCGCGTATCGGTAGCCATGATGACCCCATCTCGGCATAGAATAGCTATGGTGGTCGTTCCATGCCTTAACCGTCTGTACAGCTCTTCGGGATACAAGGCTGAGGAAAATTCGGCTTCTTGAAGCAAGCCCATCTTTTAAAGTCTTGTAGTCTCTCACAGCACGCGCAACTTCTTAACCCCTCCGACGTGAGTGAAGATGTCTTGTCGCTTTTGAAGTATCATGAAATGGAGCTCCCTAGGCTGGTAGTCATCGGAAGCGGAATCGTTGAAAAAGCCGGAAACATTTGCACTCGTCTGGGGTTCGAAGGGAGAGCCCTCCTCCTTTCGGGCCCCCGCACGGTTGAGATTGCTGGTAAGACGGTAGCTCACTCGCTCGAGTCCTCTGGTCTTAAAACTACACTAGCAATTGTGAACGATCCAACGTTGCGATCTGTTGAGAAAGCCGTTCAGGCGATTCGAAGGGCAAAGCCGTCAGTCGTGGTTGCGGTAGGTGGCGGTAAGGTAATCGATGTCGCGAAGCTCGGCTCAGCTCAGGAACGAAAACCCTTCGTCAGTGTACCAACTGCTGCATCCCACGATGGCATAGCAAGCACGCACGCGTCGGTCAGAGGGATAGGCGGCTCAATCTCCATCCGAGCGCAAGCTCCGACAGCGATCATAGCGGATACGAAGATCATCGTGAAGTCGCCTCGTCGGCTAATTGCGGCCGGGTGCGGAGATGTCGTAGCTAAGCTGACCGCCGTCAAAGACTGGCAGCTAGCTCACCGTGCGCTAGGTGAATACTACGGCGAGTATGCCGCTAACTTAGCGCTAATGAGCGCGGAGCTCGTCATGCAGAACGCCAAGCTGATAGGTATGGGTGGGGAAGAGGAACTGCGAGTCCTCCTTGAAGCGTTAATAAGTTGTGGAGTCGCCGCGAGCATAGCTGGAAGTACCAGGCCATGCAGCGGCTCGGAGCACCTATTCAGCCACGCGCTCGATGAGCTCGCTCCAAAGCCCGCTCTTCATGGTGAGCAATGCGGTATCGGAACGATCATGATGGCGCGACTTCATGGGCTCGACTGGGAAGAGATTCGGAAAGCCCTTAGCAACGTAGGAGCTCCGACCACTAGCGAGGATCTGGACATCGGGAAAGATTTGGTTGTGAGAGCTTTAGTCGAAGCTCAAAGGCTCAGGCCTGAACGCTACACGATCTTGAGCGAAAGAAAGCTCACTCATGAGGAAGCTGAGCAGCTAGCCAAAGAAACTGGAGTAGTAAGCTAAGCTCTAACTTCTTCGGCCTTCTTGTAGCGTTCCACGAAGATTACTTCGCCGATTCCTGGCAGAAACCGAAAGAGATCTCGGGCTATGCCTCGCTTGGCGAGCTGTAGACCTTCGAGCTGCAGAGCTCCTTCGGGAAGTTCGATCTTCACAGAATCTTTGGTCAGCACGACTCCGACTTCGTCAATTCTTACTTGTGGAATCCTCCTGTGAATTAGCGCTCTCACCTTCTCAGCCTTGGTTCGCAAAACCTTCCTCACTGTAACTTCGTACACCAAGGTCTTCCCTGCTAAGGGAGGGTTGAAGTCGACTTGAACGCGACCACCGCTCACCGTTAGTACGGTTCCGACCATCCCCCGTACCTCAACGCGTTGACCTGGTCTAGGAACCTCCTTGAAGAACCTTAGCGGGAATAGCCTGACCTTACTGGGATCGCGTGATCCGACTCCCATCTCGGGCGGGACCTTGATCGTTCGCTTCTCCTTTGCTTTCATCCCGACGAGCCCTTCATCCAATCCCGAAACGACCCATCTCTCTCCTACGGCGACTAGCATCGGTTCATAGGGCGTGCCCTCGCGGTAGATGCCCTCTTTCTTAGCGACCCCTTCTAAACTTGTATCGAAGACCTCGCCAGTTTCTTCAATGCGCGCCGTATAGTCGATTAAGATCAGATCGCCCTTCTTGACCGTACTCATCCCAGCCTATCCAAGGTAACGGTCACATCACCATCAAGGTTAACGATTGCGCAAAAACCTCGTGTAGCTGGCCCCGGATTGACGATGCAGGTCGATCCTAGAAGATCGATTCCACGCCCTTCGTGAATATGGGCGCAGAGGACCAGAAGTGGCTGCTTCGATCTGACGAATTCTCGAATAGCTTTGCTGCCTGCGTGGAGCCCCGCAAACACTCTATCAACTTTGGTGCCATGTGGGGGTGCATGAGTCACCACAACAACCCTCCTAGGATCCTGTGGCTCGCTGAAGTTCCGTTTGAGCATTTCGCTTATGGCTTCTTCTGTTAGCTCGAATGGCGTTCTGAACGGAGTTGGATTGCTTCCACCGACTCCGACGAACCAGTATCCTCCGATCTGCTCGCAGCGTCCATG
>CAYZOK010000012.1:0-16856 GCA_964480335.1 uncultured Candidatus Bathyarchaeia archaeon | reverse complement strand
TCTCCGGCTCGAGAGGCCGGGATGTTTGGCCTGGCTACACCACGGGAGCCCTGATTCGTTTTAGTCAATCTCTGCCCACTTATTTGCTACTTCCCTTCATTTCTGCAAAATCCTGGTTAACCTGCGTATCACTTTAAAACGAGCCAAAACCAAGAGCGGCCGACTACGCTTCTGTCTTACTCACCCATCCAGGTATGTCTAAATGACTCGGATTATTGGCATGCTTAACTCCCTTGTATGAGCTAACTTGATTTTCGGCGGTAGACATCACGATGTACATCCCTAGTTACATTCTCTTTCACCGATAGGTTCCTTGGCTTCCTTTGTGAAATGTCGGTTAGGCTATTCGAACTCGGTCTCTGGGCCCTTTTTCTCCTCTTCTGGCTTCACCTTGGCGGCGGCGATCATGTCATCGATTCGTAGAATGGTAGTTGCCGCTTCAACCGCGGACTTGATAGCCTGCTCCTTCACGCTAAGTGGCTCGATGACTCCCTTCTCCAGCATGTCGGCAGTCTTACCGGTAAAGACATCAACTCCCATCCACTTTTTGCCTCGCTCGTGAGCTGTTCGAAGCGCGACCATGATATCGATCGGATCGAGTCCAGCGTTTTCAGCGAGAGCTCTGGGTATGGACTCCAGCGCGTCAGCGAACGCCTCGATGGCTAGTTGCTCCCTTCCGCCAACGGTCGCTGCATATGAACGTGTGCGTCTCGCAAGCTCTGCCTCAATGGCACCCCCTCCTGCTACGATCCTGTTGTCCTCAATTACGTCGGCGACTATGCAAAGCCCATCGTGAAGAGATCGCTCGGCTTCGTCAACGATGCGCTCAAGCCCTCCTCTGATCAGTACGCTAACCGCCTTCGGGCTCTTGCAGCCCTCGACGAAAACTATCTTGTCTTCCGCGACTTTGCGCTCTTCTACGAGTTCTGCATAGCCCAAGTCTTCAGCCTTCAGGCTCTCTAGATTCGTCACGACTCTGGCTCCTGTCGCTCTCGCCAGCTTTTCCATGTCGGATTTCTTGACGCGTCGGACAGCTAGCATCTTCTCCTTAGCCAAGAAGTGCTGAGCGGTGTCGTCTATTCCCTTCTGGCAGAAGACTACGTTGGCTCCAACTGACTTGATCTTTTCCACCATCTCCTTCAGCATCTTGGTTTCCTCCTCCAAGAAAGCCCTCATCTGGGTTGGATCTCGAATTCTTATCTCGGCGCTGAATTCCGTCTTCTCTATCTCGAGCGGGCAGTTGATCAGCGCTATCTTGGCCTTCTCGATGCGCTTCGGCATTCCTGGATGCACGACTTCCTTGTCGACTATCATCCCCTTGATGAACTTGGTATCGAAGAGGCTCTCGCCGACCTTCTTAACCACTTGGACGTGATCCACGTCAGCGATCCAGCGCTCGCCGCGCTTCTCGGCAATTTGCTTTACAGCATCGATCGCTATATCGGCTAGTTTCTCGCTTGCAACACTTGCCGACTTGCTTGCTAATGCCGTGATGACAAGCTTCTTTAGAGTCCGCCTATCCTCAGTGTCAACCGGCAAACCTGTCTCGCGCAGAATGTCAATTGCCTTCCCGCAAGCCTTCTTGTAGCCGCTTACGATCATCGTCGGGTGTATGTTCTGGTCGAGCAACTCCTCAGCTCTTCGTAGTAGCTCTCCGGCCAAGACTACAACCGTCGTTGTCCCATCGCCCACTTCCTTATCTTGAGCTTTGGCGACTTCGACTAGCATCTTCGCGGCCGGATGCTGGGCATCTAGCTCATCTAGAATCGTGGCGCCGTCGTTCGTGATTGTAACATCGCCTAAGCTGTCGACAAGCATCTTGTCCATCCCGCGGGGACCTAGCGTTGTCTTTAGAACCTCGGCAATGATCTTAGCTGCCATTATGTTATTGCGCATCGCCTCTCGACCCTTGCGCCTGCTCGTCCCTTCTTTCAATATCAACACGGGTTGGCCAGCTACCTCGGCTGGTATTGCTACACTCATTTCAAACTCGAACGAACGAGCTCAAGGAATAAATCTTTCTCAGGCGATGTCGAAAGCCCAGCTGATCACTTTGCCAAGCGTAGCCTTTTAGCCGCGAACTCGATATCCCGGGCCTTTATCGTCTTTCTGCCAGCATGCTTGGCTAGATCCAGAGCTTCTTGAGCTATTTTAACACCGACTTCCTCGAGAATGTCACGTAGTGCCTCGGCAGCCTCCTCGCTGACGCGTTCGGCACCTGCCTTCTTGATGAGTCGGTGGGCGGGAGCTATCGGAAGTTCTTTCTCGCGCACGCGCTCGTTTGATTCTGTGAGCTTATATCTGCTCTCAATGCTGAATTCTCGTGGGCAGAGTAAGACCAGCGATCGTGAAGAGAATCGCAAAGCGGCTTCTCGAAGAGCATTCCGACAAATTTCCGACCGAAATCGAGCTTAGCCAGCGTTTCGAGTTCTACAAGAAGGCTGTAGCCGAGCTTCTTCCAGATCTTTCCAAGCGAATGAGGAATCGCGTGGCAGGACACATCTGCAGGCTACGGCGGATACGCGAACGAGCTCAGGCCGAGTAAACAGCTATCGTTGAGAACGTGTTTTCTTAAGATAGACGACTTGTTCCTAGACGAACCTCGTAAGGGTTGGGCCCTCCGTTGCTTACGCGAAGCCAAAACTGAGCTGGAGGTTGCTCGTGACGCTCCGCTACCAATCGCCATAGAAGCGGCTCTTTCAGCTATGAAAAAGGCTCAGCGAGCAGTTTACCATGGACTGGGCTATCCGGCTTTAATCGAGCCTCGCGTGTTTGAAGCCATAGCGCGGCGAGAGCGTGCGCAAGATAGGGTATCTCGCATCTTAGTGAGCCTGGAAGAGATCTTTCGCACAGCCAGCTCACGCGCCGCCACAACTCTCAGCGAGGGAACGGTCTCGCATGCGGATAAGGAAGCGATCATTAGAGATGCCGAATTCGTCATCGAGCTTGCCTCGGGCATCGTGGACATGCTGCTCAAGGAGCTAGCATGAGATCTGTCAATGTCGAGCTTCTCGGAGCGTTCCGCGGAATAGTCGGCAAGAAGATGGTGAAGGTGGAGATAGACTCTCCGCAAGCTATCGGCGAGCTCATTCGAAAGCTTTGCGATAAGCTCGGTCCTCGCTTCAAGTCCGCCTTAATCGATCCAGAGTTGAACGATCCAAGGCCAAACGCGCTCATCCTGGTGAATGGCCGAGAAATAAGCGCGTTGAGCAACCTCGACACGATGGTTAAGCCCAGCGACACCGTAACGCTGGTTCCAGTCTCTCATGGAGGTTGAGCTTGGCACAAACCCTTCTAGAATGCTTCGGAGGGCGCCTCTCAGCGAAGCTCGGAATAGATTTGCACTCGCAGCGCTCCGACGAGGTTGCTAAGTGGTTCTTAGCCTCGATCCTCCTAGGCGCTCGAATCTCCGAGAAGATCGCTCTCAAGACCTACAAGGAGTTCGAACGAGCAAACCTGACGAGCCCACGTGCGATAGCCAGCGCTTCTTGGGATAAGTTAGTCGAAGTTCTGGATGCAGGAGGATACGTGCGCTACGATTTCAAGACGGCTGATAAGTTGCTCGAGGTCATGAACAACATCCTCCTCCTCTATGGAGGAAATCTGAACAGGCTCCACGACTCTGCTTCGAGCCCAAACGATCTCGAGCAGCGCGTGAAGGACTTAGGGAAGGGAATCGGCGATGTCACAGTTAGCATATTCCTTCGCGAGCTTCGCGGCATATGGCAGAAAGCGAACCCTCGCCTGAGCTCTCTTGCAGTGACAGCAGCTCTGAACTTAGGCTTAATCGCAAATTCCGATCCCATTAAAGCTCTAAGTGAGCTAGAATCCGCTTGGAGAAAGCGGAAAGTAGGGGGCTGGGACTTTGCAGACTTCGAGGCGGCCCTCCTAGCTTTAGCGAAGAACTACTGCAAGAAGAGGAAGTGCGCGACATGCCCCGTCAGGGAGAGCTGTACCGCTAGAAGGGCAGAAGCGTAGGCTTATTCACGTAGTGCCCAACGATTGGAACACTCGCCCGACACCTTGGGCATCTCCTATCACGAGTTATCTTGTACTTCAGAACCGAGAATCCGTAACGCTTTATCAGCAGTTCACCACATTCAGGGCACCACGTATCCTCGTACCTGTGCCCCGGAACATTGCCTATGTAAACGAATTGGCAGCCCTCCTCGCGAGCTACCCTCCAAGCCCTCTCTAGAGTCTCGACAGAAGTCGGAGACCTATTGGTCATTCTGTAGGCTGGCCAGAACCTCGTAAAATGGATGGGAACCTCTGGACCAGCTTCCTTGAGGTGCATTCGGGCGATCGAACGCGAGCATTCTTCGTCATCGTTAAGCCCTGTTATGACCAGATTCACGACCTCTACATGCATTCCTAGCTCTCGGGCTAGCCTGATGTTGCGCCATACAACGTTAGCGTCGGCCTTGCAATACTCCCGTACAACCTCTTCGCTTCCCTTAATGTCGAACTTGATGGCATCCATCCCAGCCTCCTTAAGGAGCCTGAGGGCTTCTTCGGTCATGTAGCCATTCGAGACATAGTTACTGTACAAACCCTTCGCTCGAGCCATTGGGAAAAGATCTAAAGAGTATTCGAAAAGCATCAGAGGCTCTGTAAAGCTGACCGAGACCCCATCGCAATCGTATTCTATCGCCATTTGGATCATGCGCCCTGGGCTCACGTAATTCGCTTTGGCTGGCTCTGGAGGATACTTTGAGAGCTCCCAGTTTTGGCACCAGGGGCACGCGAAGTTGCAGCTCCATGTGCTGAATGTGAGCGCTACGCTGCCCGGATAGAAGTGAAAGAAAGGCTTCTTCTCGATTGGATTGGCGCTGATCACATTTATGTCGCCGTAAACCAGCGTGCAGAGCTTGCCATCTATGTTCATACGGTCTCTGCAGAACCCCGTCCTTTGAGGCTCTATCGAGCAACGCCTCTCACAGGTTAAGCACCGGACCTTGTCGTTCCTTAACCTCTCGTACAGCTTAGCCTCGCGAACGCTAGGTAGCTCCAAGAGCTCTGAGGTCATGATCATAAACTTTCCAATGCTGTTGCTTATTGGACGTTCGCGATGAGCTTAACTCAAAGCTTTAGCTATCAAAACTCTTAGGGAAACAAGTTGATTCTGGATGTCATTCTGCTGAGTCTTCTGGCGTTTCTCGGAACTTGCGTGGGAGCGGCGCTGGCGTTCTTCACGCCACCTAAGCTGAAAGAGAGACCGCTCGACGCGATGCTTGGCTTCGCTGGTGGAGTCATGCTCGCGCTAACCTTCCTCGAGCTACTCGCTCCTTCGATCGAAGAAGCTGGCGCGTTGCAAGCTTGCTTCGCGTTCTTGCTCGGCTTAGCTACGTTGTTCGCACTCGACTTCTACGTCCCTCACATCCACGCTAGGCTCATGAAGCGTCGGCAGCCTGGGCCATTGGTTAGGCTCGCCACACTTGTCGCGATCGGGATGGCACTCCACAGTGCGCCAGAGGGTCTTGCATTAGGAGCAGGTTACGTTAAGGCACCTCCCTTAGGGTTAATGATAGCGCTCGCCATAGCGGCCCACAACGTGCCTGAAGGACTCGTTGTTTCGATGCCGCTTCGCGCCTCTGGTTGGAAGGCTCTGTCTGCATTCTTGGTAGGTGCATTACCGGGCTTGACGGAACCTCTTTTTGCAGTGATTGGAGCCCTCTTACTGCTAGGAGCTCCCCCCGAAGTCCTCGCAATGGCGCTCGCATTTGCGGCTGGAGCCATGCTTTATATAACGTGCGACGAGCTGATCCCCGAATCGCACGCTCACGGTTATGAGCATGAAGCGACGCTAGCCCTCACACTTGGAATTCTGTATGTGATAGCCCTCGCCGCTGCACTCGGAATTTGAAAGTAGTCTTGGAAGCTCCCAGCTTCAACTTAGATCTCTCGTTAAATCCATCCTTCGTCTCAAGTCTGTACGCGCACACTCCTAAAGGATGGGTTAAGATTGTGGGCTTCTTCAAAGGGCTTCGACTAAAGCAAATCCACGGATTAATCGAAGCCGAAGTCAAGGCAGAGAGCCCCAGAGAGCAACTGGAGAGCGAGATCTTACTTGAGACAGGACTTTGGCATGGACCCTTCGAAAGCTTGCTCGCCAAACTTCCGCGCAGGCTCAGAACCGTTGCCGAAGCACTTGCAGACGCGTATCCCGGTGTTAGACTGCCCGTCGCCAAGCACGACTTTACTGAAATTCTAATCGCGGTTACGCTGTCGAAGAGGACGAGCTATAGGCGCTTCGTCTTGCCGTGGTGCCGCAAGATCTGGGAGCGATACGGACATGAGCTCCGACGCATAGCAGCCCTTCCAACTGAAGAAGTTAAGAGGATCGGGACGAGCTACCAGCTCTTTGACATGTTGAAGACGCTGAAGAGCTACTTCGAAGCCACGCGCACCATTCGTAAGCTGCCTGCGGAGCTTCGTCAAGCGATAACTCCGACCCGAGATCCCGAGGAACTCTTCCGGAATGCAAGCCCCGAGGTAGCTCGCGCTCTTCTGCTAAACTTATGCTGGGGAGTAGGTCCAAAAGTAGCCGACTCGATTGTTCTATCCACCTTCCAAGCGCCCGATGTCATACCATGCGACGTGCATCTAGCAGTTATAGTTCGTCGCTTGGGGATTGCAAGCGAACTCTCTCTGCCTCGCAAAAGCTTGTGCCGCAATTTTTCCTGCTTGCCTAGTCCGTACCTTCGAACTTGCCCAGTTGCCAATGAGTGCATCAGGGCTGTATTGGCCAGAGGGCTGGGTGAGCTTGGAGGCTGGCTCCAAACCGTTCTCTACCTGCACGGAACCGAGTACTGCTTGACGGCAAAGCCAAGATGCGAGCGCTGTCCGCTAAGAGGCTTGTGCGAGTCGTAGGAAATGCTTAGTCTTTTCTGTATAACCACAATCTGTGAAGATAGCTTTCGTGACAGAAATTGACCCCCTCACCATCCTCGGAGGTGGCGAAAAACTTCTGCTGGAAATCGCGACCAGACTAGCCGCCAAGCATCAGGTTTTTCTGCTGACGGCAGGCCGCGGCAGGAGTAAGCAAGTCAGCGACGGCGTCCGCATCGAGCGCTTGTCGAAGAGAATCTCTTTGCTAGGGCTGAGATCTTGGATTTGGATCCTTAGATACAGGCCAGACATCGTCGTGCTCTCTAACGCCTACTCGGCCGCCGCGATCCTGACCTTGGGATCGAAGCTTCGAAGGATTAAGGTTGCGATGATGGTCCACGACATCTGGTACGAGAAGCTCGCAGAGTATAGCGGTTTGAGGCGAGCCTCGAAGATCGCAAAATTCTTCGAGAAGGCGATAGTGAGGTTGCCGTTCGATTGCTGGATAGCGGTCAGCAATTACACGAAGAGGAGGCTGATGGAAGTCGGCGTCGATGGCAGCAAGATCGTAGTAGTCCCTCCAGGTCTCGACTTGAAGCTCTTCAAAGTCGATCGAAAGAAGGCGAAGAAGTGGTTGACGGAGAAGCATGGAATCCCCGAAAATGCCAAAGTAGTAGGCTTCGTAGGCCGGATTGTACCTGGCAAAGGAATTCATCACATACTCGAAGCAGCCTCGAAAGTCGAAGCGTTCTTCGTGATCGTGGGTCCTATACCGTCGAGGAGCGATCCAGTCTTTATTGACAAGAGCTACGGCCGCGAAATGGCGGTCCAAGCTCGGAACCTACGCAACGTGATTTTCGTCGGAGCTGTAGGCGATGAGGAGCTACCATACTACTACGCTGGTTTTGATGCGTTCGTAATGCCTAGCGTGAGCGAGGGCTTCGGCATAGCGGTCGCTGAAGCTCTAGCCACGGGAACTCCTGCGGTTGCATTCAGGACATCGGCGATTCCCGAACTCGTAAAAAGCAGATATAACGGGCTACTGGCCGAGCCTACCTCCGACTCTTTGATCGAGGCCATTCGCCTCATGCTTAACGACGGGGCGATCTATGATACCTGCCGTCGCAATGCGAGAAAGTCCGTCGTAGGCTATGATTGGCCCTTGGCCATCAGGAAGTTCGAACGCGCTTTAGAATCCATCATAGGAACTTCAGGAAGCCCAGGCGATGATTCCTTCCCTTATCAGCATTATGGCGAAAGCGACCAGTATTAAGCCGAGTATCTTCGTCACGACCCTCATGCCCTCTTTTCCGAGAAACTTGGCCAGAAAGCGCCCGCTCACTAGAATGATCCAAGCTAGGACCATGTTGACTAGAACCGCAAAGAACATTATGTGAGGGCCAAAGGGCTCTCTCATCAGTACCATGACAGTTGCTATGCTTCCAGGCCCGGCCAGAAGCGGTATTCCCAAGGGAACGACCGCTACTCGCTTCCTCTCGAGTCCTTCGAAGAGCTTTCGCTCGAGCAACATGTCTTCGATCGCGATTATGAAGAGGACTATCCCGCAAGCTATCTTGAAGTCGGACAGCGTAACGCGCAGCACATTGAGCAGAGGCCATCCGATGAATGCGAAGAATATCAGAGTCGAGGCGGCGACTACTACGGATTCGCTGGCCACTCGGCGTTGCAGCCTGCCAGTCAAGCCTGAGGTGAGCGTCAAGAATATGGGGACGTTTCCTATGGGATCGAGAACTACGAATAACATGACGAAGGCTTGAGCCAAGTTGCTGAGCTCTAGGACTACCACGTCTGCGCCAACTATCAGGTGAAGTGTTTAAACTTAGCTACTGCCGAATTTGCCTAGTTGAGCTCTTTAGATAAGTACGAGAAAATTGTCCGCTTAGCAAAGCGCGTAGGGATATTCTGGCCCTCTTACGAGATTTACGGAGGCGTAAGCGGCTTCCTTGACTTTGGGCCCATCGGCTCGCAGCTTAAGCGGAAGATCGAGAATAGGTGGAGGGAGTTCTTCGTAAAGCGATTTGGCTTGCTCGAAATCGATACGCCCGTAGCATCCATCGGCAAGGTTTTCGAGGCATCCGGCCACTTGGAGCACTTTACTGATAAGATGGCCTCTTGTGAACGATGCGGCCGCAAGTGGAGGGCCGACCACGTAGCTGCCGAGCAGACGGGCGAGTGCGTCGACGAGTTGGGGCTAGCAGAACTCGAAGAGTTCATTCGAAGGCGAGATGTCAGATGTCCTGAATGCGGCGGTGAGCTAGGCCAGCTAGGATTATTCAACCTGATGTTCGAAACGAAGATCGGACCATACGCTGAGAGGCGAGACTTCTTCAGGCCCGAGACGGCTCAAGCGATGTTCACTAACTTTCGGCGCCTCTACGAGCTTGCCAGAAAGAAGCTTCCATTCGGAGCAGCTCAGATAGGTCGATGTCTAAGAAACGAGATTTCGCCTAGACAGGGACCCATCAGGCTTCGAGAATTCACGATAATGGAATTCGAATTCTTCCTTGATCCTGAAGAACTCTCTTGTCCATACCTGCCAGAGGTCGAAGACGATACCTTGCCTCTCCTTCCAGCTGCCGAGAAGTCGAAGGGAAGGCACGAGGTGATCGACGTATCGGTACGCGAAGCGCTTGACAAAGGATACATCATGACCGAGTGGCAAGGATTCTTCATGGGAATCTCGAAGCGCTTCGTAGAGGGCCTTGGCATCCCAGTTGAAAAGCAACGATTCGACGAAAAGATGCCATGGGAACGCGCTCATTATGCTGCTCAAACCTACGACCACGAGGTTTGGTGCGAGCGATGGGGTTGGATCGAGATGGCTGGGATATCGTACAGAACAGATTACGATCTGAAGCACCATATGGAAGTGAGCGGCACCGATCTACGCGTTACTAAGGGAAATCGCAGGTTCATTCCACACGTAGTCGAGCCTTCGTATGGAGCTGACAGGCTTCTTTATGCAGCGCTTGAGTACGCGTATACCGAACGCGACGGTCGCATAATCCTGAAGCTACCTCGAGAGATAGCGCCAGTGCAAGTTGCGGTATTTCCGCTGGTAGCAAAGGACGGGCTTCCCGAGAAGGCCATAGAGGTCTACGAAATGCTTCGCGACGAAGGATTTGATGCGTACTGCGACGAGTCGGGATCGATTGGCAAACGATATGCGAGAGCGGATGAGATCGGAGTGCCGATTGCGATAACGGTCGACTACCAGACGCTGGCAGACGATAGCGTAACCCTCCGCGATCGAGATTCTTGGAAACAAGTTCGCAACAAGATTCCTGCTCTACCTGCTGTCTTGCGCGACTTCTTCGCCGGGAAGGTTAATTTCGACAGTCTAGGTTAACTAGAGTGAGGTTTGGCAGCTATAGAGGCGGCTGCTAGATTGCGTCGTAAAGCTGTTGAGATCTGCCAGGACCATTGCAGGAAGGTTCTGGATGCGACCCGCGAGCTTCCACTATTGTTCACTCTGTACAAAGATCGTAAGTTCGACGAGCTGCGAGATATCTACGGTAGGATAGTTCGCTGCGAGGAAGAAGCAGCCGAGCTGAAGAGGACGCTGATGATCGAGCTGACTAGAGTAGGAGCCTTGCTGCACAGCCGTGAAGATTTCCTCCGGCTGGCGGTAACCTGCACTGAGATAGCGGATTACGCTGGCGGGATCGCCTACAGGATGCTCGAGATGGCGAGAGAAGGCTGGAAGGCCAGAGGCGACATATTGGATGAGCTAAGCCAGCTCGCAGAGAGGGTATTGGATGCTGTAATGCGACTCCGAGAAACCGTCTACGCGCTGAGCTACGATGCATCGAAGACCGACGAACGCGCTCGGGGCGTTGAAGATGCGGAAGCAGACGTCGACAGGTTGTACAGAAAAGTTGAGCTTGACATCGTGAAAAGCGGGATGGACTTCCCTGTCGTTCTCACTCTTGGCAATATAGCAAGTCATTTGGAGCGCATCGCCGATCTAGCTGAAGACGCTGCTGATGCTGTGCGAATTCTCTCGCTAGCCGCCTTTTAGTTGCCTACAGCTTACGAAGCTGAGCTACTCGAGGGAAGACTTGTCGTCTGGGATCCTAAGCAAGGATCGGATCTCTACAAGCTGGGCTTCTACGGGAAGCCCGTCGGAATAACAAAGCCCAAGACATGCGAGTTCAACGTTCCCTTAACTCTCGACTTGATCGAAGGCCTTTATCTAGCCGAGAAGGGCTTGCTCTCGGTCTACAGAGGGGCGGCGAGGGAACCCGTATCGATAGGAGAGCTCGGGGAGAGGGGAAAGAGGTGGCACGAAGCCTTCGACCTGAAGTATGCTGTGTATAAGGATCTTCGTGAGCGCGGATTCATAGTAACTCCCGGTATAAAGTTTGGATGCGATTTCGCGGTATACGAAAAGGGGCCTGGAATAGATCACGCTCCATTCCTCGTCTCTCTGAAGACTAGATATGGGCGGATAACGGCTCTCGAGATAGTCCGGGCTGGCCGGCTTGCTACCACCGTCAAGAAGCGCTTCGTGATAGCAGTGCCCGATCCTAAGACCCAAAAGATTCGCTACTTAGCCTTCAGGTGGTGGAAACCTTAGCTTGCCCCTTTCTCGAACATCTCGACTAGCTTCCACAGGAACTTCTCCTTCGAGCAACTTTCGCAAACGCAGGCCACGGGAGGTCTCTTCTTGCAATGCTTCGCGATGAAGCAATGCTCACAGGGAAGCTCACTATTGCAGATAGCGCAAGTAGCGCGCATGCGCACTCTTTGCTATTTATCTAGCTTTTAAGCTCAGCTAACGTTCCTAGTACTCGACGATGGGCTCGCCCCTCTTTGCCCTTTCCTCGTACGCCTTTTCCCTAACCTTGGGGCAGTTGCGGGCAAGCCAAGCGATTTTGTCTACTAGCGGGAACTCGTGGTGATTCGGACATCGATCAAAGAGAGGACAGAAGGTGTGCAAGCATTCGAACTTGCGCTTTCGTGCGACCTCGTACAGTTCTTGGAAGCTCAAGCCGAAGAGATAGAATACTTTATGATATAAAGTCAATTTATGTATCAAATTTCGTTTGAAATGCTCAAGATCAAGGACAAGAGAGCTTTCGAGTCTATCTCGACGCGAGATCGCCAGCTTAAACTTAGTACGCCACCATCCTCGACTAGATATCCGCGCCTAACGAACCTGTCGAGCCCTAGCTCGATCCTCCAGCGCGGAAACTTCTCTGCCAACAGCTCTTCGACTTCCTTGCGCGGGGCTTTTCCATGTCTAGATACGATGTACGCGACCGTCGCCGCCAGCATCGCTATATCGTCTATCCTGAATCCTGCCGTAGCCTCTAGCTTCCCAACAGGCTCTTTTAACGTCACGAAGAAGGTGGCCTTGTCGAGCTCCCCCTCACCTAACTTCTCTAAGGACTTGCCACTCTCAGATAGAGCCTTGACGGTTAAGCCCAGCTTGTCGAACTCAGCGGACAGCAAATCAAGAACTTTCATGTAGTCCTTACCTAACGCCCGCCTTAACTCCCAGCCCTTTACTCCTGGCATCGTGTGGCGCTGGAACAGGAGGAGTTGGGCGGCTCTCTTGACCTTACGCGCGTAGATCGCAGCCTCCCCCTCGCTCAATCCTTAATCGACTCCCACTTCTCATAGTCCACTGGAACCGAGATTGAGACTCCGAGAGCCTTAGGCTCGGCGCGCTTCTCGTACGGTATCAGCCTCATCTCGCCGCTTATTGGATCTTCCTGAAGCTCAGCGCAGCCATATGTCACAAGGAACGAGACTACATACGCCTTGGCCACGAACTCTTCGTACGTATCGGCTTTGATGAAATCCCAGTACGAGATGTAGCCTTTCCCCCTAGTCCTTTCCTTGAGCTCTTTCCAGAACGCCTGCAGAAGTTCCTCAAAGGTTCTGACCGAAGCTAGCTTCAGCTTCAAGAGCTCCTCGAGCGCTATTACTTCTGTCGGAACCGGTGGAGGGAGCTCTCTTCGCATTCGCTCTTCCAGCGGCGGCAATGAGTTCCAGTATTCGACGGCTTTCAGAAGCTTCTCGGGCGAGATCCGCTCAATGCATACGATAGGCCTCCACGCGCGCACCAAGGCCTTGGCTAAGTCGCGACTTCGAGCCCTTCTAATCTTAGAGGACAGTAGAATCGCATCGACGTAAAGCAGCGAGGACTCGTGAGCGATCCACTCGCCTTGACTCGCGATCAATTCGGCAATCTCGCGCAGCGCCTCTACATCAAGCTTCAGCTCTTCGGGGAGCTTCAGCTCAGGAAGCGTTCGGCGAAGGGAATCCAGGATTTCTCTAACATCTACTTGAAAGGGATCTATCCCCCTGCTTCTTACCGTCTTGCATAGGTCAATGGCGCGAAGTAGAAGCTCCAGCCCTCTCCTCTTAGTCGGCGCCAACGACTCTCGCCATGGAAACTCCACGCACGTTCTGTACCGTTATGACGTGCACCCACCGCTCAGCTGAGAGGACAGGACTGGGCGTTATGACGAGGTACTGTGAGTTCGGACTTTCGCGCATCATCGAGACGAAGAACTTGTAGATCGCTTCGCGATTGCGAGGATCCATGTGCACATCGAACTCGTCGACGGCTCTGAAGGGCGACTTGACGTACCTCTGCAACGCTAGGAGAAATGCGACTGTAGCGACGCTCTTCTCCCCTCCACTTTGCGTGTACGCATCGAAGAGGACGGGTTCGCTTCCTCTGAAGCCAAGGTATAGCTCTAGACCAGCTCGCTCGATGTCGTCCAAGTTTGCCAACCGAATCCTTCCAACAGCATCTACCTCGGCTAAGATCGTTCGGTAGATCGGATTTACTCCTTCAACGAACTCTTGCAACAGCTGCTTCCAAGTCCGCATCCTGAGCTCTAGATCTTCCAGCGCTCGCTGCCGATTCTCCGAGACGACGCGCAACTTCTCCTTCAGCTTCTCGTAGAGCTCTCGATAGCGCCTGTAGACGCGCTCGGCGTCTTCGGATACATCTGCCAGCGTCATTAGGTATGCGCTGGTCACTTTCAGGTCCTCGGAGACTTCGGTAGGGGTACGCACCGTCTCGACTCGCGGTCCCACTTGCTCGGCCGACGCTTCCAAGATCTCGATGTCCTTTGTAGTTTGGCGGATATCGCTCTCGAGCTTGGATATTTCGCTTAGCAGCATCTCGCGCTTCGATCTGAGCACGGCTTCATCGATTCTCTTGTCGACGTAGTTCTCGTAGGCCCGATCCAGCCTCTTCTCGATCTTCAACAGATGCGCTGCAAGCTCCTTGCAACGCTTGGCGGTTCGACGCGCTTGCTTCCTGCACTCCTTTAGCAACTCCTTGAGCTTAGCCCGCCGAGCTTTCCCCTCTTTAGTTAGCCCCCTCTCGCTCTTTAGCCAGCCTAAAATCTCATCCAGCGATAGGACCTGCCCTTCCAGTTTGCCCTTCTCGCTCTCGCTCTGCAGAAGCTCGTGGAAGCATCTACGCTGCTCGAATTTGAGGCTACTGAGTAGATCGGCGAGCTCTTCTGTCCTATTCCTCGCCTCTTCGATCTTGCTCTCGACATACTCGACTTTAGCTCGAACTCGATTAAGCTCGATTTTCAGCTGCTCTACCGCCCTCTCCTTCTTGATGACTTTGGCCCAAGCGAGTTCTCGCTCGAGGAGTTGCCTCTTGGCGAGCAGCTCGCGCTTGCGAAGCAACCTTTCGTACTCAGCTTTCCAGTGCTCTAAAGTCTCTTCGGCATTCCGCAGAAGGCTTGCGACGGACTCTTCCTCGCTGAGAAGCTCCTCGAGCCTCTTCCTCGCCTCCAGGATCTTCTCTCGATACCCGCTTATCCCGATGGCACCCTCGACCATCCTGAGTCTTTGCTGAGAAGTCGCAACGGCGAACTCCTCCACCATCCCTTGGTGCATGACGATCAGCAAATTATCCGCATCAATTCCGTGTTCTCGCATCAGCTTGACCACCTCCTCTTTAGAGACTTGCTTGCGGTTTAGTTCGAACCAGTATGTCCCATCACGACGCAAGTACCTCGAAAGCACAACGGTATCCGAGTGAATCGAAGGAATAGGTCTGCGCCCTCCGCGCTTTGAATTATTGAAGACGATGGTAACTCGAGCTATGTCCTTCCCCCATCTAATGAGGTCGCTCAACTTTCGTGCGCGCTCGGTATATGCTTGGCCTAAGGCAACCGAGATTCCCAGCAAAATCGAAGATTTGCCGGAGCCATTAGGCCCGCAGATGACATTCAATCCTGGCTTGAGCGGAATTCGAGCGTACTCATATGACATGAAATTCTCTAAGGCCACCTCCGAGATGATGAGCGGAGGCCTGTCGAGCCAGACCTGCGTTCTCTGAGTCATGGAGCCAAGCAACAGCAGGAAGCGTGGGATAATTCCCTTTCGGGACTTTATAAAGCCTCGAAAAAGCTATCCTAAGCCACTTGTCGTAGCAAGGCGAGCTTGGTTCTCGCCGCCAAGATCTTCAGGCTGCGCGAGCCTCTTTCCCTCAGGACGATAGCAGCCAAGTTGCGCGACTACAAGCGCGAAGAGATCGTCGAGATAGCTGGCAAGCGCCTATTGCTGACAACCGAAGTCAGAGGTCTTGCCATGCGCATGGGGATGCTCCAAGCAGTCCTCGTTGCCGATAGGCCCCTTTTGCTATATCAACGCGGAAGCAGCGTCCCGACGACGGTGACCCGCGAAGTTCCGTTCTACTTCGCCGAGCACGAAGGCAGGGCGCTCCTGTTGGTTCTCGAGAAGAAGCACTTGGCGAACAGGATAGCCAACGAGCTCAGCGAGATTTTGTTCATCAAAGGGGGGCAGATAGTCGAGGCGCGCGTGCCTGAAGACTCGATAAAGCGCTTCCACGAGGAGAATCCAGACGGCACGAAGCTGATATGGTTCGATCAGGTAGACGTTCCGGCCATCGACAAGCTCTCCCTCTGCGGCCCGAGCTTAGCTGATACAGCGCTATACACAGAATACTGCGACCACGGCAAGATCTGGTATGCTGTGATAACTTCGAGAAAGTACGGCTACGTCGTTGGAGTTGCTCGAAATGGCATCGTCGTGCTCTTCAGCCGGGCTAGCGAGGAAGACTTTGTGTCCTACATCGCAAGCGAGATCTTCCCGCTAGTTCAGTAGCTGATCCTTTTACCCCCCGCCGTTCAGCCTCTCCCGCCCCTTTGAGCCTGCCTCAGCTGGATTCGCATTCGAACCCTCGGCTCGTCTAACTCATCGCTTCGTTCCTCATTCGGCAGGTCTAGGATAGTGGGATAGCTCTGGGTGGCGGGAATGGGATTTTGCTCATCCCAAGCCTAGCAGGACGGTTCTTATCCTCCTGCTAACGCCCTGTCGCCAGAGCCTCGCAGGTGTACCGGAAGCGGTACACAGCAAGTACTAAAAGTAGTACAAGACATAGTACGGAGAACAATCATCAAGCGTACCGCTTCCGGTACGTTGCTGTGCGCTGGGGTGTTTTGTACCGGAACCGGTACTGTGCAGATCTCTAGGGGCAGGCGAGGAGCGCGCTGTTCTGTACTGGTTCCGGTACTGCCTAGACGCTACAGGATTCGCTGAAATGCTCTAGTATTGCCTGTTTGGCGATGTTGATTGCAACCCCCTCTTCGTGTAAATCTCGGCATGATATTCGCCGTCTTCATCCACATACTCCACGACGGTGGCTTGACCGAACTTATGCGTATGCAACAGCTGTATCTTCAACTCACTAGCCCCCTTCCACTCGATATTTAAACGACATGAGTGGCAACGACAGGCTCAAGACCGTACTACTTTTTCTACTACCTCACATCCAGCACAGACTAGCCTTTTATCCCCGCAGTCCGGGCAGCGCATGGATCAAATGGCTCAGCGCAACGGTCTTAAAAACTTCAGTCAGAAGAACTAGTCAGCTCCAAGCCGGTTCCGATACTCCAGCCGGAGTCATAAGCTTCCTCCTACTCACCGCGATCGCGTCTTCCTTTTACCTAGGCTCCTAGGTTAATTGTTGAGATGCAAGTAGAGGTTCCTGAGCG
>CAYZOK010000011.1:0-17026 GCA_964480335.1 uncultured Candidatus Bathyarchaeia archaeon | reverse complement strand
AACACCTCCGGACCGCTCACAACAGACCCATCGGCGTCAGAGAAATATGCCGAGCTATGATCATGCTCATCCTTAATTCTTGAGAGAGCGACGTAAGTCTAAGCAGGCGAGGAGGGCTAGAATCGCCCAAGCTGGCAATGCAGGTAGCCCTAACGGAATTGTGAGTAGCTCGTCCGGGCTGTAAGCGATGATCAGGCCCAGCCCGGCGTAGGCGTTGATAGCGCCATGGCATAAGGCTGGCGTGAAGACGCTGTCTGACCTTATCCTCAGCCAGCCGAGGAAGAAGCCCGCGAGAACTGCGAAGGCGGTGAACATCGCCACGCCGATTGCGTTGGGATGGTTCGGGTAGTTGTGACCCATCAAGATCAGGGGCGTGTGCCACAAGCCCCAGATGGCGCCTATGATCGCCAAGGCCTTAACGGCTCCGAGCCTAGGCGATAGGCGGTCGAGTAGGTAACCGCGCCACCCGTACTCTTCGCCAAGGGCTGGAAGTCTCTACTTAAGTAGGGAGAGACTCACCGTTTAGGCTTCTTAGCTAGGTTTATAGCGATCTCGGCTATATCTGTACCATACTCGGTAGCTCTTTTAATGCTTTCAAGGATCAGCCTTAAGCTCACAGCAGTCTTGATGCTTAGCTTGAGCTGAAGGATAGCCTCTATAGCCTCCTTTTCAAGCCTCACCATTTCACTCGCCTTATTTATGGCTTCGTTAGCTTGTCTGACATCAAGCTTATAGAACGCTCTTATAGCACTCCTAAGGACATCTTCCGATACTCTACTCATGATCGAGATTACATCTAGTATGCTAACTAAATTCTCTAAAGGCTCATCTATTTTAAGCGTGGCTTCAGCTATCTTAGTGGCGTGATCCCCTATCCTTTCGATGCTTTTACCAACTATCCTGCAGCCAAGACAGTCTATGGGTCTTGAGAGCCCTACCTCTTCTATCATAAATCTATTTTCCACAACCTTCTCAAGTTGCCTAACCATGAAGAAGTACAGCCTGTCTATCTCATCATCTCTCTCAATGACTTCTCTAGCCAGGCTGGCATTTCCACTCATAAGAGCTGTAATTGCATCTCTATGCGTAGATGATGCCATAATATACATCCTATTTATAACGTCTTCAACTGATAGTTCATTATACCCTATCAAGCACCGAGTTAACATATGCTCAGCTGTTTCCTCGATAATCTCCATGCCAATGAGCTTCCTCCTTATGATACTCTTAAGATGTGTTTTATACCCGGCGGTCCTGCGGTCAAACTTTACCTTTATAGATCCGTATCCTGTCAAGTAACATGCTATAAACTCTCTGACTATATCTTGGGGTGTTGGAGCCTTTGAAGCATCTATAGATATAGTGGATACCTCCTCTGTCCTTACTCTTTCCTTACCGGGAATCATTAATAGAGAGCCGTCCGGTTGAACGGTTACCTGAATGTAATCTCCTGGCTTTAAGTAAATATCCTTGGCCCAATCCTTAGGTAGGGAAACTGTGTAGGTCGAACCTCCGGTTAACTGAACCTTCCTGAGATAGCTCGAGCTCTTCAAGACAGTCATCTATCTACACAGAAATATATAAACTATGCAGACTATGTGGAAAAGCTCTATAAAATTACATTGCATACGTAAAAGCGATGTCACGCGCAGTCTCAGCCGTGTTGGCCATAGCAATGCTCGCAATGGGCTCGCTGATTGGAGCTTACGGCCTAGCACCCATGCTCCGGCCCCCAGAGGCCATTCCAGGGGTTGCCCTAGCTGAGATTCTGAGGGAAATAAGCCCAGAGGAAAGGGAAATTCTAGCCGAAGCGGGAATCTTCCCTGAGGACTCCGCTTGGAGGACTGGCCTCATAAGGCTCGTGGGTTCGACTACAGTTCTACCGATAGCTGAAGAGTGCGCTAAGGAGTTTATGAAGCTACATGACGGCGTTAGCATAGTTGTTGAAGGCGGTGGAACCGGTGTAGGGATAAAGGGCCTCATAGACGGCATTTGCCACATAGGCCTAGCCTCTAGAGAACTTAGTGATGTGGAACTCAAGGCAGCCGAGGAGAAGGGCATATCGCTTGTACTCCATACGATAGCGGCTGACGGCTTAGCGGTTATAGTTCATCCAGGCGTGACCGAGGGGCTCGAGGAACCTCTAAAGCTAACCTTAGAGCAAGTTGGTAGAATATATTCAGGACAGTACACGAAGTGGAGCGAGGTAGACCCTCGCCTACCGGACAGGGAAATAGTCATATTCAGTAGGGAGGACGGGTCAGGTACGAGAGACACGTTCGAGGAGTTCTGCCTAGAGCCGTTCGGATGGGAGCTCACACCTAGGGCCTCCATTGCCCCCAGCAACCCTGCTATGAGAACTAACGTTGAGATTACTCCATACTCGATAGGCTACGTCAGTTTAGGCTTCGTGACAGGGGACATCCAAGTTATCCTTTTGGCCGAAAGCGAGGGAGAACCCTACTATGAACCTACGAGGGAGAACGTAGTGAAAGGTGTCTACCCGATTTCAAGGCTTCTCTATATGGTCACAGTTGGTTATCCAGAAAGCGGCTCACTGGTAGATAGGTTCCTAGACTTCGTCAGGTCTCCAACAGGGCAGTCGATAGTAGAAGAGGCTGGCTTCGTAGCATATTATCCGCTGGGGTAGGCACTCCCGCTGATCGCACCGCTAGCCGGGGTCGGATACCTGCGTGTCGAGGTCGCCATACCGATGGTAGCGGTACCTGCGTACCTGCATCGGGGCCTTCGGGGGTTGAGCCCGGGGAGGTGCCCCTCCTGGGTGTGGCGCGTACGCGCTGAACGGGATAAAGCGAAAATAAAAGGAAAATCAACCCCCGCTCACGTTCAGCTCGGCGGGAGCATATTATGAGATGAGCGACGCGAAGAAGCTAGGTTTAACACAGTTTTTCAAGAATAGGGACAAGACCGAACTCATTCTGCTAGTCCCAGCCTCGCTTTCAATACTGATAATATTTCTCATAGCCCTATTCACCCTATGGGAGGGCATCCCGGCCTTCGCATCCATCGGCCCAAAAGAACTTTTAACAGGCAGTAGGTGGGCTCCATACTACGGGAGATATGGAGCCTTTCCACTTATCTACGGCTCACTAATGGTGGTGCTTGGAAGCATTCTGATAGCAGTACCGCTAGGCGTTCTGTCAGCCATATTCATAGCTGAGTACATGCCCCGTAGGCTTAGGGATTTCATCAAACCTATCATAGAGCTTCTCGCAGCAATCCCATCAATTATTTACGGCTTCCTAGCAATGGTATTCATAGCACCAGTTATCATGGGGCTTTTCGGAGTACCCTTAGGTAGGACCGCGCTAACAGCCTCCATAGTGCTTTCTGTGATGGTTGTGCCCACAATAACGAGTATTTCAAGCGAGGTAATAGCCTCGGTCCCAAGAGAGTATAGGATAGCTTCCATGGCCTTAGGAGCCGCAAAGTGGCAGGTCACAAAGAGTGTGGTCCTGCCGACTGCTATGCCTGGAATAGTGGCATCCATACTCCTAGCCTTTGGAAGAGCTATAGGAGAGACTGTGGCCGTCCTTATGGCTAGTGGTAGCGTGGCCACTATACCAACCCCATTCTGGAACTACTTGGATCCAGTGCATATGCTTACGGCAGCTATAGCCTTGGGCATGGGTGAAGTTCCGGTTGGTAGCATGCATTATCACGCACTATTCGGATTAGGAGTTATTCTGCTTGTCATAACGCTCATAGTTAATGCCTTAGCCGATCGAATAATGAGGAAAATGCCTAGGGAGGTGGTCAGAATATGATGTGGAGTGAGAAACTCGTGCCTAGCCTCTTGTTCACACCAGTGGTTATACTCGTCTTATGTTTCGCTTGGATAATAGTCTCTATAGGGTTTGAGGGACTTCAAGCCATAAACTGGGATCTAGTATCCTCGAGCGTTTTAGAGGGAGGAATATTCGAACCGCTCATCGGAACGTTTTACCTGCTTGGGGGGGCAGTGGCTATAGCTACGCCACTCGGAGTAGCCACGGCTATATACCTTGCTGAATATGCTGGTAAGAGTAGAATACGCCGTCTTATAACGCAAGCTATAAACAATCTCGCTGGTGTACCGTCAATAATATTTGGGCTTTTCGGATACACTTTCTTCTGCTACTTCTTAGGTTTTGGCAGATCCCTTCTATCAGGATGGTTAACACTTGCGTGCATGGTACTCCCTATAATTGTAAGCGCCTCAGTTGAAGCCATAAACATGGTTCCGAGAAGCTTTAGGGAGGCGGCTCTAGCCTTAGGGATTCCAAAGTGGAGGGTTGTAAAAGACATTGTGCTACCTACTGCTGCACCTGGGCTAGCTACAGGTGTCATCCTAGGTGTAAGCAGAGTTGCAGGTGAGACAGCAGCCATACTCTTCACTGCGTGTGTTTACTTGATGAGGGGATTGCCATCTACAATATTCGAACCCGTTATGGCACTTACTTATCATCTATTCGTCTTACTCGTAGCGGTTCCGGGGGGAACGCTCAGCAAGGCTTTCGCGATGGCTTTAATCCTCTTGGGACTTGTGATCTCACTTAACGTGCTCGCGTACATTATAAGGATTTATTACCGTAGGAGGTGGAAGTGGTAGCTATGAAACCTACGTTTGAGATCAAAAGATTAAACGTTTGGTATGGAAACCATCACGTATTGAAAGGAATTTCGATGGATATACCTAAGAAGAAGGTTTTAGCGATAATAGGTCCATCGGGATGCGGGAAGTCCACGTTTCTAATGACTCTTAACCGGTTGATAGACTTAGTGGATAATGCTAGAGTTGAAGGAGAGTGTCTGCTTGATGGTATAGACATCTATAACTCCGACATGCCTTTAACCGAGTTACGAAGGAGGGTTGGAATGGTTTTTCAGAAGCCTAACCCCTTGCCTAAGTCCATTTATGAGAATGTGGCATATGGGCCTAAGGTTCATGGAGTTAAGGATAGAAAGAAGCTAAACCAAATAGTCGAGAACTGTCTTAAAGTTGTAGGACTTTGGAGCGAGGTTAAGGATAGGCTTAACAAGTCTGCGTTTGAACTTTCAGTTGGTCAGCAACAAAGACTTTGTATAGCCAGGGCGCTAGCAGTCAAACCTGAGGCTCTATTAATGGATGAGCCATGCTCAGCCTTAGACCCAATGAATACTAAGATAATCGAGGAGCTTATGCGTTCATTAGCAAGGAGACTGACGGTAGTGGTAGTAACCCATAATATTCAGCAGGCTGCGCGCGTATCGGATTTAACAGCCTTCATATACCTTGGAGAGCTTGTTGAGTATGGAGACACTGAAATAGTTTTTGAAAAGCCTGAAAAAGAGCTTACGAGAAGCTATATCCTAGGCAGGTTTGGATAAGCCTATGGCAAACGAAAATGAAGACAGCGTAGCTTTCTACAATTGACTCAGAGCATCCTTAGAATCTTCTAAGCTTCCTCTAACTAGGATCAGACACGTGGAGATGAGTGAAGACTGGATATCGTTAAGGAGAGGTATAGGTGAAATGGCTAATCTGCTCGACATATATCAGATGAAAAGCCTAGCTGGAACTCCGCTGCAGGTGAAACTAGCTTAGCCTATCTGTCCTAGCCAGCTCGAGGAGCCTCTTGACGCCGCCTATCTCCTTGATGAACTCAGCGACGCTCGGAGGGACAAGCTCCTCCCAATCCTTACCCCTTAACATGCGCTGTCTGACTTCGGTTGACGAGTAGATTTGCCTGCGATAGAACGGGATGCTTTCCACCTTGAAACCTGCCTCCTTGAACAGCCTTGTTGTGAGAGCTTCATTCGTGAATACGACATCGAACTTAGGAACGTACGTCAGAACTGAAGAGACCCATGTGCTGTGCGCCTCGACGTCGGGCACAGGAATTAGATGGCATCTATCGAGGTCGGCTCCTGCTTCCCTTAGCGCCAGCCTAAGCATGGAGATGCGCTCTCCAGCAGTGAAGGGATTATCAAGTTCGTGGCTGACCTGCGCGCTTCCGATCGCGATTATTAGCTCGTCCACTCGATCTAACAGATCTTGGATGATCTTAATGTGGCCTTTATGCGGAGGCTGAAAGCGGCCCACGTATAGGCCCCTTCGACACTCCTTCAAGTCAGTCCCTTCAATCTCGCACACGGGTATTAATTGGAACTTGACCTCCCTGAGCTTTTCGACAAACCTATTCTCGTTCCTCAGCAACTTACGCTTGATATCCTGACCTGCTGTGTACCCTCCTAGGCTATGGTTCGAGCGGACAACACGGTGACAAGGAATTAGCAAGGGAAATGGATTCGCAGCCAAGATTCTTCCTACGGCGCGAGGCGATGTCTGAGCTACACCAGCGAGGCTGGCATAGGTGGTGACGTATCCTCGCGGAATTCGGGCAACAAGCCGCAGTATGCGCTGAGATTTCTCGGGAAGACCTTCGAGATTCGGCTCGATTTCACGGCAAACCCCTTCGCCCCTGAAGATCGAGCGGAGAACATCGATCACGGCTCTAGCCAACTCTTTTTCCTTTCCTCTTGCTTTTGTCCAGCGCTTTGCCTTCAACATCCTCAAGCAACCCTCCCTAGTCAACCCAATCGAAGTGGCCTTGATGCGCTCGCCTTCGACAGCTGCCGCAAACCATATGCCCTCGTGCCTCTCGACAAGCGCCTTTACCTGCTTCAAACGTCATTAGAGTGGGATTGGGCGTGATAACGGTTGACGGAAGCATACTCGAAGGCGGCGGCCAAATATTAAGGACGACGATCGCTCTGGCTGCGTTGCTTGCTCGCGATGTCCGCATCACGAACGTTCGAGCCAAGCGTTCCCCTCCAGGGCTTCGTCCTCAGCATCTAACCGGAGTTAAAGCGGTGGGCGCAATAGTCGATGCTGAGATCGAAGGTTTGTCCGTGGGATCTATGAACATAACTTTCAGGCCGAGGAGGAGGTTGCGAGGCCTATTCTCGTTTGATATAGGCACCGCAGGAAGCATACCCCTTGTGCTCCAAGCTTTGATGCCTGCTGCTGCATTTGCTCCAAGCTCCTTGCTATTCCGTATAGCGGGCGGCACGAACTGCAAGTGGAGCCCGCCGATCGACTGCATTAGGCTTGTCCTGCTGCCCACCTTGGCAAGGATGGGCTACAGAGGTGAAGTCAACGTCGAGCGGCGAGGCCACTATCCCCGGGGCGGCGGTATAGTAAGGGCCCGCTTTGAGCCTGTCCCCAAGCTGAAGCCATTTTCGCTGCTACAGCTCGGGGATGTAACCAAGGTTAACGGAATAAGCTACTGCGTAAAGCTCCCCAGGCATGTCGCGGAACGGCAGGCCAGATCCGCCGAATCAGTCTTGCGCCACTTCGGGTACGATGTTGACATGAGTGTTGAATGGTACCCGCCCGCTAGAGATCCCCACTTGGATCCTGGAAGCGGCGTGATCTTACGAGCGAGGGGCTCGACTGGTGCCATAGTGGGGGCAGACGCGATGGGCGAGAGGGGCAAGCCAGCCGAAGTCGTCGGCAAGGAAGCCGCTGAGAAGTTGCTCCGCGAAATACGTTCAGGCGCTTCGGCCGACAGGCACCTCGGTGATATGCTTGTTCCGTACGCTGCCGTTGCTGATGGGCACTCGGCTTATCGCGTATCCGAAATTACGCTCCACACGCTAACGAACATCGCGGTTACCGAGAGGATCACTGGGGTCAGGTTCAAAGTCGAAGGAGAACTCGGTAAACCTGGCCTAATCGAAGTCGAAGGGCTGGGCTTGAAGAACGAAGCGCTAGGATAAGATTATAGACGATTTCGTGCAAGTCTCGACGCATGACCTATCCCTTCAGACCCCCGATACCTGGTGCAACAACAGTAGGAGTTACCTGCAGAGACGGCGTCATCCTCGCGGCTGAGAAGCGCGTCTCATACGGCCACATGGTCTTGAGCAAATCAGGCAAGAAGGTATTCAAGATAACCGATCGAATAGGCGCTGCCTGCGCAGGCATGGTGTCGGACATGCAGATAATCGTGCGAGAGCTGGAAGCGTATGCCAACCTGTTTAGGCTCGACACAAGCCGTCCTATGCCCGTCAGATCAGCCGCTAAGCTACTTTCGAATATGCTGTTCAGGTCTAGGCTATTTCCGCTGGTGACCCAAACGATCGTAGGCGGGATCGACGAGGAAGGTCCTAACCTCTACGTCCTCGATCCCCTAGGGTCCGTCATTCAGGACAAGTACGCGTCCGTCGGAACTGGAGCGGAGATTGCTGTAGGGGTCCTGGAAGCTGGCTACCGCGACAACATGTCAACTGAAGAAGCCAAGGAGCTCGTACTGCGAGCTGTCAGATCAGCCATCTCGCGAGACGCAGCGAGCGGAAACGGAGTAGACATGCTGATCATTCGGAAGGACGGCGTCAAGGAGGAAAGCATACCCTTTTAGTCGAACCGGATAGGCTTCTCCAAGCGACTAAGCAAGACAACCCTGCTTTCAGCCGATTCGTCGAGGATGTTGTAACCCGTAAGTTCGGATAGCCTGCAGGCAAAATCCTTGACTTCCGAATGGGACGGCATGCTCTCGAACGCCAACCGTCTTCGAGCGAATCCAACGTGCATGAACGCCTTAGGCTCAACGTACGTTGGGCGGGCATCACCGACTAGCTTAGCATATCCCTCTAGGTCAACCATGTTGAATCCCTTGACTAGTGTAATCCTGATGACGGTAGGACATGCGAAGCTGCTTAAGAGCTCCAAGCTCTGCTTGAGCTTGCTCCAAGCATCAGGAATTTGAGGTCTGCAGAGCTCCTTGAAGACGCTCTCGTTGGGCGCGCACACCGATATGTAGAGCTGAGTGGGCTCCTCGCCTAATAATTCGAGAGCTTTTGGGATGGTTCCATTCGTAACGACGAATGTCGTCATCTTCCGCTTGTGGAATTCGTGTATTAACTCCGCTAGGCGCGGGTAGAGGGTAGGTTCGCCTGCGAGGCTTATCGCGACATGCTTTGGATTCCAAGCTTCTTCAAACCGGCACTTGTCGACGAGCTTGTGAGCCTTATACCCGGTCAAGATTCTGCGCTGAGCTCGAGTAGCTTCCTCAACTATGTGCTCCGGGTCATCCCAGTCGCGCATCTCGGCTTCCATCCACCACACGCCCAAATCCTCGGGCTGTACCCGCCAACAGAACTTGCAGCGCTGGGTGCAGTGGACGACTGATGGACTTAGCTGTATGCAGCGATGGCTTTGGATTCCGTAGAACTTCGACTTGTAACAGAAGCGCCCGTGCACGAGTGCTTGAGCCATCCAATGGCACTTCTTAACCGCAGCGTACTTCCCGACCAGCTGATACTTTTCCCCCTTCAGAACCTTGGCGAGTCCGGCAGGCAGCATCAACTGTTTTTACACGCGCTCGGTTTTCTCTACGTTGCCAACCTGCACATGGTGCAATAGGTCGATACTTCCCTCGGAGCGCTTCGTCAGGCTCCCCTGTCCGAACTGTGGCGAAGCCGAAATCTGGAGGTGCGAAAAGTGTCGAAAGTTTAGCAGGCCGTACACCTGTCCGAAGTGCAACTTCAAGGGGCCTTAGAAGGCGATTCACGTCTAGATTCTAGACAAAATTAAAGGGCAAGACCCATTGGAAGAGTGATTCGGCTTGTCAAAAGAGAGGGAGCCTAAGGTAGTTCAGCTCAGAGTTGAGGAAGCTGAGAGGCGATTTGCAGGCAGATGCTACGCTTGCCTAGATGGAGAGACAATGTCTAAGCTCGGAATAACGATCGGCGACATCGTGGAGATAATGGGTAGGAAGCGAACAGCCGCGATCGCTTGGCCTCTCAGGCCTGAGGATCAGGGGAGGGAGATCATTCGGATCGATGGAGTGATTCGTAAGAACGCTGGCCTATCGCTCGGCGAATATGCCCGCGTGAGGAAGGCGGACATAGCCACTGCACGAAGCGTGACGTTGGCTCCTACCGACTTCGAGATTAGAGCAGACGAAACCCTGGTGGACATCATCCGCCGACAACTCGAAGGCAGGCCTCTAGTCGAAGGCGACCTGATCTTCGTGACGGGAATTTTGATCGGAAGGCCCATCGCGTTCCGAGTTGTTCGGACAGCCCCTCGAGGAATAGTCAGGCTGAGACCTGGTACAGCGCTAAACGTGCTCAGCAAGCCAGCCCCGGAGGCGGTTGGAGTTCCTCGAGTCACGTATGAGGACATCGGAGGTCTGCACGAGGAGATTCAGCGCGTACGCGAGATGGTCGAGCTTCCCTTACGCCATCCAGAGCTCTTCCAGAAGCTAGGAATCGAGCCGCCTAAGGGGGTATTGCTTCACGGCCCGCCTGGCTGCGGCAAGACCCTCTTAGCCAAGGCTGTAGCCAACGAGTCCGATGCCAACTTCTTCTCGATAAACGGCCCTGAGATCATGAGCAAGTTCTATGGAGAATCCGAAGCACGCCTGCGAGAGATCTTCAAGAAAGCGCAGGAGAACGCGCCCGGCATAATTTTCATCGACGAAATAGACGCCATCGCTCCGAAGAGAAGCGAGGTGACTGGCGAAGTCGAGAAGCGGGTCGTTGCTCAGCTGCTGTCTTTAATGGACGGCCTCGAGGCTCGGGGGAATGTTATCGTCATAGGCGCAACGAACATGCCGGAGATTCTTGATCCAGCCCTTAGAAGGCCCGGCAGATTCGATCGAGAAGTCACGATCGGAATTCCTGACAAAAAAGGTAGGCTAGAGATCTTGCAGATTCACACGCGCCACATGCCGCTTGCGAAAGATGTCGACTTGAAGAGGCTAGCGGAGATAACGCATGGATTCACAGGCGCGGATCTAGCAGCGCTTTGCCGAGAAGCTGCCATGAAGTGCCTTAGGCGCTTCATCCCGAAGATCGATATAGAGCAAGAGCGCATCCCGCCAGAAATTCTCGACAAGATGGAGGTCACGACGGAGGACTTCTTGGCAGCCTATCGCGAGATAACGCCCACCGCGCTGCGCGAAGTCTACGTCGAAATTCCCAGTATTAGGTGGGAGGACATCGGGGGCCTTGAAGATGTCAAGCAGATGTTGCGCGAGGTAGTTGAGTGGCCGCTGAAGAGGCCTGAAGTGTTCAAGAGGATGGGCATTAAGCCTCCGAAGGGCATCTTGCTCTATGGCCCGCCTGGTTGCGGTAAGACACTCCTCGCTAAAGCTGTAGCGACCGAAAGCCAAGCCAACTTCATCTCGATAAAGGGTCCCGAGATCTTCAGCAAGTGGGTCGGGGAATCCGAGAAGGCGATTCGAGAAGTCTTTAAGAAGGCCCGAATGGCGGCTCCTGCCATAATATTCTTCGACGAGTTTGACGCGATAGCTCCTCGCCGCGGACTCGGCTACGCCGATACTGGAGTGACTGAACGCGTGATAAGTCAGCTGTTAACGGAGGTCGATGGCTTGATTGCGCTTGATAACGTCGTTGTGATGGCCGCTACAAACAGGCCTGACATCTTAGATCCGGCTGTGCTTAGGCCTGGGCGCTTCGATCGGCAGATCTACGTACCCTCGCCTGACGAGAGAGCCAGACTTCAGATCCTTGAGATCTACACTAAGGACATGCCGCTTGCGAAAGACGTCAACCTCGAGGAGCTGGCTACCAAGCTGAAAGGCTACTCCGGCGCCGACATTGAGGCTCTGTGCCGAGAAGCCGCTTTGAATGCCTTAAGGCGCGACATACACGCTAGAGAAGTCACGCCCGAAGACTTCAACGAGACGATGAAGGTGATCGGTCCATCGATTACCCCTGAAATGGAGCGCTGGTACGAGCAAATCTTTGAGCGCTTTAAGAGAATCGAGCGCGAGCGAGTAATAACTCCGATCGCCTAGCTTGAAGAGAGCTAGAGGTCCCCTTCATGTGGCTATAGTTGATATCCTGCAGAAGAAGGGCGCGCTGACAGACTCGGAGCTATTGGACGAGCTTGCGAAAATGTACGGCGAAGTCGACAAATCGGCTTTAAACAAAGCGCTGATCAAACTTGAGATCGGCGGCCTCGTCCAAGTGTCTGAAATGGCTAAGAAGGGCTTTAGAATCGAGCTTCTGCAACGCGAATAATGGGCGTCAATTTACGCGACATCGTCCCGAAGCGAGCAATAGCTCTGGACGATCTGGCTGGCAAGGCAATCGCGACCGATGCTTACAACGCGCTCTACCAGTTCCTATCGATAATACGGGGAGCGGATGGCCAGCCCTTAAAGGATCGCTACGGGCGAATAACTTCCCACCTCTCAGGCCTCTTCTACAGAACCGTAAACCTGCTCGAGAAGAGGATAAGGCCTGTCTACGTTTTCGATGGAACCCCGCCTTCTCTTAAGGAAGCCGAGATCAAGCGGCGTAAGAAGGTGAAAGAGGAAGCCTTAGTCAAGTACGAAGAAGCCCTCCGCAGAGGGGATCTCGAAGGAGCGCGCAAGCACGCGCAAGCAACGGCTGAGCTGAAGGACGAGATGGTGGACTCCGCGAAGAAGCTCCTTGATGCTATGGGAGTGCCTTGGATCCAAGCCCCCTCTGAAGGCGAAGCGCAAGCTGCTTACATGGCTGCTAGAGGCGATGTCTGGGCAGTCGCTAGCCAGGACTACGACGCTCTGCTGTTCGGCGCCGCGAGACTCGTCCGGAATGTTGCGATAACGGGCAGGCGCAAGCTACCCGGCAAGCCCGTCTACATGAAGATACAGCCCGAGCTGATTTCGCTCAGCGAACTTCTGGAGGAGCTTGGCATAACGCGAGAGCAATTGGTCGACATAGGAATCTTGGTTGGAACGGACTTCAACCCAGATGGCGTCCGAGGTGTTGGGCCTAAGACCGCCTTAAAGCTCGTCAAGGAGCACGGTTCGCTTGAGCGAGCACTGCTTCACCTCGGAGGAGCTGATTTTCCGGTCGAGCCCTCGGTCATAAAGGCCATCTTCCTCAACCCCAACATCGCGAATAACTACAAGCTAGAGTGGAGATCGCCTGACGTTGAGTCCGTCATTCGCTTCCTTTGCGATGAGCACGATTTTAGCGAAGGGCGCGTCCGAAAGGCTCTTGATAGGGTCTTGAAAGCTAGGCCTTCAGAGACAGGCGGCCTCGAGGCGTTCTTCCCCTGCCGTTAGCCTCGGTGTCCCGCTCTCTTAGACGCTCCAGCCATGCTTTCCTCGGAGTAGCACGAACATAACCGAGCCTAGGAATCGTCTCTGGACTTTGCCGTCGGGTCTCTTCCTGACCAAGACTAGTTGCTGTGAGAAGTAAGGGCCGCCGATTGGCAAGATCAAGATTCCATTGGGCTTCAGCTGCTCGACGAGTGGAGGCGGAATGCTGGGGGCCGAAGCCGTCACGAAGATTCTGTCGTAAGGCGCTTCAGGAGGATAGCCCTTGGAGCCATCTCCATGGACGACGGTTACGCGATCCGCATATCCGGCTCTCTCTAAGTTCCTCTTGGCGAACTCCACGAGCTCGGGCACGATTTCGACCGTGTAAACGCGTCCCCATAGAGATCGATCGACATCGCTGGGGGCGACTGCCTCGGCTACTAGGGCAGCATGGTAGCCGCTACCAGCTCCGATTTCCAAGACTTTATGGCCGATCTGGAGCTCCAGCGCTTCGTTCATGATCGCGCACATGTGGGGCGCCGATATTGTTTGCCCATAGCCGATGGGCAACGGCGTGTCGAAGTAAGCTTGATCGCGCATTTCGGGCGGGATGAACTCCTCCCTAGGAACTTTGAGCACGGACTTGATTACGCTAGGCGTCTTGAGGACCCCTTCCCTAACGAGCCTCTCGACGATAGCTCTCCGCTGCTCCTCGAACGACAGCTTGGATGGCATAAAAGAACCCGGTTTGATTACACGGCTGAGTTAATTGAAGGTCACGGAAATGATCGAAGCTAAGGGGCATCCCAACATACGAGCAACGCATGGAACTACGGTTGAGATCACAAAGGAGAAGCACGTAACCGTGCGCGGCGACTGCGTGATTGCCGTAGCAGCATCTAAGGCCGCTCAGGACTTGCACCCCGATTTTAAGCGAGCTCTACAGACCAGCGGCGCGCGCGTCCTAATCGAGATCGTTGCCGGGAGCGAGCGTGAAGCCATTAAAGCATTCGGCTCGCCGAAGCTGACTCTAGAACATCCAACCGATCTAGTCGTTCGGAAAAGCGACTATGTCTGTGAGAGAACTCTTGCGATCAAAGCCGATAAAGCAGCGTGCGACCTTTCTCGATCTCTGCTTCCGTACCTGAAGGACCCTCATCGAAAAGTAACGATAACGATTACAGTCGAGGTTTAGCGGATCTTCAGGTCTAATACGACTTCCCACTCGTGCGGAGCGTACAACCTCACAGTTCTTGCCTTCATCACCGTTTCCACCTTTCTACCAGCTTCTTCCACGGCCTTGAGCGCCCTTTCTCGAATCTTGGCTATCGGGTCAGGTTCTTTGGCAAAGGCATAAAGGTGTGCTATCCCCCCTCCCTCCCTCAAAGCGCGACAAGCAACGTCGAGGTAGTCCATGGACTCAGCTGGTAGATCCATGATCACCCGGTCGAACGCTCCCACGAGCTCGCCTCTAACCACTTCGCGAACATCTCCCTTCAGCACCTTCACTCGATCAGCAACTCGATTGAGCAAGACGTTCTCCCGCAAGTACCGGATCGCATGGGGATTTGCATCGATCGCCACGACGCTTGCCTTTCGCCGCTTCGCGATCAGTATCGCAAAGGGACCGACGCCCGCGAACATGTCTAAAACGGTTTCTCCATCTCTAACTGAGCTGGCTACTCGATCTCGTTCGAAGGAAAGCCTGGGCGAAAAGTAGACCTTAGTCGGATCGAGCTTGTAGACGCAACCATGTTCGCGGTAGAGGGTCTCGCTGATGCCTTCTCCAGCTATCGTTTCGAAGGCTCTGAGCCTATACGGTCCTTCGACTGCGCTTAACTTAGCGAGCACAGTCCTTACATCGGGTCGGATTGCGAGAATGCCATCGCCGATTAGGGATTTATATGGCTCGAGCTCAGGAGGGATCTCGACGATAGCGACGGCCCCGATCACGTCAAGCGACCTCGGCAATGAAGCCAAAAGGTAAGGAGGTAGCTCGTCCTTCAGGACATCCGCCAAGGCGCGCGGCTTCTCGGGGAGAGGCTGGAAGTAGCGACGAACGACCTCGTAGGCTCCAACTTCCTTCATTAACGAGTTACGCTCCTCTCCTCGCGGCTCCCTCAGCAGCGGTAAGAAGACGTGCCGCTCATCTCGAGCTATCTTAAGCCGCCTATCGAGAAGCCCCAGCCTCTTGACCGTCGAAAGAGCCCGATGTCCCAGCCTCCTTTCGACCTTTAGCGCGCACGCGGAGGACAATCACTCGAGCTCCTTCTCGATAGCGCCCGGAGCGTACTCACCCTCGTAGAGCTCCTTCCTCCTCGCCTCTAAGAGCTCGATCGGCCTCCCGAGAAATTCAGCGGCCGTAATGACCTGGATGCCACGCTGATCAGCTACCTTGTACACCTGCGCTAGTCGAGCTCTGTACTGAAGGTCGCGCATGAAGTGGTGCTCGGGCACTATGATTTTGACCGAAGTTTCTTCCATGACTCGAATGAGGTTCAGGATGCTGGCTTGCAAGCTTTTGAACGAGTAGCGAAAGCCTAGCATGTACGTCATGGGTCCGTCCAAGATCAAGATGTCGGGTTTTTCGTCGAGGATGAATAGAGCTTGGTCAGGAAGCGAAGGTCCTTCGACATCGGACGTGAAGACGAGCTTCTCCCCGCCGCAGCTGATGCTGACCTCGGTAACGTAGCCCAGCCTCGGATTTGCTCCGTGGCAGACGGGCTTAGAGAACTTGATGGTCGTATCTCCGTAGCAGAACGTCTTGCCGTCCGAGTATTCAAGCCTCTCCGGCAAGTCTTTGACAGCCTGCAAGAAGAACGCCGCTCTGTTCCGTTGACTTATGTTGATGAATTCTGTCGGATGCTTGATGTAGACGACCTTATCGCGGTAGATTTCTGGCTCGGTGGGATCGTGATGATCATAGTGGTAGTGTGTTAGGATCAAAATGTCGGCTGCATTTGCATAGCTCTTGATCGCTTCCCACAGGCGATACATCCGCTCGACTTCGATTCGATGTGGGGGCAGTCCGTAGCGCGATGGAGCAAGGGATACTCCTGGATCGATTACCACCTCCACATCGTCCGTTCGAACGTATGTCGCCATCGACCGCACTCCGAACGAATCGAACGCTATCGGCTTGACGGTTAAGGTCAAACCACTCTCCTTGCTCCGAACTTGACATAAGTCTAGCGAAGCGGGCCCGGTGGGATTCGAACCCACGACCTTCGGGTTAAGAGCCCGCTGCTCTTCCTGGCTGAGCTACGGGCCCGCGTCGAGCTTTCGTTCAGCACCAAATATTTTCTTTGTCTTACATTTCGCCTTGCGTGGGCCACTTCGAAAGTCTGCTCTCGGCCATCTTCTCCTCAAAGCTTGAGCGAGGCTCCGCTCCGCTCCGCGCGATAGCCGAGAAGTTAGGTGAGCCCCGAAAAACTTGTCGCTTGATGTTGGAACAGGCTGAGCTCGAAGGGCTGACTACGCGCACGGCAAGAGGCTACGGGCTTACACCTAAGGGAAGAAGCAGGCTCCGCATCGTCCTGGTAGGGGGAACTTTCGACATCATACACGTGGGCCACCTCGCAACGCTGTCTGAAGCTCGGAAGCTCGGCAACTTCCTACTAGTCGTCGTAGCTCGTGATGAAACCGTCGAGAAGCTGAAAGGGCACAAGCCCCTCAACGACGAGCTGACGCGGCTTTCGGTTGTTAGACAACTCAAGCCTGTAGACGCCGCCATCCTCGGAAGTAGGCGGGATATGTTCGCTGTAGTCCGGCGCGCCAAACCAGAGGTCATCGCGCTGGGGTATGACCAAAGGCATTCCGAGGAGGAATTGAGGAGGAAGATAGACGAGCTCGGATTGCGAACCGACGTAGTACGCCTGAAGGTGAAGATCCCGAAGGTTAAGACGTCAGAAATAGTCTCTCGAGTTACTCGACGAATACCGTAACACGGACTTCGTCCCCATCTCTTAAGCCCAACT
>CAYZOK010000010.1:0-17092 GCA_964480335.1 uncultured Candidatus Bathyarchaeia archaeon | reverse complement strand
TCGAGCATAGGGTAGCCTACGTAAACCTCGATCCCGGTTGCTTGACGACTCCCTATGAGCCGACGTTTGACGTTCGCGACATGTTCACGGTCGAGCAGCTGATGCGCGAGGAAGGTCTAGGTCCGAACGGAGCCATGATCAGAGCTGCGGAGCTCATGAAAGCCAGGGCCCAAGAGATAGTAAACCCGATTACCAAGCTGGATGCAGAATTCACCTTGATCGACACTCCAGGTCAGATGGAGATCTTCGTATTCCGGGAGGCTGGACCTAAGATTTCGCGGGCTCTCCGAGGTAGAGCTGTTGCTGTATACATAACCGATCCCAGCCTAGTTGCTACCGCTACTGGGCTGAGTGTTGCCATCTCGTTGGCGGTAGCAACAAGGTTGAGGTTGGAATACCAGCCGTCACCGTGCTGAACAAATCTGATCTAATCCGAGGTCTGGATGTTGACAGGCTACTCCAAGATCTCGACTACTTAAAGGAGAGAATCATAGCCGAAGGACTGGGCGCGGTTACCGATCTGGCCCTCAGGTACGCCGACATAATGCGCGAGCTCTCGGAAGCGGCTCGATTAGTAAAGGTGTCTGCGAAGACCAGCGAGGGCATGAGCTCGCTCTACGACTTGATCAACGAGGTATTCTGCGTCTGCGGTGACTTAACGTAGAATGGCAACCTCACTGAAGCTAGTTTCAGAGGCTATTCTCCTCGTAACGCTCGTGGTGACTATCGCAACGGTCGTCTACGCGTTTTGGGAAGCTCCTCCGGCCCTTCGAGAAGTACCTGAACTAATCAAGAGCCCTGGCATCAGAGTAGTCGGGCTCATCTCGGACACCCACGCTCATCTGCCGTTCCTAGGTGGAGAGCTGCCCGAAAAAGTGCTGACAATCTTCAAAGAGGCTAACGTGAGCCTGATAATCCATGCCGGAGATCTGACGAGTCTTGACATCATTGAGGAGCTTGAGCGAATAGCACCTGTCGTAGCAGTTCACGGAAACATGGATCCGCCAGAAGTGCGAGCCATCCTTCCCTCGCTAGCCGTAGAGGTGGTAAGCGGCTGGAGGATAGGAGTGGTCCATGACATAGGTTTTCCTCCATTGTGGGGAATGGCTGAGATGGAGAGAATTGCCGAGGAGCACGATCTCGACGTTCTCGTCTTTGGGCACACCCACAAGCCGTTCCTTAGGGTGGAGGGAGACAGGATCTTCATCAATCCTGGCAGCCCGGTGGATCCGCTTCCACCTTTGCTGACTAAGCGAACAATCGGGCTACTTGTGATAGCCGAGGGCTCTATCGAGCCGTTCATCATCGAGGTATAACTAGGAACCACGAAGGGAACCTGGAGGAGCCTGCCAATTGTTGGCTAGTTCCGTTGGCGAAGTTTTTAAGACCGCTGCGCCGAGCCAGTTGATCCCACGCGCTACCCCCAGAGGTGCTACCTCCCGAGAGGCTACATCGCATGCAATACATGCCTCGAAGGGAGAGAGCGCGTGGGCCAACGGAGAGGAGTGCCTTGCGCGTTGGCTTGGGATGATCGAATCCCAGTCCCGCCATTTAGCCTCTCCCGCCCCTTGAGCCTGCCTCAGCTGGATTCATGCGAACCCTCGGCTCGTCTGTACCCATCGCCTCGTTCCTCATCCGGTAGGCTCAGGTGGCGGGATAGCCTTGGGCGGCGGGGGTATAACTACGCGCAGGCCGGACAATCCGATTTTCTGGCGATAGAAACCCGATCTAGCTCTTCCAACATCCCATCGTAAAGCAACAATCCCTGGACTGGAGGTATCCCTAGTATTACCTTGATAGCTTCAAGAGCTTGCATGCAGCCCAGAATGCCAGCTGCTGCGCCTATGACTGGCCGAGCTCTGCGCTCCGGGGGAGTTGGGAACACGCATTGAAGGCATGGGCCCTTACGTGGAATCACGACGAGCAATTGACCTCCGAAGCCTGAAACTCCAGCGTGAACCAAGGGAATGTTGCTTTCAACACAAGCTCTGTTGAGCTGAAAGCGGACTTCCCAGTCATCCAAGCAATCAAGCACAACGCTTTGCTCCGGAACAAGGCGTCTGAACGCTTCGTAGTTGCCCTTGAGCCTCAGAGCTCGGATCTCGATGAGCGGGTTTAGCTGGCGAAGCTTCTTTGCAGCAGAGTCGGGTTTAGAGGCGCCGATGTCGTCTTGCCCGTGTAAAACCTGCCTGTTCAAGTTGCTTGGCTCGACGAGCTCGTAGTCAAACAACGTCAGCAGACCGACTCCAGCAGCCGCTAGGTAGGTAGCAGCTGCGCAACCGAGGCCTCCGAGGCCTACGACGAGCACCTTCGCTCTCTTTAATTTCGATTGACCTTCAACTCCAATTTCTGAAATCCTAATTTGGCGATCGTATCGAGCCAGATCGTCAGGTGACAGCGCCACCTTCATCCAATTTACGCTTCTCGATGATAAGGCGAAATTTGGAGGAGCGATTAAGGTGATGGAAGTGGGGCTGCGCTACTCGAAGCTATTAGTCGCTTTTTCTGAGCTGGCCCTAAAAGCTAGAGCTACCCGGCGTAAGATGACCAAGCAGCTGATAGACAACATAACCTATGCGCTCTCAAGAGCTGGCTTGAGGTGCAGGTGCTTTGTCCACGATGCAAGAATCTTCGTCGAAACCGAGGATCCAGAGAGAGCCTCTAAGCTTGTCGCTAAGGTGTTCGGGGTTGCTTACTCGATGCCGGTCGTGGAAGCAACAGCCTCCTTCGAGGCTATAAGGGAATCTTGTCTCGAGCTTGCCCAAGCAAGGCTTCGACCTGGTATGAGCTTCGCCATCAGAGCAAGGAAAGTCGGGAAGGAGTTGGCCATGGCAACGAAGGAAATCGAGCGCGAACTTGGAGCACAAGTTCTCGAAGCCATAGAAGGCATCGAAGTTGACTTGGAGAATCCAGATGTCACAATCTACGTCGAGGTGCGAGGGCGAGAGGCTTATGTCGGCGATCGAGCCGACAAGGGGGTCGGCGGCCTTCCCTTAGGCTGTGAAGGTGCTGTCGTCAGCTTGCTGTCGGGAGGGGTGGATAGCGCGCTAGCAGCTTGGCTCATGATGAAGAGGGGAGCCAGGATTCTTCCCCTCTACCTCGATTTGGGGGAGTACGCAGATCCGAGGTGCTCAACTCGAGCCGTCGACGTCGCCAAGCGCCTTCACGAGTACGCGACTCAGCCCGACTTCGCGTTAACGATTGTTCCTTTCGATGGCATCCAAGATGCGATAGCTGAAGCAGGCGCTCGCTCGTACACGTGCATTTTGTGCAAGCGCATGATGTACCGAATAGCGTGCAAGATGGGCGAGAGGTTTGGAGCAAAGGCCATCGTGACGGGAGAGGCGCTAGGCCAGGTAGCTTCGCAGACGCTTAGCAACTTAGTCGCCCTCGATGAGGCATCGACGCTTCCAGTTTTCAGACCTTTGATCGGCATGAACAAAGAGGAGATCGTTAGCATGGCCGAAGGCATAGGGTTGAGAGAGATAGCAGCGATTAAGATAGCTAGGTGCAAAGCGGCTCCTCGCAAACCAACTACCAGAGCGAGGCTGAAAGTAGTTCATGAGGTCGAGCAGAAGCTTTCCGTCGAGGAGCTCGTGGAAAAAGCCATTTCCAGCGCCGAGAAAATCGCCTTGCGATCTTGATGAGAGATTACTTGTTGATGTAAAGTAAAATTTACTGGAAAGTAACTATAGATGGTGGCTACTCCTCAGCTGGACAAACTGATAGTCGATGCTGCCAGACTAGGAATCTTCACAGTTCTCTATGTCGAGAGGGAAGTCGAATTCGAAAGGCTCAGAAAGCTTCTGGGCATGACGGCTGGCAATCTAGCCGGGCACCTGAGAAGGCTGGAGAAGGCTGGCTATGTCGAAGTTCGTAAGAGCTTCAAGGGGAGGAGGCCTCGCACTACCTACAGGCTGACTGAGGGAGGTAAGAAAGCGTTCGAAGATGCGATCAACAGGTTGCGTTATGTAGTGGGGCTGAGTCGCGTACCGCTGCCTTAGGGCAAGACTACGGTAATCCCGTAACACGCTAGATCGAAAGAGCTCACCATTCCGATCAACTTTCCCTTCTTAACGATGGGCACGTGACGTATCCTTCTCTTCTGCATCAAGGATACCAGATCAACGAGTCTAGTCTCCGGCTCACAGGTCACAACAGGCTTCGACATGATCTCTCGTACCTTGACCTTCTCGACGTTTAGAGTCCGCGAAACAACTTGCAAAAAATCCCGCTCCGTTATGATGCCGATGGTCTTGCCTCGCTCGACTACGACCAAGCTTCCGATGTTCTTCTCGGCCATGAGCCTAGCAGCTTCGACCAGAGTCCTATCAGGATCGATCGTGATGACATCCTTTGTCATGATGTCTTTAGCTAGCGTTGGAATCCTCACGCCCAGTTTTCTTCACCAGAGCTTAAGCCACTTTGCCCAGACAAAGATTAGCACCAGCATGACCACGGCTGCTACGAGCACTAGGAGCCAAGCCCAAGGTCCATATCCAAACATGATCGGAATGAAGCCTATCAAGACGATGCCGCCGATCGATGCTTCGGCTGGGTGAAACTCTGGCGAGAGCACGACAGAAGCCATCATCAGCACCACCCCGACGAAGGCTACCAAGAAGCCTAGGAGCAGCAGTTTGAGCGGAAGAGCTTCCGGCTGCATCCTACCACCTCATGAGCACGAACGGAACTATCATGATCGCTAGGGCTAGGAGCAGGAGCACGACTGCTAGCGCGAAGGCGAGCTTGATGAGCTCTCGGTCTGTTCCGAATACTATTGGAAACGGTCCGATCAGCGCAACTCCGCCCCCTCGAACTCTGCCTACTCTTGCCGAAAGCATCAACCAGATCATCGCGATGATCATAATCAAAATTCCGACCATAACTGCTAAGAAGCCCGTTGTGAAGAGCAGGCGGCTCATTCTGGCTTCAAACTCACCCTCTTAACTTCTCCGCCGGGCTCCTCCTCCTCGAATATTATCGCTTGGAATTTGCAGACTCTGGTCTCGGGAAGCAACCAAGCGTCGGGTGGCAGACCAGCTTTCAGACAGCACTGGATCAGAAATTCCTCCGCGCTCCACTTCCACTCGATAGGCACTTGGGGCAGCAAAACGCCCTTGCTCCAGCCGCGTTCGACTACGAGTCCATCCCTGCCTATCTCGATCGCTTTCGGGAGGTCGAGGCGGTTTTCGACTTCGATCGGGCTTGGAGGCGTTAGCACGCTTATCTCGATCGTGACGCGCTTCAGCTCTTCAAGAGAGAGCGGGAGAAAGCGCGGATCTTCTGTGGCGGAGCTTATCGCCGAGTTCCTCACAGCCTCAATCAGCGGATAGATGGGATCCGTGTAGCCGATGCAACCTCGAAGCTCTCTGTCAGGATGCGTCCTAAGCGTCACGAAGAGTCCGCAGCGCGTCTCCAGCATTTCGCCGACCTCTGGCAACTCGATTTTCTCTCCAGCTCTCAGGTAGTGCTCGATCGCTTGGCGAGCAAACCTGACTAAGAACTTGCCTTCCTCTAGCGTCAGCTCGAACGACATCTCTCCTCAAGATGCCGCTTAGCTTCCTTCAAGACCGAGCGAATTCCCTTCCAGTGGCTTCCTTGCCAGTACACCTTGCCGCAGCTTGGGCACCTCCAGAACTGCTCTTGGGCGCGGTAAGTCGTCGGAGGGACGCGCGACTCGACGGCTTCCTTCGGTACAGCAACTATGCGAGAATTGCATGCTGGGCATCGGCTTATGCTGACATCGAGGTCCAGCCTTATGCCAAATCTCCTCGACAAGTTGGCAAGCATCTCGGCTTCGTCCTCGCCCTCGACGAAGTAAGCTTCGATCCCTCGCGCCGTCGCCCTTCTGTAAAGCTCTTCATCGCGCGTCAAGAGAACTCGCTTCTCCTCGAGCGAAAGCTCCAGTAGCTCGACATCCGTCGCATCCCTGAGGTAAGCCGCATCAGCGCCTAGCATCCTGAGCCATCGGCATAGCTTGCCCAGCATGGAGTCGACCACGAAGGTTCCCACAGCCAAGAATGGCTCGCTACCTATTTAGCCAGTGTGCGAGGAATGCTGGAAGGCTTGGTCAAGGTCTACGTGGCAGGTTCATTCCAAACCGTTAGAGATATCGAACGCGTGGTAGAGCTTCAGCAGCGGCTTAGGGAGGAAGGTCTCGACGTGCTCAATCAGTTGGAGCCCTTCGAGTGGAGGCGCGAGTACGACTTCCTGCTCGAAGTTCGGCTCGCCAAGCGGGTAATCGAGTACGACTTGTCCTTGCTGAAGGAAGCAGACGTGATCGTAGCCCTGGCCGACAAGCCTAGCTTCGGAGTGGGCGCTGAAGTAATCTATGCCAAGCGCGTTCTCAACAAGAAAGTCGTAGCAGTTCTGACAGCGAAGGCCAAGAGCCCTTGGATCGTCATGCACGCGGACGCCATAGTCTGCAGCTTCGACCCCTCGAGAATTACCAAGGCTGTCAGGCAGGTTACTCAAACACGATAGCCCTTCGCTCGAGCCCCCACCTAAACAAGAACTCCTCAACCCCCATGCGCACATACGGACCGCGAGCTGGATCGTGTGCGTACAGGCACCCACGACCATACCCTACAACCACGACTGAGTGATATGCCGGAACGCCCACCTTACCATGATCGGATCTCCCTCATCGATCTCCTTTCGCAAATCCTCCACTGCCAAGCTTGCATACGAGCAGTTAACATAGCGCTTGAGGAGCGGCAACATAACCTCGAAGCGATCGAAGCCCAGCTCGTGAATCTCGTCTTGAGATATCCGTAGTGCCCTAAGATCATGCTTGCTGAAGCTTCTGAGCAGAAATACGGCTTCTGATAGACGAAGGGAACTTCGAGCAAGACGGCTTCTTCTTCGACTTCTTGCTCGCCTAGCTTACTCAATTAGGGGTCAGAACGCGAGCTGAACCTGGCTTAGCAACTGCTTCTCCGTCGTCGAAGGCGAGTTCGCCTGCGATGAGCACCTTGGCAACTCTCCCTGAGACTTCTGCTCCATCGAAAGGCGAGTACTTAGCCTTTGACCAGAAGGCCGAAGAATCGATCAGGAATTTACTCTTCAAATCGACGACCGTTATGTCAGCATCGAAGCCTCTTGCCAAATCTCCCTTGCGCTTCAGCTTGAGGATCGAGGCTGGCTTCTTGGCTAGCACTTCGACCAGCCTCCATAACGACAGATAGCCTTCCCGAACTTTCGTCAGCATGAGCGGAAGGGTCGTCTCCAAGTTCGGAATTCCAGGTTCGATCTTCCACACGTCTTCTCCTAGCTTCTCTGCAAGAGTATGAGGAGCGTGGTCGCTCGCGATCACGTCGATGAGTCCTTCTCCTAGCGCTCTCCAGAGCTCCCTCACATCTTCGACGGGCCGAAGCGGAGGGCGAGTTAAAGCAAAGCCTCCGACTTTACGCAAGTCATTCTCGGTTAGCAGGAGGTGGTGGGGAGTCGCTTCGCACGTGATAGGCAGCTTCTCTTTCGCTTCGCTTAGCGTCCTTAGTGCTTCCCGCGTCGTGACGTGGGCTATGTGAGCTCGCGCGCCAACCCCCTCTGCGATTGAGACTATTCTCTTGACGGCTTTTCCTTCGACGGTCGAATCGTAAACTTTCAGGTAAGCTTCGATGTCGGGCCTCCGCCCATACCTCCTCCTGAGCTCCTCTATCCTCAACGCATCTTCGGCGTGGACTATGACGAAACGATCTTCGGCATCAACTCGCCGAAAGGCGCCCCTTAGTACTTCATCGTCTCGAACGTCCAGCTCCGTTATCGAGTTGGGCAGGTATACCTTGAAAGCAAAGGCCCACTTGGCCATGTTGGCTATCTCCTTGAGCTTTTCAGGAAAAGCCGCATAGAAACCGACGTTCGCGGCAATCTGCCCTTTAGCTCTTTCGATCTTCTCAAGGAGTCTAACCGTCGAAGTCGTCGGAGGCTTCGTATTCGGCATATCGAAGACCGTCGTAAAGCCGCCAGCGATGGCGGCAAACGTCCCCGTCTTAAAGTCCTCCTTATAGGCGAGTTCCAAGTCCCGCAGGTGAACGTGCATGTCGATGAGGCCAGGAAGGGCCAGCTTGCCTTGCAAGTCCATAGTCTGCGATGCTTTCGGAAGGCTCGGAATCTTACCTATTTTGATGATTCGGCCTTCATCGATCGAGATTCCAACCTCGACTATCTCGCCTTCGTGCATGACCTTCGCATCCACCAAGTTTAGATCCACGAGCATCCGAAGTAGCTAGCACGGTGGGCAAAATGATTTCTCAGTTTCAAGGAAAGGAGCGCTATCCAGCCAGGTCTGCTCGGCAGTCCTCGCAGAGAAACCTACCCTCGATCTCCTTCAAACTTGTCGACCAATTGCCGCACGCTTGGCAGAACCCGGCTAGGGCGGGTTGAGGGCGAGTTACGCCAGGCTTTAGGATCTCCTCGCGCTCAGCCAGAATTCCGAGCAACTGTTGCGAGGCTAGTGCTATATCACGCATGGATATTAGGCCGACCAGCCTTCCGCGCTCCAAGACTACGAGCCTCTTGACCTCAGCTCTGCGCATTTGTTCGGCAGCTTCTTCTAAGGTAGCATTCGGGCTTATCGTAAGGAGAGGCGCACTCATGACGTCCCCAGCCTTCGTCGATGGGCCAGATCCCCTGCCGACTACCCTTATCGCAATGTCTCGATCAGTCACTATTCCGATGGGCTTGCCTCCGGAGACTATGACGACGCTGCCTATCTTGCACTTTTCCATGACCTTAGCCAGCTTTTTGACGGGATCATCTTGCTTTGCCGTGACGACCGGGGTCGACATGACATCGCGAACGCGTAGAGTTGCTTGGCCGACTTGCTCCAGCGCCAACTCCTATTAGTATGTGCAATTGAGCTTATGGAGGTGTCGAGATTGAGCCCGCACGACAAGATCTTCTGGACTCGCTTTGCATTCGGCATAGCAGCGGCGGCCCTTTGCATAGCTTTCGGCGCAACAGGGATGCGAGGAATAACCTTCGGGCTCGTCATGTACGTAGCTTCTTGCTACGCGATACGATACGGGCTCAGAATAAGCCCAGCAGAAGTTGGAGGCGGAGCCATGCTTACGACAGGGCTTATGGCATTTCTCGGATCCTGGATCTTGCTATGGACGGTCTCCTATACGTTCAGGATTTCGGCTATTGTTTCAGCTTCGATAGGATTTCCAAAAAGTCTGCCCAAGCTGCAAAGTAGCCGCGGTCGAACTCATCGCGTACCTCGCGCAGCGAGTGAAGCCTAAACTCATCTTCAAGCGCTTCTAGACTTCCTCCCTCGTTCACAATTCGCCTGAGGAGCAGGTCGCGATCTTCCCCGGTCCTCGCCGAGTGCAACATGCCCTTTAGCGCTGTTATGTAGCCAACGTCCCAGTCAGAGTGCGCAAACTCCTCTATCTTGCGCAGCAAGCGCTCAGCGCTGACGAAGCTTCTCTTAACTAGCAGCTGAAAAAATCGCCTAGCAAGAACTCGCTTAGCGGACAACTGCTATTCTTCCCTCGGAGCGTCCTCGATTCCTCGCTCGGTTATGGCGAAGAGAACTTCACCTTCTGGAAGATAGGGGCTTGAAACCAAGCGCGCTACTCTGAGGTTCCTCTTCGCCTTCCTGACGTGGATCCGAGTATGGCTCGTGTGGGCCACGATGTGCCCTCCGGCAGGGCTCACTGCTTCGGCGAAGTACACGCCAGGTTTTGCCATGACCTGGTTCGTCACGACTGCGACTGCGTTAAACGCTCGAGCAAGCCGGATGAGCTTGTGCAGGTGCTTGTTCAGCCTTTGCTGACGCGCGGCCAACATCTCGCGACCTAGGTACTCGCTCCTGAAGTGCGCCGTCAGCGAATCGAGTATGATCAAGCGCACATCGTTCTCCTTTATAATGCCGTCTGCTTCTTCGAGTAGCAGGATCTGGTGATCAGATGTGTAAGCCTCTGCGTAGATGATCTTGCGGAGCGCCTCTTTCGGATCCAAGCCTATCCTCTTCGACATCCTAGTTATCCACTCAGGCCTGAACGTTTGCTCAGTGTCGATGTAGAGGGCTCCGCCTTCGAGTCCGCCTTGGTCAACGGAAAGCTGGACGTTTACCGCGAGCTGGTGGCAGAGGATGCTCTTGCCGACGCCATATTCGCCATAGAACTCCGTTATAGTCTGAGTCTCGAGACCGCCTCCTAAGAGCTGGTCTAGTGCTACGCAACCAGTGGTTAGCCGGGCTATGTTGGACCGTAGCTTCATCAGCTCGTCCGCTCGAACGAACGTTATCGCTATGGAAGATCTCGCTGCCTGGATTATTCGAAGAGCCGTCCGCTCGCTTATGCCCGCGCTCACGAGCTCGGTGGCAGCTGCTGTCGCCAATGCCTCGACGGTGTGGTATCCGAGTTCACGAAGTTTCGCAGCAGTTGCAGGACCAACTCCAGGGATGTCCTCCAGAGTTCGGTAGTTGACTTTAGGCGTGCCTTCGCCCAACAAGTCCGCTTAAGAGGGCAAGCAGTTGCCTAATACGTTTAGCGGGAGTTTAGAAAAGCGGACAGATCGGTGAAAGTATCCATGAAACAAGCTGAACTGACGAAAGTGATCAAGGAAGCTATCGTTAAGCTAATACAGGTAGCCGAAACCATCCTTCCTCAAGACGTCGAAAAAGCGCTTCGAGGAGCTAGGCAACAAGAAGAGTCTGAGCTCGCCAAGCTACAGCTCGATAACATCCTCGAGAACGTCGAGCTAGCTCGAGAGCTTGGAAGACCAATTTGCCAAGACACAGGCGTGTTTTCACTCCACATAGTAGCGGGGGATCGATTCGGATCGATTTCGTTCGTCAGGGAAGCCATCTTGGCAGGTATAGAGGAAGCAACGGAAGCCGTTCCGCTCAGGCCCAACATAGTCCATCCGATCTCACGCAAGAGCATAGGCGCGAACATCGGCTTCGATGTTCCGGCTTTTTCGTGGACGCCTGCGGAAGGAGACTTTCTCGAAGTGACGGTCCTGATAAGGGGAGGAGGGTGTGAGAATGTAAGCAGAATCGAGGCTTTGAGGCCTACGGCATCTGTCAACGATCTCAAGCAGGTTGTAATCGAGGCTGCCCTAAGCGCTAGCGTGAGCTGTCCGCCGCTTGTAATGGGCGTCGGGATAGGAAGTACTACAAGCGAGTGCTTGAAGCTCGCCGAGCGAGCTCTCCTGAGACCTGTAGGCGTGACGCATCGAGAGAGGATGATGGCCAAGCTCGAGAAGGTGCTCCTCAAAGCTGTAAACCAAACTGGGCTTGGGCCGATGGGGCTAGGCGGCAGAACGACCGCGCTTGGAGTAAACGTCGAGTACGGGCATACCCATACAGCTACCTTCCCGGTAGGGATCGAGGTTTCGTGTTGGTGCCTGAGGAGAGCAACGTGCAGAATCTATCGAGATGGCACGACCATAGTCCCGCTATGAAGTTGCTTGAAACGCCGATTTCGCGAAACGATGTCGAGCAACTCGAGGTCGGAGACGTGATCCATCTAAGCGGGACTATGGTAACGATGCGCGACCAAGCTTGCCGCAAATACGTGGAGCTCGCGAAGAAGGGAGCCTACATTCCGTTGGCGCTGGAAGGCGCAGCGATCTACCACTGCGGACCGCTCGTCGTTCGAAGGGAGAAGGGCTGGATAGTCCTCTCGGCAGGGCCTACAACCAGCATGCGAGTGGAGCCCTTCATGCCCGAGGTGCTACAGCGCAGCAAGGCTAGGCTCGTCATCGGAAAGGGAGGAGTGGGAGCTGAGACCGCGAAGGCTCTAGTAGGGATAGGAGGGGCTTACTGCGAGTTTACCGGAGGGGCTGGAGTTCTCGCAGCGCAAGCCATCAGACGAGTTGCCGACGTAAAGTGGCTGGATCTTGGCTTGCCAGAAGCGGTCTGGTTTCTGGAAGTGGAACGATTCGGCCCTCTTGTAGTCACGGTCGACTCTAAAGGCGAGAACTTGCGTGCTGAGGGTCGATTGCCTCGGTTTCGAAGATAAATATTACTAACTCATACCAAGTATTATGAAACGAATCTCGGTCACGATTCCGGATGAAACCGCCGAGGCGCTCAAGAGAGCCATCGAGCTTGACCCTTCGAATCCTTCAAAGTCTAAGATAGTATCCGAAGCCCTCGCGCGCTACCTCGCATGGAGGTATCCAGCAACGCTGCGGCGCAAGCCTATAAAGGGGCCAAGCGTTCTTGCCGCACTCAAGTCCACAAAGCCTCGAGCCCCCTCTCCAACGCTGAGGAGGCATAGGCTCCGCCTTTCGAGGTGGACTGAGGTTGAAGGCTAGCTACCGATACGCTGAGGATGGCTACGATGTCGCGGGCAGGAAATTGCCGGACGTTCCCGTTCTATGGCTCGAGCTAGCAGTCGATGGAAGGAGGCTTCGTGGTCCTTGCTTAGTAGACACGGGCTTTGATGGCTCGCTCTATGCTAACGAAGACCTTGCACTACTCCTCGAAGGCTGCGAGCCTATCGGACGCGCGACGTTGTACGCCGTCGGTGAGAGGTCCATAGAGTGCGAGCTCTTCGAGACTAAAGCGAGGCTTGTGACCGAGGCTAGCCAAGAAGTGCTCGGCTTAGGAGAGTTACTCATCTATGTGCCAACATCGCCAGATGACTTGTCGCACGAGGTCATAGTCGGCAGGGAAGTACTCAATAAGCTCACGCTGAAGCTCGACGGAAGGATGGTCGAAGTCCTATAGCGCTAGCTAGCTGAGCGTGCTTTAGGGCCGAAGTGTCCTATCGATGTCTGAACGACGACACATTCTAGCCCGGTGCCTTCGAGGACTTGTTTGACCTTCAGCATTTCGCGCGGGTTAGGTCTCCTTATGTCCCTCCTGCGATAGGTCGGAAAGTAGTCTAGGACCACCAGTTGCACGCTCGAATCGATCGAAGCCAATCTCTCGCCGAACTCGGCTACCTCGTCCATCGACATGAAGGCGCTGTTGTACGCCATGCCGACGCCGAGGAACGCGCGGTCTAGATAGTTGTCGGCTATGTACTTCACCGCTGCCCACGAAGTCTCGAAGTACTTTCGCGCGAGCTCGCGATCCGCTATGCCAGTTATCTTCACGAATGTCTCGATGCGCGCAGCTTTCGGCTCTACGCCCAGATCGGTGACGCTGCAATCGAGTACGAGCTCGTCTATGTAGTCCTTGGTCAATACAGCGCCATTGCTATCGAGGTGTAGCCTAGCACGCTCGTCTGGATTCAGCCTCTTCAACTCCTTGAAGTACCTCGTAAGCCATGGACGGTTTATGGTGGGTTCGCCGCCAGAGATGGCCATCCTGTCTACGCCGTACCTCCTCCTAGCTACCGAGACTAGCTTGGCAGCTTCTTCAGGTTCCATGGGCGGCGTCCTGCCGTCGTAGGTGACGTTGAAATTCTGACATTGAGGGCATGCATATAAGCAACCTCCGACCCAAATCGCCACTTCGACGTAGCGGCGCTGGCTCTTCACCCACCACGGCGTCGCCTTCCCGCCGACCGGATGAGCTTCCGGACCATGCACGACGCGCAGCGGCGTGAATTCGCCTAGCTTCGTCGAGATCTCCATGCCAGCGTGCACAGGAGTGACGCATGCCCTGACCAGCTCTCCATCTGCTCTGACGAGGCACGAGTAGCACGCGCCGACTTCACAAGGCATGAAGAAGCCTCGGTCAGAAGGATGCTTGGATATAGCCACTCCAGCAGCTTCGAGCGCCGCTTTGATTGTCGAGAGGGCTGGAACTTCGACCGCGACTCCATCGACGGTAACGGTGACGTGCTCGATTTCAGGCGCTTTGATGGTTTTCCTCGCTTCGTACGGGCATGCTTTAACGCACACTCCACAGCCGATGCAATCAGCGTGATTCAGCGGACAATACGCGACAAGCTTGCAGAACCCACAATTGGTACACTTGCGCCGATCTATCTTCGAGATGAGTCTCAAGATCCCACAACTTGTCCTCAACCGTGAAATTAAGTGAGGATCTAGCGACTTGGGAACGTCGGCTTATGCTGACAAATCGCTTGATTTCTGCTACACGTCTTCAGAAACTCGAGGGATCTCTTTGCCATGGGTCAGTAAACCATTCATCGACTAATCTCACGGCGTTTTCTTCAAGGCTGATGCTAAGCCTCTACATCACTTCTAAGCAGCTTCAGGTTGGGGCTAACCCTAACACATCAGGATGAATTGTCGCTTCCTGATAGTCGCTGGTTTCTCGAGCTTGAAAAGCGCGGCTGCTCGTCCCTCTGCGCGCAACGAAAGGTTGATGTCGTAACTTGGATTGCTGAGATGGCTAAGAAGTCAGGCTGTCTTCATGCTGAGGAGGTTCTCGGAAACCAGCGACTTTGCGTTTTCTGCGGAACAGGCCTCGCTTAAGATCTAGAATTATGGTTGCGTGCACCGACCCAACCATTCAGGCGAGTTGTGCGGCGTCGTAAGAGCCTAATCCTTCCTTAACCGAACCTTGAGAACTGTGCCGTCCCTTCCGACAACCTCAACCTTTTGCCCGGCTTGAATGGGCTCGTCCGATGTTGCTCGCCAAAGCTCGCCCTCCATCCCCACGAAGCCAGTTTTCCTAGGCTCTATGTTGTCGACGGCTTCAGCTACGTTGCCGATCAGCTCTCCGACGACGGGCCTCCTCAGCCTGACTTTCGCTACCTTGTAAGCGGCGAAGATAACGAAAGCCCCGGCAGTGATGGAGACAGCTATCGCCAGCATGAACAAGGACTGCAACCACTCGCCTGCCACAGTCCACCGTTGAGGCAAAAGGAAGAAGCTCCCGCAGGCTATGCAGAAGATGCCAGCACCCCCAGCTAAACCGAAGCCTGCCGTTACGATCTCGGCTATCAGCAGGACGGCTCCAAGCCCTATGAGCAACAAAGCCCCTATGCTCACTTCGGTGAAGCCCAAGCCTATTAAGCCGAGGATCACACAAACGCCTCCTATTATCTCCCCGCCATAGCCTGGCGTTGCGAAGCCGAAGATAAGGGCATAAAGACCGAGGATGAACAGCAGGTATGCTATCATGGGGTTAGCCAGCACCTTGAGAACCGATACTCCCGGACTTGGCGACCAGGTAACCTTTTCCGCATCCTGAGTCGATAGCGTCACCTCGCCAGCAGGTGTCGTGACGACCATACCATCGACGAGGGACAAGAGTTCATCGACTGAGGACGCAACGAACTCTATGACGCCTCGATCTTTAGCTTCCTCAGCGTTCAAGTTCAGGTTCTCGACAACGAAAGCTATCGCCACCTCTTCGTTGCGGCCATGCTTACGTGCCTTCTCCGCCAGATCGGCTGCCAATGCGTTCACTATTTTCGTTTCATTGACTGGCCGGGCCCCTTCTAACGGCGAAAAGACAACGGGCTGGCAGGACCCAATAATTGTATGCGGAGCCATGGCGGCTATGTGACAAGAGAGAAGGATGTAGGTGCCAGCAGACCAGGCCCTTGCTCCTTCCGGGTACACATAGCCTATAACGGGAATTTCCGAGGCTTCGATCATCTCGGTTATGTCGAACGTCACATCTAGGTTGCCGCCCGGCGTGTTGAGCAACAAAACCAACGCCTCAGCTCTGGTTAACGAGGCTTCAGCCAAGGCTTCCTTAACGAGTTCGGCAGTAGCGACTGTGATAACGTCGTCGATGCTCACCACGAGTACACTTGGCTTCTCAGCATTGACGAATGGACTGCCGAGGGGGATGAATAAGCTTAGAAGAATGATGGTTGTTAACAAGATCTTTCTGGCAAGCTCTCCAGCTCTCAAACCCTTAAGCTCAGGAGAGCGGGTAGCAACACAGCGCTCCACCCTTCTTCTTTTCCAGCTCGGTTTAAAATGTGTACGCGGTGTGGAAGTGTTATCCGAGATGAATCACTTAGAGAATGGCTATCGAGGAGGATTTCCGCTGAACAGTCGGACTCATTATTGGCGTAGCGTGACACTCAGCAGAATGGCATCAAAAAGCCTAGAGAATAGCAATTGAGATAGTATAGTACCTAGCTATGCTTGTGAGCTAACTTCTCAAACCGTCTGGATTAACCTCGCTTTGGAGCGGCTTGGGTTAACGCAACCACATCGCCGTAGCCAGGGGCAGTAGCAGTCGTCACGACGACCATGTTCCTCTCGCGAGCTATCTCTGCCAAGGTCTGCAACTCCCTCAGCCTCATGGCTAAGGGAGACCTCTGGTATAGGTCAGCTGCCTTCTTCATAGTCTCAGCAGCCTTGTACTCTCCATCAGCAATTATGACCCGTGCGCGCCTCTCTCGCTCAGCCTCGGCTTGCTTTGCTATAGCTCGTTGCATACTCCCTGGCAAGACGACATCCTTGATAGCGATAGATACGACTTTGACACCCCAAGGGTGTGTCTGAGGATCTACGGCTCGGGTGAGCCTCTTGCCCAGCTCTTCCCTCTTCGTCAACAGCTCATCAAGCTCTATCTGACCTAACATATCCCTCAGCGTTGTTTGAGACAGCAAGTCGGTTGCGTACCGATGGTCCCTGACCGCCACTGTCGCTTTCACAGCATCCAAGACTCTGAAGTAGACCACAGCATCAACTTCCACGGTAACATTATCCTTTGTGACCACTTGCTGCTTCGGGACATCGAACGTTATGACTCTTAGATCTACCTTGCGGCACGTGTCAACTATGGGGATCCTGAAGAAGAGCCCTGGACCCTTCGTCCCTAGCAGGCGGCCTAACCTGAAGACCACAGCGCGCTCGTATTCCTTGACTACTTTGATCGAGGATAGCAGGATTATCAGCCCGAAGAGGGCTATGGAAGCTAAGACTTCCGTCGTCACATCGTACAAGATGCGACTCAAGTTATAAAATACATGTGACAGATCGACGTTAACTAAGAAGCCTGAAGCCGCTCTTTCCTTACTTAAAGTACGTCCGAGTCTTTGGTGGTCTTGTCAAGGAGACCGTGTATTTCCTGCCTAGAAACATGCCATTGGATTGATAGGGAGCTACACGATCTAGATGGTTGAAAAAGAGCAGTCAATAGCCGATCTTCCTAAGGAGCTCGCGCGGATAATCGCGTATTGCTTTAACGGCTTCGACTTCAGGCAGGCCAGCAGCTAGGGCGACCTTAAGCGCCTGCTCTTGC
>CAYZOK010000009.1:0-17639 GCA_964480335.1 uncultured Candidatus Bathyarchaeia archaeon | reverse complement strand
TTGAGAGAAAGCTAGAAGAAGGAAGGTTGTCGGGCGATGGCCCTAAACCGGAGGCGTTTTTGTACTTGCTTGACTGCGATAGGACGTGCAGTTCGAAATTCTTGCATTAGCCGCCAGCATTCTCGTGAGCGCGATCCTAGCCGTCTGGCAATTTAGGGCGTCATCGAAGGAGATCGCAGCGTCGTCAAGGGAGATCGCGCGAGCTCTCGAGAGAGCCGTGGAGGCCATTCACGCCGACATAAGGGCCAGCCAAGAGAAGCTCGAAAGAAGGTTGAAGAGAGGAAGAACTCGTAAGAGCAGCTAACTGCACTATCTTTAGAAGGGCGACTCAGTTCAAAGTTCGGATTTTGAAGATCCTCATTCGCGCTGAGTTCAGATCACCTGCTTGCCAAGCGCTCGAAAACCTCTAGACATCGTACTGCAAAAAGCGAACGAAGTTGAAGCGATGCTTTACGCTTGAAGCCATAGCTCCCTTTGACTTCGAACTCACGCTTGAGGCGACTCCTCCTGCGTTCCCGTTCGTCTACGAGAAGGGGATTCTGAGCCGAGCAGTTAGGCTCGAGAGCGGAAAGCTCGTGCCTATCGAGGTTAGATCCATCGGGACAGTTAAGCGACCGCTTCTGGAAGTTACGGTCTATAGCGACTTGGCAGAGGAGGAGCGCGATCAAGTAGAGCGCGAGCTGAGCTGGTTCCTGTGCCTCAACGACGACCTGAGCGAAGCTATTGAAATCATGAGGAACGATCCCAGCTTGCGCGCCATCGCTGAGGCTTTTGAAGGCGTGAGGCCATGGACCGAGATGCGAGTCTTCGAAGGCTTGATTGGTGCCATAATCTTCCAGCAGATTTCGATCTGGGCCGCCTTCGCTATAGTTCGATCCTTGGTTGAGAAGCTAGGATCCAAGGTGGAGATCAAAGGCGAGACCTTCTACGAATTCCCAGATGTTAAACTCCTAGCATCCGCCGACGACTCGCTCCTGAGAGCGTGCAAGCTAAGCCGGAACAAGGCTCGGTACGTGCGCTCGCTTGCCAAAGAAGTTCTCGAAGGAAGGCTGAGCTTCGATTCGTTAGCGAAGATGCCTTCGGAGCGGGCGGTCGAAGAACTCAAGAAGTTCAAGGGCATCGGAACGTGGACTGCTGAGATATTCTTGGCAACGAGCTTGAAGAAGTGGGACATAGTGCCTGCCGACGATCTAGGCGTACAACGCGCTGTAGGCAAGTTCTGCTTAGGCAACAAGAAGGCTAGCGCAACCGAAGTTCGACAAGTCGCCGAGGGATGGGGGCGCTTCAAGTGGCCGATCGCCTACTATTTGCTCGTAGCGAGCGAAAGGCCCGAGAGACTTCGATGCACCAAAGTAAAATCGGCTAGAGAGAAAATCGACGTGTCCTGAAGGGCAGCGAGTCCGCGATCCTAGACCCATCGCTTAGGAGGTTGCTCAAGCATACGGTCGCCATCGTCCTAGCAGGAGGCTATGCAACGCGGCTCTACCCTCTGACAAAAGAGGTTCCCAAAGCGCTGCTAACGCTCGGAAGGAGGATGATCATCGACTACATCGCGTCCAAGCTATCGAAGCTCGGAGAGCTCGGCGGAGTCGTAGTCTCGACCAACAGGCGATTTCAACGGCAGTTCGAACAGTGGCTATCCAGCAGAACCTATCAAGGCGTGGTCATCGAGGCGGAGCCCAGCACCAGCGAGGCTGACAAGTTAGGTGCCGTAAGAGCGCTTAAGATGATCGTCGAGAAGCATCAAGCTGAACACTACCTGATAGTAGCAGGAGACAACTTCTTCACGGACGATCTCTTCGGATTCGTCAAGTTCTACTGCGAGAGGAAGGAGCCTGTGATCGCCGTCTATGACGTTCGCGATCTCGAGAGGGTGCGGGAGTATTCGGCTGTCGAGCTGAGTCGGGAAGGGCTCATAGTGAGCTTTCAAGAAAAACCCAGTCAGCCAAGGTCGGCGTTGATCGGAACCTGCATCTATCTTCTTCCGAGGACTTGCACGGAGCTGATTTGTAAGTACCTAGAGGAAGGAAACGATCCAGACAGGCCCGGCAGTTTCATACAGTGGCTAGCCAGCAAGAGACCGGTATACGGATATTCTCTGAGCGGCTACTGGATCGACATCGGAACCCCTGATGCATATAGAGAAGCTCAGAAGTTCCTGAAGTCAGCCGCTAAATTAGCCAATGCTATCTGACAGCTATCAAAACCAAGATCACCGCGTACAGAACCGCCATGGAAGGAATCCGCGTGATCGCGTTCGAGATTATGCCGATAGCAGAAATCGCTATGCCCAGCATCCCGCCCCACCTTCTTACGCGCCAGAGGCCGATGCTGGCTGTCGCGCTCAAGATCCCGATTGCAACTGCTAGAGCAGCTGCCGCAGTTACAGCGGGACCTACCTCGATCTCCGGCGCTATCTCTTCGACGATAGGGGCGAAGGCTATCAGGATCGCTCCACCAAACGCTTGAAGAACACCTAGGATTACCAACAGGATCGCAGCAACCGTCAATGCTTTCGGCCTCACGATTTCCACGAGGACTCATTTTCTTCAGTAGTTGAGCGCTTTCCGCTAGTCCAAGCCTAGACCTGAAGGCACTCTTCTTGAAACTCTTTTATACGCAGCATTACAACCCGGACATGTGATGCAGAAGGTGCTAGTTGTCGATACCGATCTATGCGTAGGATGCGAGCGATGCTCGCTGGTCTGCGCCTTCAGGAGGTTCAAAGTGTTCAATCCTCGTAGGGCAGCGATTCATGTAATCAAGCTAGAGCCGGGATACGACGCTCCGGTATATTGCGTCCAGTGCGGAGGGTGCATTGCAGCATGCAACCGCGGCGCCCTATCCATGAAAGCCGGAGTCGTCAGAGTCGATCCTGAGAAATGCTATGGCTGCGGTCTGTGCGTGCCAGCCTGCCCCTACGGTGCCATGCATGTTGACCCGGAGACGAGAAAGGCGGTGAAGTGCGACATATGTGGAGAATGCGTGAAGTACTGTCCGCAAGGCGCCCTTAGGCTCGTCGACGCCAAGGAAGCCATGTACTGGAAGCAGAGGACTAAGGCGAGATCGCTGGTAGGTACGACTCCTCCCTTGTTCAGGAAGTTGTGGTATAGGAGGTAACCGCGATGCCGAGGGGATACGCTGGAAGGCTTCTTCGCGTCGATCTGACGACGGGCAGCTTCAGGGAGGAGCCTCTCAAGGAAGAGCTCATGCGCGACTACATCGGCGGAAACGGATTCGCTGCCAGAATCCTGTACGACGAGCTCAAGCCGGGGATCGATCCTTTAGGACCAGAAAACAAGCTTCTCATCCTGACTGGGCCTCTAACGGGAACTGCTGCTCCTTCATCAGGGAGGTGGGCTGCTTACGCCAAGTCTCCCGTGACGACCGCGGTCTGGGGAGAGGCGCACTGCGGAGGAACGTTTGGACCCGAGCTGAAGTACGCCGGCTTCGATGGAATAATCTTCGAAGGGCGGGCGGAGAAGCCTGTCTACCTCTGGATCGACAGCGGCAAGTACGAGCTGAAGGATGCTGCCGGAGTTTGGGGCAGGGATGTCTTCGAAACCGAGCGACTACTTAAGGAAGAAGTCGGCGACGAGACCGTGAAGATAATCTCGATCGGACCTGCTGGCGAAAAGCTCGTTAGAATCGCTTGCATCACGGACAGCCTCTACAGGGTTGCCGGCCGCTGCGGTCTCGGCGCCGTCATGGGGTCGAAGAACCTCAAGGCCGTAGTAGCTCGGGGAGAGCTCGACATCGAAGTCGAGGATCCTGACGGCTTCGAAGAAGCTTGCGGCGCTGCCTTGAGCAAGATGAAAGAGGCTCCAGTTACCGGGACGGCTCTCCCCATGTACGGCACGCAGGTTTTGACAGCTATCATCAACGAGCATGGAATCTACCCGACGAACAACTTCAGGGACTCGGGCGCCCTTCCTGGCTACGAAGCGATCACTGGAGAAACGATGAGGGATACCATCCTCATCAAAAACAGAGGCTGCAGATTCTGCTGGATTCGCTGCGCAAGGTACACGGCGATAAGGTCGGGGCCTTATGCTGGATGCATCGGCGAAGGTCCTGAGTACGAAACGGTTTGGGCATTCGGAGGCCAATGCGGGATTACTCGCCTCGATGCCATTACGTACGCAAATTGGTTGTGCAACAAGTACGGGATCGACACGATCTCTGCCGGAAATCTCATCGGCTGGGCTATGGAGCTCTACGAGAAAGGGCTGATAACGAAAGAGGGCACGGGCGGGATCGACCTTCGGTTCGGCAACTGGGATGCGATGGTAGAGATGACCGAAGCGATCGCTTTGCGCCGAGGATTTGGCGACGTTCTCGCCGAGGGATGGCTTTTGGCTGCTAAGAAGATCGGCAAAGGTTCGGAGAGGTTCATCATGGGCGTAAAGGGACTCGGCCTTCCAGCCTACGATCCGCGAGGCGTGTTCGCGCATGGCCTAGGCTACGCGACATCTAGCAGAGGAGGATGCCACTTGCGAGCTTACATGATCGCTCCCGAAATCTTGGGCATACCAGAGAAGCTCGATCCTCTTACGACGGAAGGAAAGGCGAAATGGACTATCGCCTTCCAGGATGGCTTCGCTGTCGTCGACTCCCTCATCATCTGCAAGTTCGTTACGTTCGGAATATGGATGGAAGACATAGCACCAATCTTGTCGGCAGCAACAGGCTTCAAGTACACAGCTGATGGCCTCATGAAGATCGGCGAGCGGATCTGGAACCTCGAGAGAGCCATCATGTGCAGGGAGGGGATCAGAAGGAAGGACGACACTCTACCCGAAAGATGCCTCAAGGAGCCTATGCCCGTCGGCGCAGCCAAGGGGCGTGTCGTGCCGCTCGAACCCATGCTCGATGAGTACTACGAGCTCCGAGGCTGGGATAAGGAGGCCGGAATCCCGACTCCAGAGAAGCTCCGAGAACTCGGCCTTTCGAAGGCTGCCGAGGACATGGAACGACTCTTAGCAGGATAGCTCGATCCTAGCACATTACGAAGCCAAGAATAACGCCTAAAGCCTAAGCTAGTCACAAATCGACGTGCCCAAGGTTCTCGTCAAGCTATTCGCATCCTTGAGGGACATAGTAGGGGAGAGGGAAGTTCGCATCGAAGTTGCAGAAGGCGCTACCGTGAAAGACGTGCTAGATGCGATGATCAGGAGATACGGAAGTGCCTTTAAGAGGCAGGTCGTCGATCCAGCGACGGAAGAGCTACAATCATCTATCAGGGTGTTAGTGAACGGCCGTGACGTAAGCTTCCTGAAGGGGCTAAAGACTAAGGTTGGCGATGACGATACCGTAGCAATTCTTCCTCCTGTTGGTGGAGGATAGGCATTAAACGCTGTTTTACCGCGAATCAGCCTGCAGGATCGCTCTAGCTTAGGACTGTAGGCTACTTCGTGATGTAGACATCAAGCTCTTGCCAGACCTTGTTCATCCCTAAAAATTGCTTGCCTAGATTGAGTACGGCTAGGGCATCGTTGGCTCATAGGGCTCTTGAGAAGATTAGGATCTGCTGAGAAGATCTCAAGGCGTTAAGCTGAGCAGTTTAGGCTTGCCGCCTTAAGAAAGCTATTTGGTGAGGGGCCATTATCGCTGAGAGAATTTGAGCCTCGAAGTGATCTCACTGGAGAAGATAGACTTACGCTCAAATACTAGAGCACGAGTGAAGGAGCCTGTAGCGCTTGAAGCCCCGACGAATATCTTCCTTAACGGCACATACGTGATCACGCTTCTTTCGACACCCAAGCTTCGAAAGGAGCTGGCTCTCGGATGGCTTTTCGACGAGGGCATGCTTCGATCTTTGGATGAAGTGAAGGGCGTCGCAGTGAGCCAAGAGAATGTGGATGTAACAACGAAACTTCCTCTGGAAGAAGATAGGCTTCAAGTCGTCGGAGTGACAAGAATCGTCACTACAGCGTGTGGCCTGTCTACCAAGAAGTTCTTTGAAGTCATAAGAGGGGCGGGCGTGTCCTCCGTAAAATCCAGCTACAAGATCGGGGCAAGAAGCATTCCAAAGATGATTAGGGAGTTCGAAGATCGGTCGAGAGTATATCGGCTAACAGGAGGGGCTCATGCTGCTGCTCTGTTTGAAGAAGGAAGGGTGGTAGCTTTTGCCGAAGATATAGATCGGACTTTCCCTCCTATCAAAAGTCGATTTCTCTCGATGCGTTCTCATGAGCTCGGGCAGGCAGGCGGCCGATATGGTGCTAAAAGCAGCAAGGGTGGGGATTCCGATCGTAGTTTCCATAGCAAGCCCGATACGCTCAGGCATAATTGCGGCAGAGAGGGCGGGCATCACGCTCGTTTGCTTCGCCAGACCAGATAGAATGAACGTTTACACATTTCCAGAAAGAATTCTGTTGCATTAGTGACCTTTACCTCCGCACAGCTGGCTAAGATGGCTCGAAGAGATATCAGCCTCGCGGGTAGCGCCCAAGCTTTGCCTAAGTCCCGCCGCCCCAGCTACTCGTAGAAGATCAGGTCTTCTTGCTCTAGCATATCGCGAAGCTTGTGGACGGCCCGATAGACTTCTCCCTCCTTCTTTGCTCCGGTGCAGACTAGCTTGCCCGATGCGAAGAGCAAGATCACGACCTTTGGATCGTCCATTCGATAGATCAAGCCTGGAAACTGCTCGGGCTCGTACATGGTCCGACCAAGCGCGAAGACGCAACTTTCCAGATCTATGAACCCGTGCAACGATGCTGATGCTACTATGTTCTGAACTTCGATCGTCGGCTCGCCCAAGATCACGATTCCCTGCTCTTTCAGCTTCCTGACAACCGCGTGAACCGCTTTCCTTGCCATCCTCTCCGATTTCGCCCCAGTGCAAACCATCTTGCCCGATGCGAAGATCAAGGTGGCCGTCTTCGGCTTTTTAAGCCGGAATACGAGTCCTGGGAACTGCTCGGGCCTGTACTCGACGTTTGGGAATAGCCTGACGATCGTGTTCAGATCGATCGTCTGCGGGAGGCTGGCCGAAGCAACTACATTCTGAATTTCGACCGTTGGTTCTGGACGCTTCGGCATCGCTTATAAAACTGTTGTGCTCGGCTAAAATTTCAATCGCGAAGGGCAGCCCGAAGGACTCTGAGAAGGTCTGCTATCGCGATAGCTATGAGCGTAACTATCGCCAGCCAGATTCCGATCGGGATGCCAAGCACCGTATACAGACGCACATATCCCAACATGGGTATCCGAAAGATGACCTCGCCTAGCACCGCCGAGACATGCACAGGCTTATCCGGAAGCGGGTTGTTGTCTCCCTTCGTGAAGACGATGTCGCCTTCCTTTCCGATAACCCTATGGATCACTTCCTCGCCGCCAACTGTGTAGACGATTATGTCGTCGACTTCTATCTCGCCAGGGTCCACGCGCATTACGATCACGAGGTCGCCTTCTTGCAAGGTCGGAACCATACTCGATCCCTTCACTACGCGAAGCGACAAGCCGAGCCAAGCGCTCGTTACGTAGAAGGCAAGCGCGATCATCACTACGACTAGCAGGACTTTTGCCCACTCGCCAGCGATCGATCTAACGGTCGACAATTCTGGTCTGCTCATTTAGAAGCGGTATGCAATTTTCTTGATAAGCGGAGCGCATTTAAGCAGACTGCTCGGACTGAACGGTCCCTATATCCACGAGTGCCCGAGTTGCTTCGGAAGTGAGCTGGATAACCTCTATCTTGCTCGCTGCAATCGCTATCCACGCCTTGCTTGAGTTCGTCGAAATAGAGTGGAGAAGCCTTAGGGTAAGGCTAGCTAAAGATCTGTCGAGGCATCTTCGGGGAACTATCGAGTTCATTGTGCTCGCCCTGCTTGTCATGTACTCGCTGGGACTTATCTAGCTAGCGAGATCGCGGCTCAGCGTTGAGATCAACCATTCGGTCGTTGTAGCAGTCGTAGCTTGACACGAGCAAGCGCTGCTCTCGACGGGTTTATCCGCGAACTTTGGGCACTTTCACCAATATTGCAACATTAGGATAGAGCGTCAAGAAGGCGATAGCCAGCTTACTCAGATTTCATGACCTCTTCCGACGGGCTGGATCTTGCCTTGCTTGATCTCGGTCATGTAGATGTCACGCGCTTCTAGGCCCTTGAATCTATCAAGCAATGCTTCGACGATCTGCTTCAAAGCGTCGCGTCCCAGGTTCTCGGCAGAGAATCCCTCATCGGCGTTTAGTAGCACTCGAGCGTTGAAGGGCTGGCCGACGCGTAGCTTGCGTCTGACGTATTTCCTGAAGATCTTGATGTCTTCCTTCTGCGAATAGCTGACCTCGGCTATGCCTATTCTTCTGCCTTCGAGCAGAACTTCGTGTCGAGTTTCGTAGCCCTCTCGCGATCCAGGCAACGGCTGCGAGATGCTAGAGGACTGCTTCATCAGAGCCCGAGATCTTCGGCTATCTCCTTCAAGCTTTCGAGAGCTATCTCGAAGAACCTCTCTTTTGTCAGCCCCATTTCCTCACGCATCAAGATCCGCTTGCGATCGACTCTTCTCGCGAAGTCCTTCGCTTTGAACTTCTTCGTAACGGTGCCCACCTTCACCTCAGCTATCTTCTTCGAAGGCATTACCAGAGCGCAGGCGACTAGCAATCCAGAAACCGCATCAGCTGCAACCAGCGCTTTCTCCATCTTCGTCTGAGGCTCGTAGCCCGTCCGAGGATTATGCGCCTTAATCGCCCGTAACACGTTTTCAGGCACTTTGTTCTTCAGGATCTCGGCTGCGAGTAGCCCATGCTTCTCCACTTGGCTCTTCGTCAGCTCATAGTCGGCATCATGCAACAAGCCAGCTAGAGCCCAGAGCTCCTCATCCTCGCCAAGTTCTCCTGCCAACTTCAGCATGATCGCTTCGACCGCTATCACGTGTTTGACGAAGCGCTCGTTCCTCATGTGCCGCTTAACCAGGCTGAAAGCCTCCTCGCGACTTAGCTTAGCCAGGCTTCCTAGCTAGGTCGCGGCCCGTTGGCGACCGCGATGCGCAGATTGCTTGCATCTCTTAGCTCAATTGCCTGATGAATTCGAAAGCCTCAGCTTCTGTCAAGTCCCCGATGAGGGGTTGTATCCAGAAGGCATATCGATCGCTAGCCCAGAAGTAATGGCTGGCGTTGTCTGGAGACACTCGATAGACTATCAGATCGTCGAGCGAGAGCATTTGCAGAGTTTGAGCCCACCTTCCTCCGATGCGCAGTATGCCATCGACCTTCCTGTCGGTCTCGGATTTAGCGGTGCAGGCATCGGGGTATAATGTAATCCAAAGCGCGACGGCACGTTGATGACCGATGTAGTGTACGATGGCTACGTCTTCGATCAATTCCTCGCCTATGTCTCCTATGTGTTTGCGCCTCGCGATGCTGATGGCAGCCTCTCCTTCGCTGGCGACCCACTTAACGAAGCCTTCGATCTCCGGCGCTACGTCTGCTGCTCTGAGCTGACGCGCTGGATCACGCGCTGGATAGAGCAGAACCATCAAGGCGGGGGCGAGTAGGATGAGCACGATCAGAGTAGCGACCAACTGCTTGCCTGTTAAAGACCAGTGCAAGGACACGAAGTAGTAAGCCCGCTTTACTCATAAATCATTTCCAAGCACAGCCCTAAACCTATGATGGGCTGACTAGGAACTTGCTCCTCGCAGCTAGATCTTCATTCGAAGCTCGAAAAGCTAGGTTCTAGCTCGGCGCGAGACCGCTTGTTTTTATTCCGGGAAGCATCTGCCACGTAGGCTTGAGCGATCGAAATGCATTCGCGTTGCTTTGCAAGCCCATCCAGCGATTGATCGAGGAGCGGCGATTCGAAGAGCCGACCGAGCCTCAGAAAAGAGCCATTCCGCTGATTCTGGAGGACAAGAACGTCTTGCTCATCGCTCCTACTGCAACAGGCAAGACGGAAGCCGCCCTTCTGCCGATCTTGCATAAGCTCATCATGCTTCTCGAGAGGCTTCCTGGAATCAAAGTTCTCTACATAACTCCGCTCAGAGCGCTGAACCGTGACTTGCTCGAGAGGCTTACGTGGTGGTGCGAGAGATTAGACATCAAAATCGCGGTCAGGCACGGCGATACTGAAGCTCGAGAGCGGGCGCAACAAGCCAGAAGCCCACCAGACCTCCTGATCACGACTCCCGAAACCCTCCAGGCGATTCTGGTGGGTAAGGTCATGCGCAAACACTTGCGGTCCGTTCGCTGGGTAATCGTTGATGAGGTTCACGAGCTCGCGTGTGACAAGAGGGGGAGCCAACTCTCGCTTGCCCTTGAAAGGCTACGGTGGATAAAGGGAGCGGGCAGAAGGGAGAAGGGCGACTTCCAAGTGATAGGCCTCTCGGCAACGATCGGAAGCCCCGAGAAGGTTGCCAAGTTTCTCGTCGGCACAGGGAATGAGTGCGAGATCGTGAAGGTCCCAGTCGCTCGAGGGATGAAGCTGCAGGTTCTGTATCCGAAGCCTTCTCCCGAGGACTACGAGCTAGCAGCTAAGCTCTACACCCATCCAGAAGTTGCGGCCAGGCTCCGCATAGTGCGCGAGTTGATTGAGAAGCACAGGTCGATTCTGCTCTTCACGAACACGCGCGCGATTTCGGAGGTGCTGGCGAGCAGGTTCAAAGTCTGGGACATCGACTTACCGCTCAGCATTCACCATGGCTCGCTTTCGAAGGCTTCTAGGGTGATGGCTGAGCAAGGACTGAAGCACGGCGAGCTCCGAGCACTGGTCTGCACAAGCTCGCTCGAGCTAGGAATCGACATAGGCCGGATAGATATGTGCATCCAGTACAACTCGCCTAGGCAAGTTACTCGCTTGCTGCAGAGAGTTGGGCGAAGCGGGCATCGGATAGGCAGGATCGCTAAGGGAGTCATCATCGCAATCGATTCCGACGATGCTCTAGAGGCGTTCGTCATAGCGAGAAGAGCTCTCATCGAGGATCTCGAAGAAGTGGCTGCGCCCGAGAAGCCGTTAGATGCCTTGGCTCACCAAATCGCCGGAATGCTGGCGACGAGAGGCAGATGGAATTTCGATGACATCTTGGAGATCTTTCGGGACGCCTATCCGTACCGAGATCTTACCGAGGAGGAGCTCGAGGGCGTTCTCTCGTACATGCACACGCGATATCCGCGCTTCCTCTGGGCATCATTTGAGGACAAAATCTTCCTGAAGCCTCGGAGAACGAAGGCACTCTACGAGTACTACTTCGGAAACTTGTCGATGATCCCAGAGGAGAAGCAATACTTGGTGATCGACGAGACGACCGATACTCCAGTGGCGCTACTTGACGAGGTTTTCGTCGCTGAGTACGGAGAGCCCGGGACTAAGTTCATCTGCCGGGGAAGCCCATGGAGGATCACGCAGGTCTATGGCGAGCGCGTGTACGTAAGGCCAGTCTCCGATCCTACTGGAGCCATACCGAGCTGGGTCGGCGAGGAAATACCAGTACCGTTCGAAGTCGCTCTAGAAGTCGGCGAGATCAGAAGATTCGTCGAAGAGAAGCTCAAAGCTGGAGCCAAGGTCAGCGAAATAGCGACGGAACTCGCCAAGCAATATCCAGCGGGCGTTGGAACGATCAGAAGGGCCATTCAGGAAACGGTCGAGCACATCAAGCGGGGGTATCCAGCGCCTACCGACAGGCGAATTGTAGTCGAGAAGTGGCGCGAGTACACCATAATCCACGCGAGCTTCGGCTCGCTCGTGAATCGAGCTCTTGCTAGGCTAGTCGGCCACGTGCTCTCAGAAGAGCTTGGCTATGCGGTTGGCGTTCAGCAGGATCCGTACAGGATCGTCGTTCAAACCTTTGAGACGATCGCTCCGCAGGAAATCAAGCGAATTTTGCTCGACTTAGGCAACGTTCAGGATCTGAGGGGGTTAGCACGAGAAGCCATCGTCAAGACGGGCTTGTTCAAGCGCCGCTTGCTACACGTCGCTCAGAAGTTCGGTGCGGTTCCGGAATCCGTCAGCTTTACCCGACTAGGGCTGCGGCAATTGCTGAAGAGCTTCGAGGGAACGGCCATCCACGAGGAAGCTATCAAAGACACGTTCCTGCTTGATCTCGATGTTGACAGAGCTGGAAAGGTGCTAAGGGCTATCAAGGATGGCAAAATTGAGGTCATCTGCATAGAGCCTGAGGAGTCTACTCCGCTCGCAGCCATCGGAATGGAGCGCATTGGCCGCAAGACTGACTTGATTCCGCCGGAGAGGCTGAGCAAGGTAATCCTCGAGTCGGCGAAAGCGAGGCTATTGAGCGAGGTCATGACGTTCGTTTGCACGAGCTGTTGGAGCTTCGCGAGGATGATCCGCGTCAAAGATTTGCCGAGCGATGTCAAGTGCCCGCAGTGTGGTTCGCGCCGCCTAGGCGCCTTGAAGGAATGCGAGGAAGCCGATCTGCAAACTTTGATCGAGCGGAAGGGAGTGCCGAGGAATGCCCGAGAGCGGGACTTGGTCCAGCGAGCGAGGAGAACTGCTCAGCTGATCGCTGACTATGGAAAAGCTGCAGCCATAGCTCTAGCCGGCAAGCGCCTGCGGGTGATAGATGTTGAAGACATACTTTGGGAAGAGCGGAACGTAACCGACCGCTTGTTCGAGCTGATAATCGAGGCTGAAAAGAGGGTTCTAAAGAGAAGGTTCTGGTAGCTTTGCAAATCTGTTTAGGAAGGCTAAGCTAGGATTGTGGAAGATGAGCTACACCGTGCGCGATATCATGACGAGGGACGTGAAAACCGTTCGAATCGACGACACGGTTCGCGATGCTGTTCGCAAGATGGTTAAGTTCAGGATAGGCTCGGTGATCGTCCGCCAAGCGGATAGGCCAGTCGGCATCATAACCGAACGCGATGTCCTGCAGAAGATGGTCGAACCGTGCCTAGATCCTGCAAGTGTAAGCGCTCGAATGATCATGTCTACTCCGCTCATCGCCATTTCGCCGAGTGCTACGCTGGAAGAAGCAGCCCGATTGATGGCTGGTAAGGGCATCAAGAAGCTCGTCGTGATGGAGCGAGGAAAGCTGGTGGGCGTGATAACGACTACCGACATAGCCAGAGTCGAGCCTAAGCTCGTTGGGTCTTTGAGGCTCGAAGGCTAGCGCTTGCAACTATTTTAGTACAAGAACGCGCTTTCAATCAGCACTCACCAGCGGCCATCGCTGAGCAACACTGGGGGTTATCCCTTACATCTGGATCATCCATTACTTCGATTAGCGTGTCAACCCTATTGATCAGAAATGTCCCGAGAAGCTGCTTCGCGAGCTCAGGAGGCTCAAGGCGGAACTCGGATGCAAGACATGGGCTGAGTTGCTAGAGGTCTTAGTCGAATCGAAGCCTAGGGGTTCTACCCAGTGGGCGAAGAGGAGGCCGAGAGGATGGAGGAAGGCGTCAGGAAGTTCCTCTCCCTGAGAAGTGCCGTCTCGGAGAGATGGGGGGCATCGGTGCTCGAGGAGATCAGGAGGGAAAGAGGGCACAGCTGCTAGGCGCCTGCAACTCTCGACGTGAGCATGTTTGTGAGCAGCTAAAGCTCGATCAAAATGATCTTATCACTCTGGAGCTAGAGTCCTAACGCTCCGAGAATCCTCCCGAGCCAGAAAGACAACGTTATCAGGATCGTGAGTTCGATTCCATGAAGAGAGATAAAGAGCGCATCGATTGGACGTAGCTGACCAGTCGAGCTTTTCGCAAGTTTGTACGACCCATAGATCCCGCTCAAGATCCATGCTGCGATCGATGAGGCTAGGAGAAGAACCCATAGATCCTGACCTATCCAGAGCAAGAGCTCGGCTACGCCCGTGAGCAACGAGGCGAGAATGATTGTACATGCATATGGCTTCATCTTGCGTTGAGTGCCCGCCCCAAGCGTTAAGGTTTGCTGCTCGAGCGATAGCCAAGTCGCTTTGTTGCTTGCTGATCGACATTTTAGACAGCTTATGTAAGCTCCAGGCTCGCTCGACAACTTCTTCAATCTAGTCTAAACTCGCTGGCGCGGAGGAATGCTATGGCACCGTGAGGGTGCTGAACGACTTCTACCTGTACTTGCTAGTCCGTAGCTGCGCTCTCCGACGAGTTGACGAGCTGCGTATGATCCTTAAGGTGCCGAAGCCCCTGCGAACTCTCAGAGATAGGTTGGAGGGCGGGGCTCTGAACGAGAGGCTATGAGCGTTAATAGGCTACAGACCTCAGCTTTGTTTACTCTTCCACCGATCTTCCACAGAGCCAGATCTGCTTGCCTCGGCGTCATGCCGCCCCGATTAGGAGCTGCAGGGCTACTGTGGCAATTTTAATAACGAGTTCCGGATGTTCAGCTAAGTATTCTGTGATAGCCCTAACCAAATCGTCTTCGATCGCTCCTGGCGCTTCTATGAGAGCCCTGAGGTCGCCACTTGGCATGTAACGGCTTCTATCGAGAATGGCGACTAGCACGTACTCGTCGTTCCAGTACTAACCGAGTTCATGATAGATAGCCTCGTAGGGCATGAATCTTTGGCGTCGAAGGTTATTGGCTGGCTTCCATAGCCATATTGGGAATAGTTTCTGAATGTTTGACATCCTATCTTGTTGAGGGCTCATCATGCAGAGGGACCTCAGATCCGTGAGAGTATCAAGCCCGGGAAGGCTAGCAGAAAGCGCAGCTTCAACCGCGGGAAGGCAATCCGTTATCTCGTCTCGTCCAAAAATTATTGGGGAGGCTTGGAGGCCTCGGACAGTTCGGGCTCTTCTTACAGCAGCTAGTCCGAGAGGTAGAAGCCCGCAGAGGAGGAGCCGCCCTCAATATGATAAAGGGAGCTAAGGATGTGATATCCTGGTTTACGAGACACCAGCCCCCTACCACACTCATTCAGCTTCACCACCGGTCTCCGGCATGAATACTCGGTAGTACCCTTGATTTAGGCAGCTCCATCCTTATCGCGTCTTCTTTAGCTTGACTGACACTAAATAGGCGACTGCGATGTCGTTCTCTGTAATACCAGCGTCAATTTGCCGGTCGTCAGGCAAGTCAAGCGCCTCAAATTGCTGACTGATGCGGTTCTATGCGCATCTCGCACTAAATTGAGGAGCAATTAGTCAACCTTGCCTTCATTCAAACGACTTGACAAGCTGGGTAGCTCGAAGCGAACAACTCAGGAGTAGAATGACCGAGGTCAATCGGGAGGTGAAGGAGTTTCACAACTTGAGCACGAAGCGATGTTGACGAAAGAGCGACGAGGCTTTGTTCGTCAAGGCCCAAGGGAGCGCTTGCATGGGTAGTTTGAAAAACCGCTCGCCGATTCGTAAAGCTGCTTCACGTAGATGAGGTGTATCGCATTGTCGGTTCTAGGTAGGGATCTCTCAAAAATTGAGCGGAAGAAGTTTGCACCGAGTCTTGAGAGAAGGAAGGAGCAGAAGGCTGGATACATAACGCCTAGCGGCCTTTACCCAGTTTATCGATAAACCTGATAAGCTCAACGAATTCCTTATCAAAATCTTCCGGCTCACTCATTACTTTCTTCGGATCGATTGCCTTTGCAATATAGCTAGCCAGTCCTATTTTCCAGGTGGCCTCTTTAGGATACTTTTCCCGTAAGAGGGCATATATTTCGCCATGATTTAGCTCTTTGATATCCTTCCTGTCAATTCCTAAATTTATGGAAGCTTTCTTTACTAGTTCTATTGGATACAAATCTTCTAACTTTCTTGCTAGGATGAGTATATTTTTACGTTCCATAATACCTCTCTTCTTCAGGTGTTCTGCATCCTCTTCTCTTCCTTTATCAACAATTAGACATAGCTCAATTAATGATGACCTAAATGCCTCAGCAACTCTTTCAAGAACTCTCCTACTCTTAATGCCATCTAAAGTTATGAAGCTTAAGGCTTCAGCACCGAGTTTTTCGGCGATGCCCTCTATGAATTCCTTATCTGAAGGGCCTTCCACAAAAAGCATCTTATTTGGGGCACCACCAATCCTAGGCTCAGCCCCTAATCCACCTAAAATACGCACGATTTCACGTCCCTCTTTATGTTCAACTTTGGCACCATCTTTCGTTGGCGCAAACATGAAGTTGCAGCCTCCTTTACTTGTATCAATAAAGTTTGCTGAGTGAGTTGTTAGTATCAACTGGTTATATTCCGTTTTGTCTTTTAGATGACGAAACAACTTCTTGGCCAAGTCGGGGTGTAAATGCATTTCCGGCTCTTCTAGGCCAATAATCTTGCCAGCTTCAACCGCCGCAAAGTGTTTGCCTAGTAACCCTAGAACTTCTTGGATTCCTCCTCCCTCCAGCGCTATTGGGATAACATCACGAATTAGCTTATCGCGGATGCGAGCTACTGTTCCTGTAAATATCGTCTTGCCGAATAGCTCTTCAAAGACGCTACAGACGTACTCGTACCTATCTACATCACTACGTGATTTGGGATCCGTTAGAAAAGGTAGTTGAGCTACTCCTTCACCAGGCAGTATCTTTCGTTCACCAGGCGGAGCAGCAATGTCTCTTGTAACTGGGATGAGAATGAATGCATTTTTCAGAATGTTCCTAATGTTCGATAAAGAGTTTTGTAGGGTTTGTGGTGTTATGGCAGGAATATGGGGCCGTAGTTCTTCGTCTGTCGGAGCTCTTTCTTCTAACTTATACCCCCTTTCAGTGCACCAAGCCTTATAGTCAACTCCGACTGTTCGGATAGTGCCGTCAGGTTTCCGTTCCTGCTTCGTAACTTTCTCGCAGGGGAGAATACCCTGTTTGACATATTCATCTATTTTTGGAGATACATGATAAGCCGTTTTACCTAATATTATGAGTCTAGGGCCGACAGGAGTTTGAGGTGTAGATTTAGGATCAAAATGGTAAACTTTAGCTAAAGCTCTGAGTTCCCGTATGAACTTCTTGTTAACTTCCTCTACGGAAACTTGCTTATCCTCTTTAACAAGGTCTAAACCTCCTAACCTCAGTTGTTTGGTTATCCAAACATTTGTTGCCTTTACTTGCCTATGAATTTCAAGGATATTGAAATTTTTTGAGAGAGTCTCAAGTTTCTCGGTGAATTCTTTCGGTAACATCTCAATTTCATTCCTCTCAAGTTCAACCATAAGGTTAATTTCAATGGGATTTCTCGTTTCCCTCTTCCACCACGAGTATTCATTAAAGCCAATAGCGTTTCCTCCTGCCAGCTCGAAATCTTTAAAGAAAGAGAAAAGCAACTCAAGTAAGTTGGTTTTACCTGACCCATTTGGACCTACAAAAATGGTAAGTCTTTTCAAATTATGGAGTTCTATTTGCCGAAGATTCTTGTAGTTACGAACCTGTACTGATCTAATGATCACTACTACTTCGCTACGCTAAGAGGTTTTATTCCTTACTTTAATTGACTTCATAGCATGTATGAGCTGGCGCCTCGCGGATCTGGAGCAAAGGAGCTGGAGGCTCAGTGGGATAACAGGTGCACGATTCGAGTTGCTCTCTCCTTGAATCAGGGTCAAGCGTCTCCATCTCCGAAGTCCGAGGGGTGAGTTGCGGAGTTTGAGATCGCTACATGTTGAGTCAGTCACGGAACCTTAATAATAGCCCTTAGTCCTGCGGTAAGCCTTCTAGCCTTCAGTGCGCTGATGGCTCACGGATCTACTCAATTCCGCCCCCGGCGGAGCAATGTAAACAATTTAAAGCGACGCGCTCCGACTTCGGACGCAAGA
>CAYZOK010000008.1:11835-19247 GCA_964480335.1 uncultured Candidatus Bathyarchaeia archaeon | reverse complement strand
CTCCAAGACGGCAGGCTAGCTTAGAGCTTTAAAGTCTAGAGAGGAGAATTAGTGGATATGCCGGGCTCGCATGGATCGCTGACAAAAGCTGGAAAGGTTAGATCGCAAACTCCTAGGATCCCGCCCAGGGAGAGGAAGAAGCTGGTCCCTCGAATTAGAAACCTGCGCAACTACGAGAAGAGGCTGATCTTAGGCAGGTCTCCGGGCCAGGTAATCGCCGAGTAGCTCTACTCTATCGGAATTTTCCGGCCGCTAGAGTCCCGCCTGTAAGCTCCGAAATCCGTCACCCTATCCAGCGTGTTGCCGTCAAACACCGGCCCATCCCTGCAGACCCGAAGGCCAAGCGGGTCTAAGACGCAATGTCCGCAGATCCCGATGCCGCACTTCATGTATCTCTCCAAGCTCGCTTGAATTCTAACCCCAGCTTGCTTGGCGATCTCGAATACTTCCTTCATCAAGAGCTCCTTCCCGCAGGTGTAGATCATGTCGATTTTCTCCTGCCGAAGAACCTCCGCTGCTAGGTCCGAAGCAAGGCCGCGCTTCCCAAAGCTTCCATCCTCGGTCGCTACTAGAACCCTATGCTCTCTGCCGGCCAGGATGCGTTCGAGCTCGTCGAGGAGGAATAGGCCAGCTCGACTCTTCGCGCCGAAGACGAGCGATGTTCGAACACCGCTTGAGGCGAGGACCCTCGCTAGGGGAAGCAAGGGCGCTATTCCAGTTCCGCCAGCTACCACTAGCGCCCTTCCGCCCCTTACTTTGAACGAATTGCCGTAAGGACCTCGGACTCCGATCACATCGCCTGGACGCAGGTTGTGAAGCGCGGTCGTTGCTTCCCCCACCCTCTTGACGATTATACGCGCTAAGTCGCCCGGCCCAGTTAGCGACACGCTCATCGGGATTTCATCCACGCCGGGAATCCAGATCATGACGAATTGCCCGGGCTTGGCGCGAGCAGCCTGCTCATCCTTAAATGTGATTAGCTTGACATCTTCCGTCAATCGGCGAACTTCTTGAACAGCGGCTGACCGAGACTTAGCAATCATGCGTGCGCAGCTCCGACCATCTCGCGGAGATCGCGTATCCCCTGCTTAGTCAACCAATTCTGCAAGCCCTTTGTCACTTGGCGGAGCACTTCAAGGCCTTCGTAGGCTACGGCCGTCCCGATCTGAACAGCGACCGAACCTGCCAGAATGAACTCAGCAGCATCGCGCCACGAGGATATGCCTCCGCAACCCACTATTGGAACGTCGGCAGCTCCGTACAGCTCGTAAACGCATCTTAAGGCCACTGGCTTTAGAGCTGATCCCGAGAGCCCTCCTATTTTGGCTGCTAGGATCGGTTCCTTCAAGTCGACATTGATTGCCATAGCTCGAAGTGTGTTAACAGCTACCAAGGCGCTGGCACCACCTTCCTCGGCAGCCCGGCCGATCTCCACTATGTCGGCAACATTCGGGCTTAGCTTGACGAAGATAGGAATGCCCACGGAAGCTCGAACTGCCCTGACAACCTGCCTAACGGCCTCAGGATTTGACGCTATCTCTCCAACTTCTTCTACATGAGGGCAAGAAACGTTGAGCTCAACCGCATCGGCGCCGGCATCCTGCGCCTGCCTTGCAACAGTCGCAAATTCTCGAGCATTTTCTCCGAATACGCTGACGATAACTGGAACGTTGCCTTCCTTCGCTATCCGAATTTCTCGCGCGAATTCTCGAATTCCGGGATTCGGGAGACCCATCGCATTCAGCAGACCGCACTCGACTTCGACCACAGTCGGATTGGGGTATCCTTCTCTGGGCTTTAGTCCAACCGATTTCGTAACGATTGCGCCCGCGCCAGCTTCAGCAGCCCTTTTCAGGAGCGAACCCGAGAGCCCCAAGATTCCTGCCGCCAGCATGACCGGGTTGCGTAGCCTTAGGCCCGAGATCTCGACTTCGAGCTTCAAAGTTCCCTTTAGAGCGGGGCTTGTCAGATAAATGTGGCGAATTTGAGAGCATATATAGCCGAGACCCCAGTCGGAATCTTCGCCCTCAGCGAAAAGGGAGAGCTGATCGAGAAGAAAACATTCCCCAAAGAGCCTGATGCTGTAGCCAAGCGCCTTTCGGAATACCTTCGAGGTGCTGGGGCGGTTGAAGCTTTTGAGCTTGCCGAAGAACTTGCGAAGCGTGGCTACAAAGTCGTGTTCGAAGAGTCGTTCCTAGCTGAGCAAGCACGCCGCAAGGGAATCGATGCAGAGCTTGAGAAGCCCTGCGAGGTTTTGAAGGATTTCAGAAGTAGAGTCGAAGAAATCGCCGTCGAGCTCGGAATCGTGAAGGACGCGGCTGACTATCGCCTACTGCTTTGGAAGGCTTGCACGATGGCGGCAAGCGATGCTGTGCGGAGGGCATCCGAAAGCAAGGATCAGCAACTTGTGCAGCTTGTCCGAGCTTACGATGTCGTAACGAGAACGCTCAACGTCCTTGCCATCAGAGCCTTCGAATGGTACGGCCTTCACTTCCCGGAGCTCAAGAAGATAGTCCGCGACCACATCCAATTCTTGAGGCTGATAGCTGAGCTCGGGTCGAGAAGGAACATGGCTCTTGAAAACCTGATCAACCTCGGGTTGCCAGCGTCTCAAGCAAAGCGCATCATTAGGGCTGCTGAGAGATCGATTGGCGCCGATCTAAGCGACGAAGAGCTGGCGAGCCTTCGAGCTTTTTGCAAGGAAGCACTGGCTTTGCACAGGCTTCGCGAGAAGCTAAGCGATAGCTTGGCGGAGCTTGCGGATGAAGTAGCACCCAACCTGAAAGCGATAGCTGGCCCTCTGTCAAGCGCGCGCCTCATCGCCATCGCAGGAGGCTTGGCGAACTTAGCCAAGATGCCCGCAAGCAGGATCCAGATCCTTGGAGCCGAGAAGGCGCTGTTCAGAGCGTTGAGGACTGGCGCGAAGCCTCCAAAGCACGGAGTTCTCTTCCAACATCCGCACGTCCATGGAGCCAAGAAGGATTTGCGAGGTAAGATCGCACGCCTGTTGGCAAACAAGATCGCACTGGCAGTTCGAGTGGATGCTTTCACTGGAAAGTGCGAGGCTGATCTAATCAGAAAAGACTACGAGAGGAGGTTGAAACGAATTCGGGGAAGGTGAAGGTGGAACCGCATGCTTCGGTTGGCATTTACGTGGTGACGGTTGAGGGTCGAGAGTTGCTAGCTACCGAGAACTTGGCTCCCGGAATTGCCGTTTACGGCGAGCGCCTCCTTAGGATTCGGGGCAGCGAATACAGGACTTGGGATCCATACAGGAGCAAGTTAGCAGCTTCCATCCTGAAGGGAATAGAGAAGATTCCGATCAAGCCTGGGCAGCGAGTGCTGTACCTTGGCTCGGCTTCTGGAACGACGGTCTCACACGTCTCCGACATCCTAGGGGCTGAGGGCATCGTGTACTGCATCGACTTCGCCCCCCGCGTCATGCGGGACTTATTGAGAAATGTATGCGCGCATCGCCCGAACGCTGTTCCGATTCTTGCCGATGCCAGAATGCCCGAGCGATACGAAGCCATTGTGGGAGAAGTCGACGGAATATATTGCGACCTTGCCCAGCCAGAACAAGCCAAGATCTTGGCCGATAATGCAGATCTCTTCCTGAAGCTAGGAGGCTGGATCATGCTCGCGATAAAGGCAAGGGCCATCGATGTCGTAAAGCACCCCTCGGAAGTCTACGCGCACGAAGTCGCTGTGCTCGAAGATCGAAGATTTAGAATTCAGAAGCTAGTTGATCTCGCCCCCTACGACAAGGACCACGTGATGGTCTTAGCCGAACGCTGAAGTTATATCGAGTAGCAGACTCGTGAATGTGTGACGACAAGCCTGTTAACTTTAATCGAAAGCGTTTTTGCTGAGCTCGGCGTTGTAGCGTCCAAGCGTTGTGACATCAGAGCTAGCTGCTTCGACTACGTGGCTCGCAAGGGAAGCAAGCCTTTCCTGCTGAAGGTAGCTCCCTCTCTTGACGAGCTCCCTCGAGAAGATGCAACTGAGCTAACGCTAATCGCTGAACGTCTACAGGCAGCTCCGTTAATAATCAGCGAGCTGAAGAACAGACATCCGCTTGAAGACGACATCGTCTACGAGCGATGTGGTGCTTTTGCGATGACGCTGAGAACTTTCGTCAACATGATGAAGAGCGGAGATCTGCCTCTGGTCAAATCCGAGCTGGGAGGTTTGTTTGTGTTGCTCGATGAGGAGCTTCTGCGCAGGAGGCGAGAGGAGCTCAACTTATCGCGAGGCGAGCTTGCGTCCAGAGCTGGCATCTCGAAGAAAGCTCTCTACGCGTATGAGCGAGGATTAGCGAAGGCGACTTTGAGCGTGGCTCTGAGGTTACAGAGAATACTCGGGGCTCCACTTACCCGAGGGTTCGACTTATTCAGGAAGCTTGAGCATCTCTACGGTTTTCCGAGGAGAGGTTCGGACGACAAAGTGTTGGGCGAAGTTTGCAAGAAACTGGTCGAGCTTAAGTTTAGCGTCATGCTAACGAGGAAGTCGCCTTTCGATCTGCTCACTCAAAGCCGCGAGGGCGAAACCCTTCTCATGGTTATCGCCAGAGAACTCGAGGAGGACTATCGAAGACGCATAGAAGTCGTCCGCAGCATATCGCAGGTGGCTATCCTGCCCATGCTCGTCGTTTCGGAAGGATTGATTGACGATCGCTCTGCGATAACTCTCGATGACTTCAGGAAGGCTGATCGAGGTCTCCTTCTGAATCTAGCTAGAATCGGGTCTGCCTAGCTTCCGCTAGCATTCGAGCTATAGGCTTCCAGGATTTCCGCACAAAATCTGGAAGTTCTCCCTTCTCTCGGAGCCACTTCTTCAAGAAAGCCCGCGTGCGAGGATCTGCCATGTAGCCCGAGCCCAAGTCCCCGTATTTGGTCTTGAGCTCGGCGATCATTGAATCTCGTCTAACCTTAGCGAGAATCGAAGCTGCGGACACGATGGGGTAGATAGCATCGGCCTTATGCTTCGAGACTACCTTGACCGGAAAGCTCAGGAAGGTTCGGATTTGAGACCCGAAGCGCTTCTCCAGAGCATCAGAAGCATCGACGTATGCCACGTTGGGGCGCAACACTTCGATGGCCCTTGCCATCGCTTTTGCCTCTAAAAAGTTCAACTTCATCAGGCGCTTGCCCCTCTTCACAACCTCGTCGATTTCCTTGGGCTGTACCTCGGCGTAGCAATACCTGAGCGCCAACTTCTTAATGTCTTCAGCCAGCTTCACGCGCTTCTTGGGCGAGAGGAGCTTCGAGTCCTTGACTCCGATCTCCTGTAAACGCGGGACATTCTCTTCGGCGAGAACTAGCCCGGCGACTACGATCGGGCCTACAGCAGCCCCTCGGCCAGCGTCGTCTACGCCAGCAACTAGCCTAGGCATCGATGCCTTCTAGAAGAGGAAGCGGTCGGCTTACAACCTTGCGTAACAAGTACTTTCTTTGACGCATTCAGTAAGACGGGCTATGCGGAAAATCTTCGTAACGGGAAGGCCGGGAATAGGCAAGACGAGCGTCGTGCGGGAGTCTATGCAGATTCTCAAGCGAGCCGGCTTTAAGCCTGGGGGAGTGTTCTGCCCTGACATGCGAGTTGGCGGCAGGCGTGTAGGCTTCGAACTAATCGACATACTGACGGGCTCGAGAGGAATCCTCGCTCACGTGGATCAGCTCACCGGCCCTCAAGTCAGCAGGTATCGAGTCAACCTGCGAGATTTACGCGAAGTGGGAGCAGGCGCCATTCTCAGAGCTATCGAAGGCGCTGACTTCATCGTGATAGACGAGGTAGGACCGATGGAATTGTACAGCGAAGAGTTCAGGAGAGCCGTTTTAGAAGCACTAGACTCTCCGAAGCCAGTCCTAGGCGTGATCCACTGGAGGGCTCGCCATCCATTAGTCGACTTGATCAGATCTAGGCGCGACGTGCGCATCTACGAAGTGACATTCGAGAATCGAGACAAGCTTGGCAGGGAGATCGCGGATGAGCTCTTGGCCGAGCTCAAGCAATGAGCGACTTAGTTGAAGTTACTGAAGGTCGGATCAAATTGCTCGTTCCTCGAGCGGAGAAAATCTCGGCTCAGCTGAGACCATTCTACAATCCTGAAAAAACAGCCGAGCGCGACATCTCGGTCGCCTTCTTGCGAGCTATTGCCGAATCTGCTCCTAAGAGGCTAGTCATCTTAGATCTGCTGGCTGCAAGTGGCGTTCGAGGCTTGCGATTCGCGTGCGAGGTCAGCAACCTAGAAGAAGTTCTGATCAACGATCTGAATCCTGATGCTTTTCAGGCTATCGAACGGCACGTCGAACTGAATCGAAATTTGATCCGCTGCAGGGTTCATACGCTCAACGAAGAGGCGAACCTGCTTCTCAGGCGCGAAGGCAGGCGCTTCGACTATGTAGATGTTGATCCGTTTGGCTCTCCAGTCCCATTTCTTGAATCATCGATCCTCTCGCTTAAGCGCGGCGGCTTCCTGGGAATAGCTTCCACGGACACCGCGCCACTTTGCGGAGCTTATCCTCGCACTTGCCTAAGGCGTTATGGAGCGCTGCCCTTAAGGTGCGAGTACCATGCTGAAGTCGGCCTAAGGATCTTGGTCAAGAAGGCAATCGAAACTGCGGCTTCGCACGACCTCGCTTTGGAACCCGTGTTCGCGTTCTACGGCGGCTCCTTCCTCCGAGCATACTTCAGACTTGACGAAGGAGCCACTCGAGCTTACACATTGGTCAGACAAGTGGGCTTCCTTGCGCACTGCCGTGCATGCCTATACCGTCGAGCGCTTCGACATGAAGAGTTAGGCTCTCCTAAATGCCCATCTTGCGGAGCCTCGCTGTCAATTGCGGGTCCCCTCTTCCTTGGAAAGTTGTGGAATCGCGATCTTTGCAGGAGCATGTTGTCAGCTGCATATGAGAGCTCTTTGAGGTTGCTCGAGACCATTTTGGCTGAGAGCGAGATCAAAGTGCCGTACTTCTACACTACTGACAGCCTATCTAGGGTGCTCAGATCCTCCGAGCCGAAGGTAAGCTATCTCGTAGGAGAGCTTCAGCAACGAGGATTTCGGACTACCAGAACTCATTTCTCACCCAAAGGCTTTCGAACTGATGCAAGCTTAGAAGATGTTAAGTCCTGCTTAAGCGGCCTCCCCGCCCTTTAGCCTCTCCCGCCCCTTGAGCCTGCCTCAGCTGGATTTATTGAATCCTTGGCTCGTGTGTACTCATTACCTCGTTCTTCATCTGGCAGGCTCAGGTGGCGGGATAGCCTGGGTGGCGAGTGTGCCTAGCAGGGCGAACGGATTCCCTGTTAACGCCCTGTTGCCAGAGCCTTGCTAGTGTACCGGTTCCGGTACGCTTCGTGACTGTTCTCGTACTGTGCTTTGTACCGCTTCCGGTACGTTATTGTGCGCTGGG
>CAYZOK010000008.1:6065-11735 GCA_964480335.1 uncultured Candidatus Bathyarchaeia archaeon | reverse complement strand
TGACTGTTCTCGTACTGTGCTTTGTACCGCTTCCGGTACGTTATTGTGCGCTGGGGTGTTTTGTACGACATCATACCTGTTCCGGAAGCGGTACGGGGTTGGTAGAGAATTGTACCGGAACCGGTACCAATAAAGGAAGCAAGAGTACCGGAAGCGGTACTAGCGAACAAAGCAATCCTTGCGCAAGACCCGGTTAACACTTCCCGCGCCAACTGTGAATCAGCGTCTTGCTGAAATCGCTAGGAAGTCCGGCGCCGATGTCGTCATCTTGCTTCGTGCTCCAACGTTCAGTAACGCTGTCTTCCTCAAGCGAAGGAGTCGCCGTCTATAGCCACCGCTCGCTCAAGATCGACTTCGAAGTACCTGATGCGGATCAGCCTACCCAAGGGCTAGGGCAATCGCCAAGGCTCCCTCAAGGGCTCGCCACCGATCATCTGCGCCAGCTATCACAACTACGTGGCCTTCCCCCAAGCTAAGTTCGCGGATTAGCCTGTCGTTTACAGCAGGCATGGTTTCCCTCAAGTTCATGATGTTCGGAATTACAACCGATCCTCCTTCGAAGATGGCTATGACAGCTCCCCTCGCTCCAGCTCTCACAGCCTCATCGCGCAGCTCCATCGGAGGCCTTCTCAGCCTTCTTTCGATACTCAAAGCAACGTTTGCCTTCCCGACGTTGAGCCTTCCGAAATCGCCTTCACGAATCTGTCTTACTCTGCAGTTTGACAAGAACTTCTTCAAGGCGGCTTTCCCCGCCTCGGTCAAAGAACAACCGGCTTTGCTTACCGCCACGTAACCTTGCTTGGCCAGCTTTCCTAACATCCCTCGAACGATTCCTTCGGGAAGCCCGAGGAAATCCTTCAGCCGATACCTGCCGATCGGCCCTCCTCGATCGATGATGAGCAGAGCAAGCGCTTCTTTCAGGTTACCCCTGAGCATGCTAACCAGCTACTCTTCAGAGGATCTGAGCCTTTAACCTACAGAAGGGCGAGGTAGTACCCCTCATCCCTCTGGCTTTGTAGGTTCTGCGCCTTGCCTTTGCGAGCTGTCGTCTTATTACCTGATTTGCAAACATTTTCGGGTGAGGGTACTGCTTCTCACTAAGTCCGACATTGAAGGCATAGTCTCGATGAATGATGTCATGAAGGTCGTCGAGGAAGCATTTCGAGAGAAAAGTTTGGGAAGAGTCGAGATGCCTCCGAAGTCCTACGTCCCTCTGCCCGAGTATAGGGGTGACTTCCGCGTCATGCCTGCTTATGTGAGGAAGCTGAAGGCTGCTGGAGCCAAGATCGTCAGCGTCTACCCCGACAACCCGGAGCGGGGCTTGCCCACAGTTATGGCGACAATAATCTTGCTTGATCCTCCTACAGGAGCCCCTATTGCTATCATGGACGGAACTTGGATAACTGACATGCGAACTGGCGCAGCTGGAGGGATCGCTACCAAGTACCTCGCTAGGAAGGAGTCGCGGATAATCGGAATGGTTGGAGCGGGCCGCCAGGCCAGAACCCAGTTGATGGCATTGGCTTGCGTGTTGAATGTCGAGAAAGTAAAGGTGTGCTCAAAGACCTTGAAGGATGCTGAGCGCTTCGCTCGAGAGATGGGTGAGAAGCTGAAGTTAAGCATCCGAGCAGTCGAGATCGAAGAAGCTGTACGCGGCTCCGACGTTGTAGTGACGGCTACCCCGGTGACCGAGCCCATCGTTAGAGAGGAATGGATCGATGGCGGCACTCACATAAACGCCATCGGCGCTGATGCTCCCGGCAAGGAAGAGCTCGATCCCAAGATCTTAAAGAAGGCGAAGATAGTCGTCGACGACTTCGAGCAAGCTTGCCATAGCGGCGAAGTTAATGTGCCCCTATCTAGAGGCTGCATAACTCGAGAGGACATCTATGCTGAGCTCGGAGACGTGATCGCTGGCAAAAAGCCAGGGAGAACTTCGGATGAGGAAATAACGATATTTGACTCAACTGGGCTTGCGATTCAAGACATCGCCACAGCGCACCTAGTCTACAGAAGGGCGTTAGAGGAAGGACGAGGTCTCGAAGTAGAGCTTTTGTGATCGTGAAGATTCGGGATCGGCGAGTATAAGCTAGCCCAGGCTTCCGCGCAGAATCCCGCATTGCAGAAGCTTATCGGCGATCGCTGCAGCCTCCCGGAGCTTCCACGCCTCCCTGAGGAGTTCTGAGTGCTTCATCCCGACCTCAGTTTCCTCTCGCTCGACCCCTAAGATGGCTTGAGCTTCCGCGATGTCTCGCCTCACTTCCTCCAGAACTTCGCCTTGGACGTGCTTCTCCGCGATTCTCGGGTCGTAGAACTGGAGGTCATACCTCACATCTGCCTCTAGACTAGGGTAGATCTCCTTCAGAAGAACCTCGAGTGAATCCTCGCCTAGCTTCTCTCTTACCTCGCGCAGTCCCCTACCGAGCCCAATCAACGAGGGAGGAATTCCAATGCTGTAAAGCGATGCCGTGAACTTGATCGCCCTAGGCAGAGCCACTCGCGTCGGGATCATCTGGGCTAGGCGCTTGTCAGCTACGATGGGAAGGCAGCTCGAAAAGCTGCGCGAGTAAACTGCCCTTCCAACTCGTTCTCGCCTCTCCGGAATAATGTCGGACACCTCGCAGATCCGCTCGGCAAGCGGTGTGACGACTTCTAGGTATCGCGCCGACAGGATCTTGATGAAATCGACGACTAGCTTCTCGAGATCCTCATCGAAGATTTTAGGCCTCTGCCGGGCCCCCTCACGAATTCGCTTGACGACACGCTGAGCTTCTCGGAGGCCGACATCGTAGCGCAAGCCTGACTGAAGCGTGACAGTCCAGAAGCCTGCGTACTCGCGAACGAAATCGTCTACTCGCTCAGGCGACAGGTGCCCTCTGAACGGCAATTTACCGACGCCGATCATCGGATAGATTGGAATTCCCTCCTCTTGCTCCCACTTCGCTAGCTTTGAAAGGGCGTACTTGAGGGCGAGGCACGAAGATAAGTGGCCGTACAGCATGGCAGCATCCGACTTACCCAAGAAGATGCGAAGATAGTCGTGCCTAAGCCCTAGCTCCTGCTCACACTGCTCGCAGTACTCGCCCAGTATCTCAACAATCTGCAACAACCTGACTACGTCTTCGAAGAGCGGAATGAGCCTAAGTTCGATCTCCTCGAGTCCGATCTCCTCCTGTGCGAAGCGCTTTAGCTTGTTTGCCCGTCTGTGCGAGACTAGAAGTTCTCTGCTGGTCTCGGCCATAGGGTGTATGACGTACTTGATACAAAACCCTCCGTGATGCCTGGAGTGCTTGCTCGCTGTCATGATCGACCAGAGTACCATTATCTGGCGGTCAACGTCCTCGTACCTCTCGAGCGGAATTCGAGGAGTTAGCAGGTAGTCTTCTCCTGGAACGAGCCCCTCCTCAGCCAATCTGTCGATAATCCATCGAGGCTGATGGTAAGGGGTAAGCTTTCCTTCGTAATCGATCATCTGCTCGTCGCAACCAAACCCTCCCCTCTCGATGGGCCTCAAGTTGAGGACAGCTTCCTCAACCTCATCCTGAGATGAGAGAAACTTCGATGCGCTGTCGGGATGTTGCGTTCCCATCACAATGGGAATCCTTGACATTAACCTCGTTGGTTCCAACAGCCTTTAAAGAGATACCGCTTCGAGTTTACGGATACGGCTGTTGAAGCTGGAAGGCTATCGAGGTCTTGCTCGCAACGCTCTTGAGAAAGCGGGAGTTGACGTCGGAGATCTCGTCAGAATCAAGCGGGAAGGAGAGGTCTACGAAGGGATACTAATGCCGAGGGCCGGAGGAGATCGGCGCCACATCGTCGTTAAGCTGGCGAGCGGCTACTGCATCGGAATTCGTTTGTCTCCCGACGTGAAGGTTGAGAAGATCGGAGCTGGAGCTAAGCCCGCATTTAAGGCTCCGCCCCTTCCTGAGAAGAAGCCCGGGCTTCCAAAAGTCTCCATAATCAGTACGGGTGGGACAATAGCCGCTCGAGTCGAGTATAGGACTGGAGCCGTGCATCCCGCTCTCTCGGCTAGCGATTTGTACGCAGTCGTTCCCGAGCTAGCCGATCTGGCAGAGGTAGATGCTGAAATTCTGTTCAGCATCTTCAGCGAAAACATGACGCCTGCATACTGGAAATCGATAGCTGGATCCATCTACCGCCACCTCGAACGAAAGGTGGATGGCGTAGTCGTTGCCCATGGAACGGACACCATGGCCTACACCGCAGCCGCCCTCAGCTTTGCTTTGCAAAATTTGCCCGTCCCGATAATCCTAGTAGGCGCCCAGCGCTCTTCGGATAGGCCAAGCTCGGACGCGGCCGTTAACCTAGTAGGCGCCGTTAGGGCTGCAGCAAGGGCTCCGTTTGCCGAGGTCGGGCTTGTGATGCACGACTCGACTTCAGATGAGGCTGTGATAATCCACCGGGGGACTAAGGTGCGCAAGTGCCATACGAGCAGGCGCGATACGTTCAAGTCAATTAACGCTCCTCCGTTAGCCAAGGTGGAGGCTGATGGCAGAGTAGTCATGCTGGCCGCGGACTATCGGATTAGAGATCGCAGTCGCAAGCCAGTTTTGAAGCCGGACTTCAATGGTCGCGTTGCTTTAGTGAAGTTCTATCCCGGGTTCGACTCCAGCATAATTGATTGGTACGTTGAACAGGGCTATTGCGGCATCGTGCTAGAAGGCACCGGCTTGGGGCATGTCGGGCAGTATTGCTTCGGCTCAGTCAAACGGGCAATCGACGAGGGACTCCTCGTTTGCATGACGTCTCAATGCCTGTGGGGCCGCGTCAACATGAAGGTGTATGATACTGGAAGAGATCTGCTTGCGCTCGGAGTAATTCCACTTGAGGACATGCTACCTGAGACAGCCCTTGTAAAGATGATGTGGGCGTTTGGCCAAACTAAGGATCGTGATAGAGCTAAGGAGATCATGCTCACGAACATAGCAGGCGAGATTTCAGCCAGAACCGAAGCTGACGAATTCTTCTAGTCAATACCTTATAGACCGGGTCTTTTACCTATGCCCCACACCTTCCAAGTGAAGCGAGCCCGCATGAATCATCGCTAGAACCTTCTCCTGATCCCGAATTACATCATCTAGTACCTGTTGCAGATCTCGGGTTACTTCAAACTGAAACGCCTCGAGATCGTGCTCTGCAAGATTATCCGAGACGACGATGACGCGCCTCTTTGGCTGGATGCATAGGTCGTATAAGCCGTAAGCTACGTAGGCCGCCATCGACTCAACGTTATTCTCGACAGCGTAACGGGGTATCTCGCCGCGCCTTAGCTTCAGTCTCCTCACGTCCTCTAGCAACGAGGAGAGCTCGGGCCACTGGACTCCGAGAGGGCAAGAGCAGACCAAGATGATGGTCCCACCTTCCTTGCAAACCACACTGGCGTTGGGCAATGCCTTAGTGGCATGGCAAAAGTCGATGTCGTCCGAAGATCCCGCTGCAGCTATCACCACGTCCACCTCTGCGCGCGATTTGTGGAAGAAGGCATGCTTAGCAAGGGGCGTGGCACTATGCAATACCTCTCGAGGATCACCTGCGAAGACCTCGGCTTTTGAACGCGTCCGCAGATCTAGCACGAAGTTTACCACTGCGTCGAGTCCAGCCCTCGCGGTTGGCGAGAAAAAGAGGAAGTGGTTGCGGTTGATGCTC
>CAYZOK010000008.1:0-5965 GCA_964480335.1 uncultured Candidatus Bathyarchaeia archaeon | reverse complement strand
GAGTCCAGCCCTCGCGGTTGGCGAGAAAAAGAGGAAGTGGTTGCGGTTGATGCTCGCGTGGTGGGCAACTCCCGGTAACACTATCTTGCAGCCTCCCGTGAAGCCGGGCGGTGCCGGAAAGATCGAGCCGATGCCTATCTTGAATTCAGCTTCAGCAACCTCGCGGTTAATCCAGACTGGTGTTGCATAGCGGGTAGTGCCTACGTAGAAGCACTCGCCGTAAAACGCATCGTGAAGTATCACGTCATACCGCTTCAGAATCTCGCGTGGTATCTTGCGCTCGATAAATTCTTGCGGAGGCTTATCGTGCGTTCCTTTTGCATAGGCGACTAAGACATCGGACTTCTCAAATACACCGAGAATTTCACCGAGAACTACAGCTGAGGGCGTAGGTCTCGTGTGATCGTCCACGAGGATCGCAACCCGCTTGCTTTTTGCCCGCTCGGCTAGTGGAGCTAAAACCTTCGCAGCAAGTTTGACGGCTCTCTCGATACTGGAAGCTTCGAAGGGCCGCGGCCCGATCACGGCTGTCAGGCTCTCGGCAGGAATGCTAGCGATGAGCTCTTTCTCACTCAGGGAAAACGGCAGCCGAAGCGTAACTTCCATGCACCGTCCCCTGAAATTTGAAGTAGGCTGGCTCAACCTTAATAAATGACTGAAGCGAAGTGACTCTCCGTGAGCGTCGCTAATTTCCTTCTAGACAGACTGGCAGGAGTGCTCGTTAGCCCTGTTGCAACCTTCCGATCGATGTTGGAAGCTAGGATAGGCCTAGCTGAGGCAGCCGCGGTAGTGCTTTTAGCATCGATCAGTTCGGGAATAGCCTATTCCGCAGTCCTTATGATCCCTACCGAGGTGCAGGCGGTACCCGTTGAAGTAGCTGAGATGGCTAAGGCGTTTAGATCTCCGCCCTTCGTCCTTACAACCTCAGTCGTGAGTGGCATAGTGGGTTGGCTCTTGGTGGGATGCATCTTCCACCTCTCTTCAAAAGCTTTGGGAGGCAGGGCTTCCTTAGAACAAACCCTGTTTGCGACCGGGTATGCTCAAGCGCCTGGAACCTTCCTATTGGCATTCGGCCTTCTGGCTTGGGTCACAGCCTCTCCGGTCGTCCACTCCGGCTTCTCGCTTCTGATCTCACTCTGGATAGTTGCCTTACTCGTTCTAGGGCTTAGGGAAGCCCATGGATTCTCAACAGGCCGTGCATTTGCAGCTATTGTAATTCCGGCTGCGGTCCTAATAGCGATCGTGATAGCTGCGATACTCTTTGCCATGATGATGCTCCCTCTAGCATTGCCAGCCGCATGAGGAGAATCCTAGCTATCATTATACTCGCCGTCTTCTTCGGCTCGGCGGCTGCGAGCGCAGTCATAATTGCAACTGGAGTTGTGGTGGCTCCTCCTGGCAAGATAGCGCTAATTAGAATCGAGGGCGCCATACAGGCAGGCGAGTCCTCGCTGTTCGCTCCCATCACCAGCTCGGAGGAGATAGCGCAACTTCTGAAGCAAGCGCGGGAGGATCCAAGCATAAGGGCGGTCGTAATCCGCGTGAACTCTCCAGGCGGCGAGGCAGGAGCCTCTCAGGAGATCTATCGAGAGATCTTGAGGCTTAGAGATGCTGGAAAGCCCGTGGTCGTTTCAGTTGGATCGATAGCCACTTCCGGTGGCTATTACATTGCTTGCGCAGCCGATCGAATACTCGCTGAGCCAGGAGCCATCGTGGGTAGCATTGGAGCCATCATGATAGTCCCTCAATTTGAGGAATTCTTCGAACGACTAGGTGTTCGCTTTGTCGTAATCAAGGGAGGTGAGCTAAAGGACATCGGGACCCCGTTCAGGGCTATAACTCCTGAGGAACGCGAAATCCTCCAAGAGATGATCACAGACGTGCATGAGCAGTTCATTCAGGACGTAGCAGAAGGGAGGAACCTGCCTATCGAGAAAGTGCGCGAAATCGCTGACGGAAGGCCATTCACAGCTCAGCAGGCCAGAGAGCTTGGGCTGATTGACGACTTCGGGAACTTGAATGACGCCATCGAGCTTGCTTCAGATATAGCCGGAATCGAAAGGCCCGCAGTCGTCGAGCTGAAGAGGAAAACCATGCTCGAAGGGTTGATAGAAGCGATAACTCTGACGACACTTCGTGAATTCGCGCGAATTCTAAGAAGTCCTGCTCCAGTGAGCCCGACGATTTTCGCGTAGAGATCGCGTTCAAAAGTGAGTTGACCCTTCAACAAAGGTAGATGCAGCTAGAACTCGACTATGAGCAGCTCGGCCTCAAGGTAGGCTTAGAAATCCACCAGCAACTTGACACGAAGTGCAAGCTGTTCTGCAATTGTCCAGCAGAGCTGTCGGCGAAGGAGCCTGAGATAGTCTTCATCCGGAGACTTAGACCAACGCAGTCAGAGTTGGGCGAGGTAGATCCTGCAGCCATGTTCGAGTTCCAGAAGGGAAAAACGATCGTGTACGAGGCGGACAGCAAAACTTCGTGCCTCGTCGAGATGGACGAGGAGCCTCCGCACGACCTGAATCAGGAAGCCCTCAGGATAGCGCTAGCGGTGGCGTTGATGGTAAAGGCTAGGCCTGTCGACGAAGTTCACGTCATGCGCAAGATCGTCATAGACGGCTCGAACACGACGGGCTTCCAGCGAACTGCGGTAATCGCTCTAGGAGGCAAGATAGAAACTGATGATGAGGAGATTCCACTGCAGACGATCTGCTTGGAAGAAGATGCTGCTAGGAAACTTCGCGAAGAGGGAATGACGGTCTACTATCGAATCGACAGGCTCGGCATCCCATTGATCGAGATAGCAACGGCTCCTGTTTTGAAGAGCCTGAGGCAAGTTGGCAAGATCGCCCTAGCCATCGGCAGGATCCTAAGAGCAACTAGGCGCGTTAAGCGGGGCATTGGAACCATACGGCAAGATCTGAACGTATCGATACGCGAGGGAGCCTTAATCGAAATCAAGGGGGTTCAAGAGCTCGAGCTTCTGCCCAAAGTTGTCGAGTACGAAGTGAGGCGTCAAGTCAACTTGCTGGCGATTCGTGAAGAGCTGCGGAAGCGCGGCGTGAAGGCTGACATGCTATCCGAGGACTTCGTCGATGTCACCGAGCTGTTCAGCGGTACTCGATGCAGAGTCGTAAGAAAAGCCATGGAAAAGGGAGGCCGAGTTTTGGCGGTTAAGCTGTTAGGCTTCGGAGGCTTGGTAGGTCGCGAGCTCATTCCCGGGATCAGGCTCGGAACCGAGATGGCTGACCGAGCCATCTTTTGGGGTAGGGTCGGCGGAATCTTCCATACCGACGAGCTTCCTAGTTGTGGAATAACCCAAGCTGAAGTGGATGCTCTGAAGGAGAAGCTCGATTGCAAAGACCTCGACGCCGTGGTAATGGTTGCAGACGAGCTGGAGAAAGCTCGAGATGCGCTCAAGGCAGTAGTCGAGCGGGCGCGAGAAGCACTTCACGGTGTTCCAAGCGAGACTAGAGCTGCCAAGCCAGACGGAACTACGCGCTATATGAGGCCTAGGCCGGGAGCAGCTCGCATGTATCCCGAAACAGATGTCCCTCCAGTCACAATAACCGACGATCTCCTCGCCGAAGTTAGAGAGCGCCTTCCCGAGCTCCCTGAAAAGGCAGTACGGAGGCTTGTAGCCACGCACAGGGTGCACGAGAAGCTAGCCCGTCAGCTAGTGGATGACGACAGGGTAGCATTATTTGGGAGGATTGTGAAGAGGTCGAAAGTCGCGCCTTCGTTCATTGCTGTTGCATTGACCGAAATTCTTCGGAATTTGAAGCGTGATGGATTAAACACCGATGCACTTCCAGACCATACCTTTGTCGAGCTATTCGATGCGATCGATGCAGGCTTAGTCTCCAAGGAAGCTGCCGAATCAATCTTGCGGTGGCTATGTCAACACGCCGGGGCCTCGGTCCGCGAAGCCATCGAGGCTTTAGGCCTCAGAGCTCTCTCGGTCGAGGAGCTTAGAGACATAATCCGGCGGATCTTAGACGAGAACAGCCAACTAGTTCGAGCTAAGCGGGAAAAGGCATTCGGCCCGCTGATGGGGATCGTGATGCGCCAAGTCCGAGGGCGGGTGGACGCCAGGCTGGCGAGCTCTATGCTACGCGAGATGCTAGCTGAGCAACTGGAGTAGCTTGTGCGGAATCTTTGGGTGCATCGGCGTTCCGGGCTGTGCTCCGCTGCTGAGGCAGGCTCTCAAGCGCCTCGAATATCGGGGATACGACTCGGCCGGCATAGCGACTATACATGGAGGCAGGCTCTACGTCAAGAAGGATTCAGGAAAAATAGACGAGATCCACAGCAAACTGAACTTCGATGACCTTCTAGGAGACATCGGAATCGCTCATACGCGTTGGGCAACACACGGCGCCCCTACCGCTGAAAATGCCCATCCTCACATCGACTGCAGGGGTGAAGTGGCCGTTGTCCACAACGGAGTCATCGAGAACTTCTTCCAACTTCGCGAAGAGCTGAGGGCTAAAGGACACGTGTTCAAGTCTGAGACCGACACCGAAGTCTTCGCTCATCTAATCGAGGATGGGCTAGCCGGAGGCCTAAGCTTGCTCGAAGCAACTCGAAGAGCTACGATGCGAGTACGCGGCTCCTATGCCATAATAGTCATGAGTACGAGGGAACCAGACACGCTAGTTTGCGCTCGCAATGAAAGCCCACTGATAATCGGGCTGGGAAAGGAAGCGATGTTCTGCGCATCCGATATTCCAGCTTTCCTTCCGCTGACGCGAAACGCTATCTACCTCGAAGATCGCGAGATAGCCTTGCTAAAGCGAGACTCCGTCAAGCTGTACAAGCTCGACACGTTGGAAGCAGTCGTTAGGGAACCTGAGGTGGTCAGGTGGTCGCCGAGGATGGCTGAAAGGGAGGGCTATCCGCACTTCATGCTCAAGGAGATATACGAACAGCCGCGTGGCATTCGCGACGCTCTCAGGACTCCTGAGATTTACCTGAATCTAGTAGCTGCTGAGCTGGATACAGCCGAGCACGTCTTCCTAGTAGCTTGCGGCACCTCCTATCATGCTTGCCTCGTCGCCTCTTACGCGTTCTCTAAGTTAGCCAAGCTGGCTACCCAACCCGTGATAGCATCAGAATTCGTCGAGCACTATGGAAGCGCTGTGGACGAGTCTTGCGCTGTACTTGCTGTAAGCCAGTCTGGAGAGACTGCAGATACCCTCGCTGCAGTTCGCTTCGCGAGAGCGAGAGGCGCTTCTGTTGCGGGCATCGTGAACGTCCTCGGCTCTTCGCTCACGATGCTCTCTAAGGTCTATGTATGCCAAAGCTCTGGACCTGAGATCGGGGTAGCCGCGACGAAGACGTTCACAGCTCAGCTGGCCGTCTTGTCGAAGTTAGTATTAAAGCTAAGCGAACGGAGGGGAGCTCTCGATCGAAGCGAGATCAACAGCTTCTTCGAGAAGTTGCACAGCATTCCAGAACTCGCCGATTTGACGCTCAAACGATGCGGGCAAGCAGTCGAACGAATTGCGTCGAAATACGCTGCGAGGCCAAGCTTCTGCTTTCTTGGGCGAGGAGTTAGCTATCCCGTAGCCTTAGAAGGGCGCCTCAAGCTTCTCGAGCTGGCCTATACTCCATCTCTCGCGTATCCTGCTGGCGAGAGCAAGCATGGCTTCATTTCGGTGGTCGAGGAGGGGTATCCTGTCGTATTCGTAGCTCCTAATGATCGAACGAGGCCGAAGATGGTCGGCAACATCATGGAGATGAAGGCTCGTGGTGCTAGCGTCATAGTAATTGCAGAGGAAGGCGACGAAGAGATCATGCAACTTGCAGACGACTACGTCGAGATACCGTCGCAAGGAGTTCCGGGGTTCCTGACTCCCATGCTTTTCGTGATCCCCCTCCAGCTCTTCGCCTACCACGTAGCGGTGAAGCGCGGCTGCGATCCCGACAAGCCTAGATCGTTGGCAAAGGCGGTTACGGTCGA
>CAYZOK010000007.1:0-19586 GCA_964480335.1 uncultured Candidatus Bathyarchaeia archaeon | reverse complement strand
GGTTACTACAGTCGAATTGGCAGGCTTTATGCCAGATGTGTCCACAGGCAGGTTGAGGAAGATCGATATGTTTCTCTTCTAAACCAGTTTCTTCAAACATCGAAGTGTTGGTAGACGCTGGTGCCAGATACTCAATGTTGCCAGCGTACCTTGTAGAAGAAATCGGAATAGTCAAAAACTCCATTCGTGAGGGCGTGAAGCTTGCACGCCACCACCTTGAAGTTTTGCAGATATTTTCCCTCCAAGAACTTCTCTACCAGAATCTTTCGGACTTGGCTGACATCATCAAAATGTGCAGTGCTTTGCGATTCTGGGTAAAGCCAAGCCCCAAATGGAGATGGTAAGGAGTGGAATGTGAAGTATACCGCTCGTCCACCAAGCTTGTGGTGTAATTATACCGAAAGCCACGTTGAGAATACCGTAAAGGAGCCCAGCGTAGCAGGTGGCGCTAAGCACCTTCATATTTACTCGAGGGTAGATGAGGGTCAAAATGGTCACGATGGCGGGCGTGGTCAAGCAGAAGGCGACGCCGTAATCAGAAGTCAGCAAGTAAAGTGGATTAAAATCTGGTCGTCCGTAGATGTCTGCTGGAAACCAATAGGCCAGGAAGGCTAGGGGTATTGGCCAGTAGCGCCACCAAGGAAGCCTCTCAAAAGTAAAGTCGCTTTTTGGGCGAAGAGCCTCTTTCGCCCATACGACACCTATGAAAATGAAGATCAAGAGGTTTGAAAGGATAATCGATAGCCCGTAGTTTTCAATGATTGCCATGCTTTGAAGGAAAGCTATGAGGATGTAGTTACCTGCCACGAAAGCGCTGAAAGGGCGCCCGGCCTTACCCCCATACCTGATGAGCGAAACTAATAGAGCGACCGTAAGAATGCGTATCCCAATAGCTATTTCAGTATACCGAAAAGCGGCGAATGCCAAAATTCTAGATACCAATTCGCCCGTCTCCGGGCCCCAAACAAACCCCCTTTCACTCGTTACCGGGGGTAAAAGGAATACGATGATTACAAAGGCGACAAAGAGCCAAAATCCATAACCTCGTTCCTCGCTCCGACCAGCCATTTGCATCGACTAGGACGTAATTTGTGCTCCCAACCAGCTCAACTCTAGACGTCGAAGTAGAGGTAGAATTCGTACGGATGGGGTCTTATCGATACTTCGAAGTGGTCCTTTAGGCCAAACTCGATCACCTTGTCGATCACGTCGTCCGTGAAGATCGGCTTCAGGTACTCGCGGTCGGCTTCTAGCGCCTCGATGGCCCCCTTCAAGCTGGTCGGAAGCTGCTGAATGCCGAGCTTCCTGCGCTCTTCTTCGGTTAGCTTGTAGACATCTTCGTCGATCGGATCGCCGATGTCGATCTTCTTCTTGATCCCGTCGAGGCCTGCTGCTGAGATTGCTGCGAGGCAGAGGTACGGGTTGCAAGCCGGATCCGGCGTCCTGAACTCGATCCTCTTCGTAGCTTCGGCTTTCCTGCCCTTGTGGTAAACTGGAATGCGGATCATGACAGAGCGATTGGCTCGGCCCCATGTCAGGTACACGGGCGCTTCGTAGCCTGGAACTAGCCTCTTGTACGAGTTCGTGGTCGGAGCGATTATGGCGCAGAGCGAGTACGCGTGCTCGAAGATCCCTCCGGCAAAGTACCTGCCGAGCTGGCTGAACTCGGCATACTCATCGTCGGGATCGTAGAACAGGTTCTTGCCGTCCCTCCAGAGGCTTATGTGAACGTGCATGCCCGAGGCGTTGTCGCCGAAAACGGGCTTCGGCATCATGGTCGCCACCAAGCCGTGCTGGCGAGCGATCGTCTTAGCGACGAGCTTGTACGTCATGACGCTGTCGGCTGCGTACTTCAAGCTGTCGTGACGAATGTTGATCTCGACTTGGCCTGCTGTCGCTACCTCGTGCCCGTGGAATGTGCAAATTACGCCGAACCCTTCTTCGAGAGCTCTTGAGCACTCGCTCCGATAGTCGGCTAGCGTGTCCTGAGGAGTGGCTTTGCCGTACCCTCTCTTCGGCTTTATCGGATACTCTTTGCCCGTCGAGCCAACTTCGGTCTCCTTAGACACGATGCGGTAGCTTGCGCTATAGGGAGACGCTACATCCATGAACACCTTGTCGAACACGAAGAATTCGATCTCAGCCCCCCAGTAGCCGTCGTAGCCTAGGCTCTTCAGATACTCCTCTGCTCGCTCGGCCACGTATCTAGGATCGCGAGAGAGCCTTCCCCTTCCGTAGTGCCAGTAAACGTCGCATATGAGCCGCGCCCTCCTCGGGTCCCATGGGAAGATTCCAAACGTGTTCGGATCGGGCTTCAGGACCATGTCGGATTCATGGATCTCCACGAAGCCTTCGATAGACGATCCATCGAGCTTGGGCACTCCGTACTCGAATGCATCCAAGTCCACCGAGTCTGGTGATACCGTGGCGCAGTGAAGCCTTCCCCTGAGGTCGGTTAGCTGAAGCTCGACGAACTTTACTCCGCGCTCCTTGATCAGATCGACGACCTCCCCTGGCGTCCTGCGAAGCGGCTCGAGCGTTCCATCGGGCAATCTCTCGTACGGCATTTTCTCACCTGCTCAACAACGTACACCTTCTCTTCTCAATCGTTTTAAAAAGATTGTGAAATTAGGTCAATTGTCTGGAAATTCTTCGAATAAAAGGACAATTGGCTAAAAAGAATGCTCCATCTTAAATACGCGATCTGACCTTCTGAAGCTAGGGTTGGCTAGGAAGATTCGCATCGACGATCTCGACTTACAAATACTGCGTTGCCTTCAGCGCGATGCTCGGAGGAGCTTCCGCGAAATTGCAAAGGAACTTGAGGTGGCTGCGGGCACCGTTCAAGCGCGCATTAGGAGGATGCAGGAGGCTGGCATCATCAAAGGCTATACGGTTCTTGTAGATCCTGCTAAACTTGGCTACTCGCTGACCGCGCTTACGCTGATCCAAGCCGATGGCCGGTACCTAGTCGAAGTCGAACGCGAGATCGCCAAGTACAAGAACGTCTGCTGCGTCTACGACATCACCGGCGAGTTCGACATAGCCGTCGTTGCCAGGTTCAGAGACCGGGATTCCATGAACAAGTTCATCAAGTCGATACTGGCGCATCCTCACGTGAAGCGAACCGTGACGAACGTCGTCCTTAACGTAGTCGAAGAAGATCTGCGGGTTAAGCTATAGGACTCTCAGCCTGCCAGAAGCCAGCTCCTCGAGCTTCTCTCTTCCAGCAACATAGCCTCGAGCTATCAGAACGTCATCTGCTCGGATGACCTCGTCCCTCCGGGGGCAGTAGACCCACCTGCCCTTACGTCGAATTGCAATTATCCTCTGGCCGAACTTAGTGGGCAGATCCAGCTCTTCGAGCGTCTTTCCGACTAAGATGGATTGCTTGTAGACTTTCACCCTCACGATAGTCTCTTCGGCCTCTTCGACCACTTCGTATAGGATCGGATGGGGCTCTAGGCCGCGCAACACGGTCTCGACCAACTGTAAGGCGGCGTCGGCTATCCTCTCGTTGGCCTCGCTAATCCTGAGCAAGCTCAACAGCTCTTCGCTCCTCTCCGGTCTCTCGGCCAGAGCGAGCAGCTCGAACCTAGTTCTTAGCTCATCTACATGGGCCTCGAGGCGTCGGACTTCTTCGGCTATCTCGCGGCTGTTGAAGATCAGGGCTGAGTAAGCCAAGTCTATCATGAGCTCCGAAACGTCCTTAAGCTCCAAGAAGAGCTCTTCGAGCTTCGCTTCAGGCTTCATGCTACCGCTAGTGCCTTCAGCCGCTCTATTCCTGCCCCGGATCCGCGGACGATCAAGACGTAATCAGGACCTAGCCTGACGCCTTCCTCAGGGTTGATGATCCAGCGATCAGCTACGCTTATGGCGATCACATCTACTCCGATGAGCGAGTGAATGTCCTTGACGTACTTCCCGACGAGTACCGAGCGACCCGAAACCTTGATCCGACCGACGCGTTCCTCAGCTTTCTCAACGGCCCCCCGGACGGTTTTGTGCAGCGGAATCCCTCGCAGAACTAAGTACGCTACGTCAGCTGCAGCATCCGATATCTTGTCAGCAGCTATCGCAGCGTTTGCCATTCCCAAGCCCATCTCTGCATCATCAGCATCTCGGACGGCGAGCATGACCTTGACGTTAAGGCGGTCGCGTAAGTGGTCGATCCTCCGCTCCAGCTTCAGGACTTCTTCAGCCAGCTTCTTATCATCGAAGAGAACGGCCGAGTAAGCCAAGTCTATCATGAGCTCGGAGCAATCCTTCATTTCGAGCAGGATCTCGCGAATGGATTCGGGCTCTCGTTGCGTCAAGCGATTAACTCCAGTATGATCAAGAAGTGCCCCACCCCAATAAAGTCACCCATCGTAGTCAGGATCGGCGCGACGACGTTATCAGGATCCCACCCATACCTGAACACTCCGAAGGCCGAAACGATGGCGACTACTAGCAAAACCCCCGTCGACAACGCTCCAGCTGCTACGACTATCAGGACGAGCTCGTGGAGCGGAAGCACGCTCCATCCGAACGCTAGGGCTATTCCGTACGCCAAAGCTGCCAAGAAGCTGAACACGAAGATCCCTGCTCCGTAGATCAAGCCTACCTCCTTTGCGATCTTTAACGTCGACTTCGCGGTAGGCTCGATCGTGCCTAGGTGAAGGGCGGTCGTCATCCTAGCCGAGAAAACGCCGGTCACATCGCCTATCAAGTCGATGAACGGTGGAACGAGCACTAGCAAAACTGGTAAGCCCGTGAGGATCTCGAGGCGCGCGTGTAGGAATACTCCGGCGAAGATCGCGAAGGGAATCAGGCTGCTGAGCACTGGCAAGCTTTCGCGCGTGATTCGCCTGACTGTGTAGACGGGCATCAGATGAACCCCAACAACACCAGAGCTAGGACGAGGCACATCATCGTTACAGCGTCGCCCATCGTCGTTACCAGAGGTATCGTGATATTGTCGGGATCCAGCCCCTTGGCTGCCGAGTAGATTGCGATCGCAACCGTCAGCAAGATCATCACGAGGCTGGCTAGGATGGCAACTGAAAGGGCAATCCCCACCATGACCACGAGGCCGGCGCTCGGCAAGCCTAGGATCCTGCACAAGGCATCGGCTAGCACTCCGACTAGGACTGCCGTCGCGACCGTCAAGATGAGCGATGCGTAGACGTTCCTCTTGATCTCTTCTCTGCCAGCCCTTCCTTCGAGCAAGCCTAGGTGAAATGCCGTTCCGATGCGCATCGCAAGCGGTCCCGAGATGCAGCCCCGCATGTTCATCAGCGCTGGAACGAGAGCCAGCAGCCCAGGGATGAGCTCGATCTTATGGGCGATCCCGCCTAGGATTATGCCAGCTGCTAAGGTTCCGGTCGCCGATAGGAGCATGGAGGCGAGGATCTCGCCAAGTGTTCGCCCTCTTTTGCTCATGTTGGCCCATGGCTACCTCTTGACTTTCGTTGGCTCCTGCTTCCACGCTCTTGCGAAAATCGCCGCCTTTGTCGCAGTCGTTCTCCCGCCTAAGCTGCAAGCAACGCAGAGCCGCGGATGGGAGGGTCCCGGCATACACCCTCTTTCGCCCTCCCCCTTTTCGATTTTTCGATCTAGATGGGCTCCAGACAGGCTTCTTGACGGATTTCCGCCGGCGGTAGTCTCACCTCAGGAGTAAGCGTAGAGGTCATCTTGCTTCTGCTGAGACAAGACTACCTTCTCGTAGAAGCTCTCGCGCACAAGATGCGTCTCCGGCCTGCTCGCGCCCCTTATCTGCCCGGCAATAACACGTCAGTATTCTTTAGGCGGCATCGCTAGCGAACCTACTGATGGCCCTCGCTTAGAAGTTTAGGGGGAAGTGGGCAGCTTCCGGCTAGTGACTTAGAGATTCAATCGAGCTTCTCCCGCTAGGGCTCGAAGTGTTGCCACGTGCTGGGGAAACGATTCTTCCACGAGTCTCTTCCGCCGAACAAGTTCCCTAAAGACTCCGTCATGAATAGTCTTCAACCTGTCTAGCCAAGTACGTTTGGGGTCGAAATTAGACGATTTCATCAGCTTAGCTATTTCGTTAGGAATCGCTTTGATCGATTTGGCAGCCCTAAGGAAATGATCCTCTATCGTGTGCTTGCTCCAGGGCCATTCGCCTAGGCCATTTAGCGTGATGCCCACCGCCAGCTTCTTTTCCCCAACTCGGCACTCAAAGAGCCTCCACTTGTGATCGCCACATTCAGCCATCACCTCGAAGTGCTCACGTAGTTTGCTACCTGCCGCGCCCCACAATTGGTTTAGTGGCTCCTCCTCTTGATCTATGGTGAGGAGGAAGCGCGTTGTTGCTGGATACTTCTCGCTTAAGACTCGGATATACTCCACGGCGCCTAACCTCTTCCCCAAAGGTCTTGCAAATACTACCGTTCTCTCATGGTCGAGTGCGGAACAAACTATGGTTAGAGCCAAGTCATCTGGCACTCCATTGCCCAGCAATAATACGCACCACGCATCAATAGGCCTCGTGATGAACGCCTTCCTTAAGCCGAGCTTCCGACAGAGAGCCGAAAGACGTTGCAGATGTCTAGCTTCGAGCGCAGATACCCTCACAGTAGAACATCTGCGAGTCTAACGTCGACACCAGCCTCCAGCGATTTCTCGAGATCCCTTAGCGACAGCGCCTTGGATCGGAGGTTACCGTCCTCCAACCTCAAGAGCAGGATGGAGTGCTTGATACCCGCGTCTTCGCATCGTTGCGCCAGTAGGCGTGTAGCCTCTAGGCTGTGGGTGGATACGACTGCTTGCGTTCCACCTTGGATTAGGTCGGATAGCCAATCGGCTGTCCATACCAAGGCTCGAGGATTCATATGCGACTCCACGTCGTCCCAGAGCACCACAGAAGGCTTGCTGAGCTCCGTCATGAGCATGACCGTAGTCAACACCTGAACGCCATCACCGAGATCTCCCAGCCTGATAGCGCTACCATCTTCAAGATAGGCATAAACTGCACGCCGACCTCCCCCAAAATCCTCAATCATGAGGTCTAGATACCGCTCCGCGATCAGCTCGGATATAGATCCAGCTACTTTCCTCCCAATCCTCTCACCCCTCACTCGGCTCCAAACTTGGCGTGCATAGTTCCAAGCAAGCTCGATGAGGTCAGGTCTGAAGAGGAGAGCTTCTCTGGTAAAGGACCTGAGCAATGAGGTAAAGTCAAGTATGTGATCGGCCGAGTACATGCTTAACTCTCCCATCCGCCAACCCACGATTTTGTCTCCGACTTTAACTACGGTTCTAGGCGGAGTGCTACTAACTACCGCAAGACTTGTCGGACCTGCATAAGCGTCATCCAAGACCTGCGGATCGAGAGCTCGCTCAGAAGCGATTACGTGTATGCGCTGAGCGTCTCTCCGTGCGACGAAAGCAATTGAGCTCGCTCGGCCGTCGATATCAGCAGTCACATAAGCCCATCGCGCCATGTAATTGTTGAGGAGGAAAGCAGAGCCTTCACTCTCTAAAGTCTTGTGGACAGCCTCCAGAAGGGACACCGCGTGCATTCTAGGACCTGCGGGCCCAGCGGCATAGGGGATTGTGCGCAAGGGATTTGGCGCCAAGAAGAGCGCTTCAAGAACCGTTGTTTTGCCCGAATTGTTAGCGCCAAGCAGAATCGTGAGAGGTGCGAACTCTAGGCAACCCTCCTTAACGCCTTTGAAGTTTTTCAGAGCAAGCTTCGTTATCATCACCTCATGGAAGGCGAGCTCGTTATTTACCTGAAACGCTGTAGCTAAACCTCCGCCCAAGACTCTCGGAGTGGGCCGTTTGCATCTTGATCAGGAGCCCTCTCAAGTTGAGAGTATCGCCTCTACTCCTTCTTTCCTCTTCAGGTCGCTAATGAACGCGGAGAGGCGCTGGCATTCATTGCGTTAGCGATGTTGGCATGGAGGCTCTACGAAATCTTGGGGGATCTCTCAGCAACTGTGGGCGTTGTGACCATGCTACTTGCTGTACCAAGGGCTGGCGAGCCTAGAATGAACGGTAGCGGATGGCTTCGACAGATTGATTGCTGAGATAAGACGGCTAAGCGGCAAGAATCGAGGTCCTGATTCGAAGAGAGAGGAGGAAGTGAGGACATCTGGAGGAGGGGCATTCGCGGGAATGATTGTTGGAGGACTGATAGGACTAGCATTTGGTCCTGCTGGCGTCATCGCTGGAGGTCTCATTGGGGCGATCTTGGGAGATCAAGCCGAACGCGAGAGCATAAAGAGGGAGGGGAGGAAGGGGCTGACTTAGCTCCAGTAGTAACGGTCTTGCCAGCCTTAGGAAAGGAGCTTGAGTCCCTGATCACTCGAGCACTCGCACCGCATAAACGCTGACGGCGGGATGGCTTACTTCCTACATAGAGCAGAGTGGCGTCTGCCTCGGGACATATGCTTCTTAGCGATAGAAGTTCATTCCTGATTCTTCCAATCTCTCCGTCGAAGAAGGATGGGTCAAGCTGGTGTCCAAGTTTACCCTAGTGAAGATGAGCGATCCGTTCGACGCTAGGCTCTGCTCCAAGTATGGTTCTCAACCTGAAGGCCGCCGCCTAGCTGAAGGGATGATGACTAGGGCCGACATTATGTCGAGGCTCATTCAAAATCCGGAAGTCGTCCGAGCGATATCGCTGAAGAAGATCGGGGAGCTGAGGTTAGAGCGTCGCTCGGATTAGCGAGCGAATATGCTATACGATGGACAATGTACATCGCGTTGAAACGCAACCGGGAAGAATGGCAAACCACAAGTTGCAGCGAGTCGCGAGCAGGAGAGAACCAGAAAGTACAGTAGTGAGCCAACCATCCAAGGGATCGACCGCGAGCCGCTCAAGCAGGAAGCTTCCTGAAGGCGTGACGAACGGTGAAGCTGCTGCTGGCGTCATCGTAGGCGGAGCGCTGGGCGCGCTACTCTTCGGAACGGCGGTTGCCGTCCTGATCGGTGCCATTTTAGGAGGAATCCTTGCCGACTTAGCGAGCGCCCGCTACCACCGCCGAAAGGCCAAGAAGCCAGCCGCTTAGGATCTTTAAGTTGCCGAAAGACTCGCTAATCGCTCAATCCAACCGGGCTCCAGCAGTTTCGTCTGGCTAACCTTATCCGGGCCCCGCGTTCCACCGAAGTCTCCAGCCCATGCTTAAGATATCTCCAGCTTAAGGCTTGAGCAGAGAAGAGCTTCAAACTTTTAGGAGGCCTTCTGGCTGTCACTCACAACATGCCATATCGACGCAACTTCTGCGGTAGAATATTCGATGATTGGACTGGAGGAAAGATCGCAATTAAGCAACATTTGAGAGAAGTCCACGGAATTCGCGTCTGGAGAGGTAAGACGTGCTTGGTTCTCTTAGAACAGGGTGGTTACATCCAAAAGTTGGAATAGGCTACGAAACTTGAATTGCGCAATCGTTTGACTGAAACTCCTGATAGACGCTTTTCGTCAGTAAGCTTGAGTGGGCTTGCCAGCGAGGCTTAGTACTGCCGGAATACTTAGCCCATTTTGATCGCATGGTGGAGAATAACGTGCACGCGAGCTTCTCGGCCCGACGGTTGAGGCTGCTCTTAGCTTAGGGTATTTTGTGGAACTTGAGGCTAGGTGATTCATAACAAAGTTGGGGCGAAAAATCAGCCCCGATGTGACTTTGATTGGTAGGCAAAGCATCAAGCGCGTTGCGGTCATCGAGATCGACACGATGGATGTGGTGAACCACAGATGTGACGATCCTTACGCGCCTAAGTACATCCAAAACAACCGGGGGCCATCTTCGTCCAAGCCGATTGGTGAAGTTGTACTTACTCGAATTGATCGCGAGCACGGGGAATCCTCCTGATGCGTGCATAGAGATCGTGACTTTACCAAAGAGTCCTTAAGAGGCCGCCTTGGCGCCAGTGGAAGTCGGTTGGTAAGAATGCTTACGCCAAGCTGAAGCCAGCGTACGCAAACCGGTTAGGGGCTACGGGCGCTCGAACTTACTGCAGATTGTGGCGAAGACATAGTCGAATTATATGGCTCTAGCGGCTTGATCCAGCGTTGGACTTGGTGATCACGATGGTAAGTCTCGTTTGATGGCTAAGGCGGGGCGATAGCTGCCCACATGCCTTACGGCCAGTAAAGCTACAGCCTCGAGTCCGCGAAGAAGATCGGAGGGTGGGGCATGGCGAGTTCAACAGATCGATTCCGTGGCAATTTGCGGTCTCGGCAACAGCTTGACGAGCTCGGATTTCTGTTGCCTGTCAGCTTTCCGAAGGCAACTACGTCCACATCCTTTCCTTCAGCTTGGATCTCAAGTACCCTCGCTGGCTGATCTCGTAGAGGCAATCTTCATGCTCTGAGATCAACCCTAGCGCACTACTCCATGAGTTTCAAGTAGCTTAATCGCTTGAGCCGTACTTGGATCTGGAGTTGTGTAGCAGTCTCATAGGTAACCGTTTGGAGCTGGCTTCGAGCATGCGTGACTACATGAGGCCAGAGCCGAAGGCTGATCGTTGTAAGTCGCTACGGGTCGACCTCCTGGGTCATCATGTAGCTATGATCCTGAGGAAGGCTGGAGGACTATAGCGCTAGTAGCTATAGCCATCACAACTATGGCTACTGTAACCGCCAGCTCGATCAGCTTAGCAACGGATGAAGAATTCACTTTGCTGAGATCTATGACACGGTACTCTACCCTCCAATCTCGTGCCTCCTCGAGGATGTATTCTCCCGTACATTTTTTGCTGTGAGGATCCGCCGTTAATTCCATCTATCCACGCCTCTTTAACCACCAGCCAGATGATGCCACCAGTTAGCCGGATGGGTAATAACTATGATCCAGATACTCTTTTTGATATGTCAAACCGTGAAGATAAGAGTATAGAGAGGGTGGAAGCCATCGTCTGTGGTCAACTACGCAGCGAATTACTGGGTGGAAGAGGCACTTACTACGCCCTTAGAGTTCTTCACGAGAGATATAGACGAAGATATGTTGAGCATCGGCAAGTGAGTGAGGAACTTATGCGAATAACCCCAGTTACGTCTGAAGACTTAGAGAAACTCATTCACGTTGGAGCAGTTGAGGTAAACCCGGCCCGCCCAGATCGCATCTGTATCAGTAGCGAAGGATCCAGATGGTTACTGCACTTATATGCGCTGAACAAGTGGGTGACGCGTTTCGCTGACGTACTCTTTGGATCAGATCGTGATATCATCGACAGATTTATACGGGAGATCAGGTCTGAAGATCGCTTCAAATATCTCTCTGAAGTCATAGTCGTTTCACCTTGGCTACTTGACGTGGAAGTTGTTAGGCAACTGTACTACTTAGTCAGAGCAAGAAAGGAGGAGGCAAACATGCGTTTCACCTTGATCACGCGACCCGTTGAGGGGGTATGGGAATCGGAACGCAATCGTCACAATGAGTGCAAACGCTTGCTTGAACGGATTGCGGATGACGTTCGTGAGGTGCGGAACCTCCATGCCAAGCTTTACATAGCCGTAGCCAAAATCAGCGAAGTCAACGATAGAAGTATAGCCGTAATAACATCGGCCAACATGACTGGTTATAAGAATTTGGAAGTGGCTGTCGTCTTAGATGGCGAGGACCCCATCGCAAGTGAAATGATAGACTGCCTGGTCAACAATACACTCTTTGAGATAACTTGAAGGCCGAGGTGCCTGCGACAATAAAGGAGGCTTATTGCTTGAGGACTGGAAACTTTAGACCGTCGCCCGAACGGGATAGATTTGTCTTCTTTAGGCGTGACCAGGTTATAAAAGACCTAGTTTCAATTCTTAGTATGGTTAAAGAGCTCGAGTATGAGTATCCGAAACTCTTCGTCAGGGGGGAGTGGAGAGAGGGCAAGACGCATTTGCTTTACCATATTCAAACTCTACTACCGGACATCTATCACTGGATCTACATAGAGCTACCAGATTACAGTGGTGAAGAGCCATTTGTAGACGGCTTTTATGTCAGGCTTGTAAAAGCTACGCGCACTCGCGAATTGATATCGGAAGGCGTTAGTCAGTACATCAGAGCTTGCCCAAGGAACTGGGATTCATTAAAAGATCAAAGCCCAGAAGCTTGTGAACGCCTCGATTACTTCGCTTTCCACCCTAGTGACCCAACCGCTGTGGACCGTCTGACTAAGGATGTCGATCATATTCTAGCCTGCGAGATACTTCATGTCGCCTGTCACGCTGTTCACAAAGTTACTAACAAGCCTATAGCCTTCTTGCTAGACGAAGCGCACAGGATAGGCAAGTTCGCGCCAGATCACAAAACCGCGTCTGGCAGACGTGTTTTTGGTGAGTGGACGACAGCGTTTAAGAAGTTGTTTGCGCCTGAGTTCCCAGCAGTCTTCGTCTTCGCATCAGGAGTGCCTATAGATGATATGGCCATCACAAGGGATCCTGAAATAGGCCTGAGGGCTCTTCGCAGATTAGAGCTCGGGCCGATTGAGGATCTGGCTGGATTTGTTCAAGACATCATACGTTATGCATGCGATGGCTGGTCACTTGAGAAACGCGATTTCAACCCTCCGTCAGAAGACATAATTTCTATGATAGGAGAGCTTGACAAAGAGTATGAGGAGTGTATCACAGTTGAATTCTATCCGCTATCGAAAGAGGCATTCGAGGAATATGTCAAAAAACTTAGTGAATACGGAGCAGGCTATCCAGCATTTAAGCGACCCGCAACAATATGCGAACTCCTTAATGACATAGCGCGTGATCCAGACTGTAGGAAGAGGCGAGTTATTCTTAGAGAAGATGTCAACCGACTCTTTAAAGCAGCTAGCTACCTACGACTGGGTAGAGAGTGGGAAATCATGGTAAAGAGTGGAAAGACCTAGGGTTATACACAGACTTTCTAAAACTCAGGTCACACTAGGGTTTCTATACCCCCCAGTATTGCTTGCGCATGAGTTACCTCTAGGTAAGAATTTGCTGAGAGCTTTTCATGAATTAGCACGAAAGTACCAAGAGTCTTGGCTACGGGGCTTTTATCGCAATCAACGCGCGAGTAATGAATCCATCGCCAAAGACTACTTCCAGCTTGCAGGAGAATTACGCTTGCTCAAAGGATTCCGCTTAACGCCAAGGGGTCGCGCCCTCATTGGAGTTATGCCTCAAGAAAAGAGAGATGCATTCCTAGCTGGCAGAGCCTCGAAGCGACCCCCGCTTGAGCTATATGACTTTAAGGAAAGACTCATGTTCCTATGGCTATGGCTTAGACATGACGGCGATGTCCTGCTACGCATCTTCAATAGCCTTGGAGAGACATTCACGCGGTCAAACGCGGTTTCTGCTTTAGCTCATGTATTTATTGAGCTGGGGAGGTTATACGGCGAGAAGTACATAAGGCTTGGCAATAGGTGGCTTGAACAAATCAACGCGCATAAATATGAAACGCCCGAACAACGTGTAACCCCTAGGTTAGAGGCGTTCGTGGATCTTGGGTTCCTGACGGTTACTAAGGTGAAAAGGAAGTTTCTCTATAGTAAGTGCGAGCCCCTGCATAGACTACAGAGGGAGTTCCAGCCACAAACGCTAGCCCGTGATCTGGAAGACGAATTCTTTGTCAAATGCGCTCGCGTCTTTAACATTCCTACTGGGGGGACTTGGAACGATCGCTACCTTTGCGAAGCTCACCTTAACCTTTCATATGCCGAAGTTGCGCCACTCTTTGAGCTTTGCCTTGTTGCTGGCGCGTTGGCCTTAAGCAAAGGAGTTGCAGTCAGCCTACGAGGTGTGAAGCGTCGCCTGATAGATCTTGTGGCGAGACACCCAACTCAAGTGTACCTTGTTCATGACGATTTAGGCAGGGAGTACGTTTACATGAATCCCGCCTTAGCAACTAAGTTGATTAGGTAATTTGAGGGAATTAGCGACAATGCTAGGTCTGAACGAGTGAATAGCCTTCCTTGCAAAGTTAATGTAGACGTTTAGGTTATGTTCAGCAATGCGACATGCGCCCTCAATTCCCGGCGCCTGATAGTCCCCTAGGGAGTACTTTCTGCAGGCCCGGCAACCGCATCGTTTTCTTTCCAGCGATGATATGTGTCGCCTTCTAAGGCTTATCGGATCTATCCACTCCCTGAACCTAGCTGCGTGAGCATAAGTTTTAGAATCAAAACTGTCGCATCCCTCCATTATTAGCAGGGGTATAGCTCTAAAGTCACTAATCCCGAAGATGTGAACCGGTTTGTCGGTCCTCTTCCTTATGATCCTTAGAATCTTAAGAAGTAGTGATAGGTTCGTCTTCCTATAAGCAAAACTTCCTATCGCTAACCCATCAAGCTCTTCTAAGTAGCCTCTTCTCTCAAGCTCATTCATGAAGCTTGCAACTTCTTTCTCGCTCTCTCCGTGAACACAACCATAGAGTAACATGTGTTTGTCTTTCCGAAGATCGATGGCTACACCTATGTTCTCCAGGGTCTTATCCAACCTTAATCTCTTCTCCCGAGCAGATAGGCAATGAAATAAAGGATAATCTAACGTGGCAGCAATATCACAGTTAATTCTCTCTTGAAATCGTAATACTTCCTCCTGCATGTAATTTACGTTTGAGAAGCCTCCGCTATCAATAAAGATGGGCTTGTGGAACCGGAAGAAATCATGCACGTCAACACCGGCTTCGAACTCTCTTCTCACCCTCCCGCTTAAGAGGGAATGGGCGCTTACCATGAATGCTTCGCAGGTCTCTCTCCACCAGCGTTGTCTTTTAAAGATCTTCCAAACCCCCTCATCCGGATTCATAACCGGTAAGAATGCAGGCGTTCTAAGGATTCCGGACTTCGTTTTTATCTCAAGTTGCCTAGCGCGGAATCCTTCAAATGAGTTGATCACGCGGAAGCTACCCATCCCCCGAAGACTACTAGTATTGCCGAAAGAAGGTAAATGGATTCCCAATGTCTGTAAAAGTTGAGAAATCTCCGCTTGCCCGCAAGTCGAGTAGATTGAGGAAAGGCGATAAGATCCTTTTAATCCTTCCCTGCAACCAAGGTGCTAAGTTCGGTAACTACAAGCTCGGAAGGAATTGGAGGTTAGTTCTGAAACACATCAGGCCATGGCGAGAGAAAGCACTCGTCGACTTAGCGGCAGCTGACTGCATCAGAAATCTCGGTATAGTTGGTGAGTGGGAGAATGAGAAGACAAGAGATTTCGATGTCTACCCGTCATGGAGAGCGTTCAACAGAGAGAAGCTGGCACAGCTCAAAGAGGCCATGAAGGGTTGGCTCAAGAAGAATGCTCGCGAGTATAAGCACATACTTGTGTACATTAACGTCAGAGCTTACTACACGGCACTGGAAGCTGCTTCACGCGAGGCTGGCATCAATGTCGAGTTTATCCGTCTTACTCAGTTTAGTCCCATGGCATTTTGCGCTAATATTCATAAGGTTGTTCAAAGGCTAAAGGAACTTTTCCCTTGGGTGCTTTAAAAATCTAGGATTTCATCTTTTCACTCTTACGGTTTTGCACTTCATTAATTCCGTTAATCGTAATATTCATTAACGCAATATTACGATGTCATTTCGGCTTCAAAAGGCTGCCATTGTGATTAGGCAACCGTCGTAATACGAATGGAGAAGTTGTGGCGATTTGCTAAAACCATCGGAGTTGTAATGGTAGACTATCCCTCAATCTGAAGCTGAGCCTCAGACGGTCTGGCATACACGATCATTGCCTTCAGCTTAGAAGTGCTTTTCTGCTTGAGGCTCGTTCTGTCGCTTGCGCCCTCTAGACCTTGATGAACTTCAGAGCTCGATCACGTCGTTAAATAGCCACTTGATGAAGCGACGGCGATCGCTTGTAGCCTACGACTTCCCAGCCAGATAGATAGGGAGGGCACGTCAATCGACGTGCTCTCATACGCCTTCGTCGGCTCCTCTGCGTCGGTCCTCGTCGAAGTGAGCGCGTAGCACGTACAAAACATTACTAGAGGACAAAATCTGCGTCGGCGCGGGAAGGTAACTCGACTTCGCCAAGTGTACCCGAAGGCCTTTGGGTCGTGAACTTCTGGCCGCAGGACGGACAGATCGGCTTCGATCCACATCTTCACACGAGCTCTACACGAGTACGTGCCACCTCTCGGTCCCACGGAGGCGCTGCTCGTCGAAGCTCCTCGCGCTCTCCCCCTCGTGAAGGCTACCTTAGGCTAACCTCGCCATCGCTCCTTCGTCATAATGCGAAGCCTAGGCATAGTACGGAGGCAGGCTAGTCTTATTGTAGGGCTCAATCCACCTGAGCAACCAGCCTCGCACCTGCGGCGCCATCTGCACCAGCTCTTTGACAGACCCATACCCGTGATCGTCCCTCCAGCTCCAGCGACCGACTCTCTCGACTAGTTCCATGCGGACTGGGTATTCCAGCTTCAGCTCTGAGAAGAGGAGCTTGAAAGCATCTGCCACCCCATCCGCCGTCAGCTTATCTCGCCCCAAGCGCGCCACTTCGAGAAGCATCGCAGCTCGGAATATCGCTAGCTCGGCTTCTGGCGACAGCTCGTCGGAAGACTTGACCGAGCCGACTTCGTCGATCAGCCACCTCTCTGCTTGCTCCCCTTCAACTTGTAGATTGCAAACAGGATCAAATTCCAACCGCTATCGACGCAAGCTCCAAACAGTACTCGAAGCAGAAGCCTTACGACGATTATATCCCAAAGACATAGCCGCCATCGGAACTTCTAGCTTGCTTCGGTTAGGACTTGCATAACCATCCACTTCTCGCTCATCCTCCCTCACGAACGCCAAATACCAGCACACAGCATCAGGAAGATTCCAGTTGCAAGCAAGGAGATAGTTGCCAAGCTGTAGGCGCTTACAGCCCACAAGCCCCCTTCGAATAGGATGGGCCTAGGCTCTTCAGTGAGGTAGAGCTCAGAAGGAGAGCCGAGGAGGTCTATGGAAAAGGGTCTTGCTCGGAGAGAAGCTTAGCCAAGCTGATCGACGAATACAACTGGATGAAAGTTCGCCTATGATCGCTCGAGCGCCAAGTGGGTAGCGTAATCGAAAGCAAGTTGGCGCCACAAATCGCAGGCTCTTGTGGGCTTAGCTCAAAGCCCCGATTTCCATCAAGGCTCCCAATGCGTCGCAAACGCTCTTAACCTGAGTTAGTTTAGAGGTAGCGGATTCTGCTCCTAGGGTAGCTCCACTTTGACAGCTTTGAATCCATAAAGCGCCTTAAGCCGCTCCGCTATCTTGACCTCGATCAGCTTTTTCGCCTCGTAGTTTACCTCGACCTCTCTTCCACCTCTCTCTTGGATAATCTTCTCGAGGTCTGCCTTGGTTAGAATAGTAAGGTCGGGAGGAAATAGGTGCCTAGCAGTGCCATCATCCATGTTGCAGATCAGGAACTTTACTTCGGGTTCCGCATGTTTGTGCTCGAGGTATCTGCTAGGTCGCGTTTCGAACTCGATGCCGACGAGCTTTCCATCTTTGTAGCCAACGGCATCGCCACCGACCAAGTTGAAGGGGAAGAAGTATTCGAACAACCCTGTCTTCCTCCAGTTCTTGACCATGAACTCTTCGATCTCAGCCTCAGAAGCTGTAGGCACTTTCATCCTCCTCAGATAATCCGCTACAGTGACTGGTGAGTAGCCTGTCAGTCGGGCTATTTTGCCTTCATCTAGCCCAAAATCCCTCTTCAGACGGTAGAATACGTATGCCACCGCGTCACGACCTGACAGCCTCAGAGCTTCTGCTTTTGCTTCATACTCCTTAATCTTCTGTCTGATCTCACTCTCGCGTTCTAACATTGCAGTACTCCGCTGTAGCGAAGTTGTTAAAACGCCAATGGCGTAGCCCGCTACACTTGGGATGATGCTAGGAGTAATGGCGCGGAAGCGTCTACGAAGTAGGCCTGCGAGTTATTGCTTCCGTCGCTTGCGCTCCTTCTCTCGCTCTGCCGCCCTGAGGACTGCCTCCCGCCATCCGTACTTCAGCTCGTCCCTAGTCTGCAGCAGAATCTCTCGGTCTAGATCGCTGAGCTCGACCCTCCGTTCCTCACTAGGCGCGAGGACTCGATAGTATCCTCGATCCAGAATGGCATCGAGCAGCCGTACAGCATCTTCCTTCCGCTTGACGCACGCTAGGTATGCGACCACCGTCTTGTCCTCCAGCTCGACCAGCGTCAGCCTCCCTCCTACGATGGGCCAGTACGTCTTGCCGATCGGAACGGCGGATCGGACGACGACCTCGCCCCCTTCGCTTATCCCTATCTCGACCGACATCGCGCTACAGCTCTCCACCTAGCTGCTTGTAACGCTGAGTTGACGCCTGTCATTACGAAGTCGACATCCTCTGGATCGCCTCTTACTTCGACCCAATGGACGATCGCAGGCTCGTAGATCAAGCGCTCTGGATCGAGGGCGACGATTAGCTCGTACTTCTTCCCCTCGTACCTGAAGCTGGCTTGATCCTTCCGAGCTCCAGCTTGAAGGATAGCCTACTAAACCGTTGTTTAAGCTCTGAACGGAAGATCGATGGGTCTACGATGAACTTCATGCCCCTGCCGACGTAGTCGATCCTCCTGAGACTCGATTTCGGTAACACGGCCGATTTCCGAATATTTCTCTAACATCGGATTAGCTTTGCTTCAGCATCTTCGTCTGGTCGAAGCTGTTACGCAAATCTGCAACTTTCTCTCAAAGGAGCGTAGCTAGGCTTGGCTTTGCAGCAGACCTTTCCGAGCTCTACCAGTAACGCGTGGAATTCTTTGCGGATGTCACGTCTTCCGGAAGGCCCTTCGTGAAGAGGTTCTGCCACAAGTGGTAGATCGTCTTGCTGGTTTTAGGAAGTGAGCTAGGAATTGGCCCTCAACTGCTTGGATACCTGCACTACGTAAGGCGCCGAAAGACAAGGCTCGTTTCCTGCATCGAGTGGAATGATGGGCTCTCAAAATTCGCGGATCTTCTCGCCTTTGCCTGGAAAATCTTATTAGACGCATTAGCAACCTGCGAACTCTACTCTGCTGATGCTGGGGAGCTCTAGCTTGCTCTACCCTGACCTAGCCGATGAATTCTAGCGCTGTCGTTTTGTATACTCAGCTACTACTATACGATGAAAATGGGGGAGGAAGTAACCGCTGAGGATGCGACTAGGGCTCTGCTCTATTGGGTTAGGATAGTCGCGAACATGATGGAAGGAATAATAGAGCTTGAAAGGCGACATCCCGGCTCCCTCAAGGTTCTTTCATTATTGGGGGAGGGGCCTGAAGCTACGAGAGAACTTTCACCCAAGTTACTCGAGGCGTTCACAAAGATGAGCGATGAAGACCTAGGTTTTATCATGAAGTCGCTTGCGGAACTCGTAAGAGTCGGATGGCTGAGGTACTTGAGCTTGCCGCTGAATGAGAAGAGCAGAATGTACGAAAAAATTCAGGATACCTCAAAAAGGTTGTCGAAGTACCTCCAAGTTGAGTGAGTTAGTGGCTCAACTTCAGAAGCATGCATTAGAATGCTTAGCTCTGAGGCAACTCCCATTTTTTGCCCCAATTTTCGTTGCAACACTGCTCATGATCCAAGAATTATTCAAGACTCATGAAAAAATCGAAGGCAGCCTTCGTTTAGTGCAGGCTCAAGAGCTTATGAGGAAAATGAAACCGATTGAAATTA
>CAYZOK010000006.1:9989-23982 GCA_964480335.1 uncultured Candidatus Bathyarchaeia archaeon | reverse complement strand
AACCCGTTTTAAGGCTAACTTGCTCCTTTGATTGGCTTGCAGGTCGAGTTTTGGTTGCTCGACATAACATATGAGGCGAGGGGGAAGGAAGGACCCGAGATTAGGCTTTGGGGCTTCGACGGCGAGCAGCAGAGAGTTGTCGTGATCGACCGCAGCTTCTTGCCCTCGTTCTTCGCCATCCCTCGCGAAGATCCTGAGGCAACCTTGCGAGAGATCGAGTCGCTCCGCCGCGTCGACCTCCCCCTGATCTCCAGCATTAAACTTGTCGAGAAGAAGTACTTCGGCAGACCTGTCAAAGCGATCGAGATCGTATGCAGCGATCCGGCTGTTCTTGAGCGCTACGCGAGGAGGATCAGCAAGCTAAGGAGCGTCGATAGGGTTCTGGAAGACGATTTGCGGTACTCGACTCAGTACTTGATCCGGACAGAAGTGACGCCTTGTGCCTGGCACGAAGTCGAAGTCGAAGAAGTCGGCAACTATATGGGAGCTCGCGTCGACCGCGTCTACCTCGCCAAGGAAACTCCCAAGCCTATTGAAGAAGTCAAGCCCGTCAGCCTGCGCGTCATGAGCTTCGCTATGATGTGCTATAGCAAGGTTGGATCGCCGAGACCTGAGCGAGACCCGATCATAGTGATCTCGGTTGCTACAAACGACGGTCAGGAGAAACAGTTTATGGCTAGAGATAGCAGCGACGCTGAAGTTATAGCAGAATTCGTAGGCTTTGTCCAGGAATTCGATCCGGACGTAATCGTTGGCTACGCTTCGAATAGAGAAGGGTGGCCGTACCTCATTGAGCGAGCTAAGCGGAATCGAGTAGCGCTCGCGGTGGATCGATGTGATTCCGAACCCCACCGAAGCGTCTACGGCCACGTATCCATAGTCGGGCGAGCCAACGTTGACTGGTACGACTTTGCCGAGGACATTCCAGAAATCAAGGTTAAGACCCTAGCCAACGTAGCGGACTTCCTCGGCGTGCGCAAGCGCGAAGAACGAACGATCATCGAAGAGGTCGACATCGCCAGATACTGGGATGATCCCGAGAGGCGCCCCAAGCTGTTAGAGTGCTCAGCCGAGGATGCTAGAAGCATTCTGGGAATTTCGGACGCGATGCTCGACTTTGCGATTCAGCTATCGAGCCTGACAGGCCTTCCCCTCGATCACGTAGGCACGGCTGCGATAGGGTTCAGAGTTGAGAGCTTCCTGATGAGGCGTGCTCATCGTCTAGGCGAGCTCATTCCGAAGCGGGTTGAGAGACCTTACATTCCTTACGTTGGCGCGCTCGTTCTAGAACCCAAGCCTGGCATGCACGAGGACGTGGCCGTTCTGGACTTTAAGTCGATGTATCCGACGCTGATGATCGAGAGAAACCTCTCTCCAGACACCTATGTCCCTCCTAAGGAGCCAGAACCTTCCGCAGGAGTATACGTGGCTCCTGATGTCGGCCACAAGTTCAGGAGAGATCCTCCGGGATTCTACAAACAAGTCCTCTCAACGCTGATCGAAGCGCGCAGTGCAATTCGAAAGAAGGTTAAGGAGCTAGATACGAAGAGTGTCGAGTACCGGATCCTTGATGCTCGCCAAAAGGCCATCAAGGTGATTACGAATGCATGCTACGGCTATACCGGGTGGATAGGCGCCCGTTGGTTCCTCAAGCCCGTCGCAGAAGCAACGACAGCTTGGGGTCGATATGCCATCTCTAGCGCCATAGAGCTGGCTAGCAAGCTCGGCCTCAAGATAATTTATGGAGACACTGACAGCCTATTCGTCAGGTACGATCCTGCCAAAATTGAAGAATTTGCAAACGAGATCGAGAAGCAGATCGGCCTCGAGATTAAGCCCGACAAGATCTACAAGCGCATACTCTTCACGGAAGCGAAGAAGAGGTATGCTGGGATAACGACGGAAGGTTGGCTCGATATCGTAGGTCTAGAAGTGGTTCGAGGAGACTGGGCTGAGATCGCCAAGAACGTCCAGCGTGAGGTGCTAAAGATCATACTTGAGGAACGCTCGGTCGAAAAAGCCGTTGATTATGTGCGCAAGCAAATCCTAGCTCTTCGTGGGAGGAAGGTGCCCATCGAGAGGTTGATCATCTGGAAGGCCTTAACGAAGCGCCTCAAGGAATATGCCGTCCGAGCTCCGCATGTCGAAGCTGCAAAACGCCTTCTCGAAGCCGGGCTCGAACTAACTCTGGGCGATAAGGTCGGTTACGTGATCGCGAAAGGTCCTGGAAAGCTTTACGAAAGGGCAATGCCGTATACGTTGGCTTCGTACGATGATATCGACCTTCAATACTACGAGGATTACCAAATCATACCAACTGCTGCCAGAATCCTCAGCGTGTTCGACGTCTCCGAGGAAGACCTAAAGCCTAAGACCTCGCTCGAAGGCTACCTCGCTTAAGCGCCTGCGAGGACGTCAGCAAGCAGAGTCCTAAGTCTTTGACCCCTCTGGCCAACCTTTCCCCTATTATCAGTTGGATGCCCTGCTTGCCTGCCGCATCAACGAGTCGCTGAGTTATGACTCCGTCGAACACTATAGTGCGCACACCCTTCACCTCGTCTAACTTTTTAACGAGCTGGCTTACAGGAAAGCGCGCAACTTCCCTTCCCTGCTCATCGAGCAGAACGGCTTCCAGCGTATCCCTCAAGCTTGGAATGAGCTCGGCTACTGCTCGTGGAATGGGCAGGGGAGCTTCGACGACTTTCAGCGCCTCGCTCGCTGGAATGCGCTCCCGGAGGGCTTTGGCAACTTCTTTTCCCGTTAGAGACTCAACTTCCTTTCCGCGAGGCGCTCGAGCGACAAAATCGACGGAAGCTTTGCTCAACAGCTCCTTCAGAAGCAGATCTCCGCTGCGGTCTCCATCAAGGAATGCCGTCACTTCGCGCTTTTCGCTCAGCTTTACAATTGTTTCGGGGACGTGAGCGCCTTCCATCGCAATCACGTTCGTATAGCCGAGATCGAGCAGGTGCAAGACATCTGCCCGGCCCTCAACAACAATGATCGAAGGGGAAATCTCTACCCCGGCTCCTGCAGGCAATCGATCTTCTCCATACTCAATCAGCTGGGGGGCTCGAAGCACTTCTTGAACTCCTTTAACGAGCTCCTCAACCTCCACCTTTGTTTCCAAAGTCCAAGCCCTGAGCAATTCTTTGGCTCGCCTGGCGATCGACCTGCGCTTCTCGTGGCGTACGTCGAGTATCTTGTCGATGGAGATCTTGCATGCGTAGGGCCCAACTCGCTCAACGCTTTCGACTATCGCTGCCAAAAGAGCCGTAGCGGTTCTGTCAAGGCTCGTCGGTATCCTTATGGCTCCTAGGATCCTGCCCTCTTTCTGCTCAAGTTCGACCTCTATCCGCCCAACTCTACCCTTCTCCTGCAGCTCGTGCAAGTTCATGTCTGGGAAGAGACCTTCTGTTTGTCCGAAGATGGCTCCGATTACGTCTGGCTTTTCGACAGGTCCATCAACTTCTATCTTGGCGCTTATGAGGTACTTCGGAAGAGAGGCTACCACTTTGACCACCTAAAGTCGCGAGTAAAAAGCGCATCGCTCTTATAAGGTGTCCGCGCGGACGCTCTTTTCAACTTCACCTGCTAGTACTTATTGATGCCAAAACCAATTGCCAAGGTCGCTGTCAATGGCTATGGGACCATAGGCAAGCGGGTATCCGATGCTGTGGCGTTGCAAGACGATATGAAACTCGTTGGGATCGCCGATATTTCGCCGAACTGGCGGGTTAAGCTAGCTACCGGGAAAGGCTATACAGTTTACGCATCCCTGCCTGACAAGCTTGAGCTGATGGAGAAGGGAGGGCTCGAAGTTGCTGGCACGCTAAACGACCTTCTAGAGGAAGTTGACCTTGTAATAGACTGCACTCCGCCTGGCATCGGGGCTACGAATAAGCCAAGGTACGAGAAGGCTGGAGTAAAGGCAGTCTTCGAGGGAGGCGAAAAGGCTGATGTCGCTGAAATGTCGTTTGTCGCCCAGTGCAATTACGAAGAAGCATTAGGTAGGGATTTCGTCAGGATAGTTTCATGCAATACGACGGCAATATGCAGAAGTCTCGGCGCATTTCATCGGGAGTTCGGAGTGAAGAAGGCGCGGGTAATAATCGTGCGCAGAGCTGCAGATCCATGGGAGGGGAGCAAGGGGCCCATCAACGCTACGATTCCCGATCTGGTGACTCCATCCCACCACGGGCCTGATGCTAAAACAGTCCTCCCGGACTTGAATATAGTGACGCTATCGTGCAAGGTGCCGACGACGCTAGCTCATACGCACTTCGTCATGGTCGAACCTAAGGCAGGCGTTTCGGAAGGCGACATGCTAGACCTCTTCAGGCGAGAGCCCAGAATGATCTTACTCAGCGCAGCTGACGGCTTCGATGGCACTCAGACGATCATCGAATTCATGAGAGATCTAGGCAGACCTCGCTACGACATGTGGGAGCTAACCATCTTTGACAAGTCGATTTCTGTCAAGGAAGGCGAAGCGTACTGGATAGCAGCCGTCCATAGCGAAGCAATCGTCATCCCTGAAAACATCGATGCTATCCGCGCGATGACGGAGCTTGAGACCAACGCCAGAGCTTCTATTGAAAAAACTGACGAGTCGCTAGGAGTTTGCGATCTAAGACCTAGGGCTGGCTCCCAGCTTCTAGCAGGCCATAGAGCGCTTTGAACTTCGGAGCATTCCGCTCGATGTAGCCGTACAAATCTTCCACTCCCTTCACAGACCGCCCGACGAGCGCCCTCAACTCTCGCCAGTACCAATCATTAGCTCTCACTCCAGCTCGCTCAAGCATCCACTTTAGCTTGCGCGCCAGCTCCGCGCCTTCCTCATCAAAGTCGGTCAAGATGATCGCCTCTTCGACCTCCTTCAACCCCCTTAGAATTGTTGACAAATCCCTTGCATACACGATGGTCCCTCGTATTCCGAGCTTCCTCAAGCAGTCAGCGTCTCGCCTTCCCTCCACTATGATAGGGACTCTTTCGTCGCGCAGCCTCCTTAATAGCTTAACGAGCGCCTCGAATAACCTCTCCAGCCCTATTCACCAAGAACTTCGACCACAATTCTGCGAGTCCGAGGACCGTCCAGCTCTAGCAATAGGAGGTTTTGCCAAGTACCCCTCACCAGCCTTCTGTCTCTAACTGGGAAGGTACGCGATGCTCCGATGAATGCTGAAGCTAAATGTGCGTGCGCGTTGTCGTCTATTCGATTATGCAACCAAGCCCCCTCGGGCGGAAAGTCCTCTCTGAGTTTATTGATGAAGTCTTGAAGGAGACCGCTCTCGCTCTCATTTGCAATTAAGGCAGCCGTCGCATGAGGCACGTAGACCAAGCAGATCCCATCTCGCACGCCAGATTTCGTAACGGCCTCTTCTACTTCATCCGTTACGTCGATAACCTCAAACTTCGACTTGGTCGAGAAACGCAGTACTTCGAACGTGACCTTCATCGAAGGAAAAACGACGACTTTGCTTTTCCTGCTTTCTAGCGCGTTATAGTCGCTTGCCTCAGTTGCTCAAGTAGCTGAGCAGCCTCTCGATTGGTCTCAAAGTACCGCTGGATCGGCTTAAGAATCTCGATGAGCGCATCGGCCGCAGCTTTCTTCAGATCAGCTGGATGAAGCTCTCCCCTTCTGTAGGCACTTACGAGCTCCTGAAAGCTGTAGTACTCGATCCTCCCCCCATACTCAGGAGGCCTCTCGACGAGCAAGGGAGGCTTGATTCGCTTGAAGATGAGCTTCTCGTGTAGGCCTATCACAGGATTATTGACGGTTTCCTTAGGTGGACAATAGGCTCTCTCGATTTTCAGCCTGACAACTTCCGGAGGATCGTGAACGAAGATCGCATGCTCGGGCTTGCTTTTTGACATCTTGAACTCGAATAACTCTTCACCTACTACCTCCATGCGGCCAACCCCCGCTAATCCGAGCAAGATGGGGGTATGGATTGCAACTGGCTTCCGAAATCCGAGCTTCGGCGCGAGCTCTCGAGCTAGCACGTGCGCTCGGCGTTGGTCTATACCTCCAAGGCAGATGGAGAAGCCAGCGTAGAAAATATCCGCTATCTGAAGGCAGGGATAGACGCACTTGGCGAAGTCGAGTTCGGCATCAACAGCTTTCCTTCCCAAGATGGTCATGGCACGCTTCACTCTGCTTAATGTTAGGTGCTTAGCAACTCGTAGGACGATCTCCCAATAATCGAGATCCGACATCAGGTCCTCAGCATAGATGAAACGAACTTGACCTGGCTTAAGTCCGTGAGCGAATAAGCAATGCTCCAAGTATCTCGCACAGGCCTTGATCATTTCCAGATCTCCTCCCAGCTTGTCGTTGATCGCCGCATGCCAGGTAGCCCAGAGAACGCACATGTCGGTTTTCGCTTCAACTAGGTCTATGACCTTCTGAGCCCAGATCGAGAAGCCTAGATGGAATAGTCCACTAGGTTCTATCCCAATGTAGCCCGCTGGCCCCTCTTCCTGCTTTAAAAGCCTCACCAAATCATTCTGCGTAAGAACTTCGACAGCATCGCGCGTAATCAGTTGAATGCGTTCCTCTAACTTCAACGCCACCTAGAGAACTTGCCGACTAGGAGACAAGCTTTTCCCACAATTACGAGCTCGAGCTCCTCAGGGACGGCTTCGAGATCCGAATGCAACGGTAGTATCATAACATCGCTTCTGACGCTCTTTGCAAGCTCAATCAAGTATGGCCAAAGCTCGGGGGGAGCTCGTACAGCGTAGATCAAGCTAGCTCCTCTGTATAGTTCAACTGTCGGCTTCGTTACATCATCTCTGGCCACCTCTAGACCACAAGCTTTTGCCAGCCTGAGCACATCCTCGTCTACGTCCGTTACAAGCAACTTAACGTTCGGAATGCACCTCTTGATCTCGCACGCAGCATGCGGAAGTTTTCCGACGCCTACTTCGACTATCTTCAGAGCGTTCGAGTAGTGGCGAATTATGTGCTCGACGAGCGGTCTAAGCCACCCGGGAAGGGAGACGCCTCTTGAGGAGATCGACATTAATTTCGAAGGCACAAGTTGGATTTTCTAGCTCGAAGCCGTTGAGCACTTCTGGATGGATCTCGCCGAGGACTCCCACTTTCGTCCCTTTGACGTAGATTGCACCGGTTCTGCCTGGCACAAAGCTTGGATGCCTGCCTCCACGTATTCGCCACTCATCGGCTCCCAAGTTGTTAAGGAGAGCCTCAACGCACGACTTTATCTCAGTGAAGTTCGCGCTTGAATGAGAAACGACTCCAGCTGCGTGCAGTTCGCGCCTGCTCTTCACTTCGAGCCTTTCGTCGACTTTCACGACGTCAGCGACTTCGAACAGCTTCTGCGGATAGGACTCATGTCTGTTGTCAGCTAGATTCTTCATGAGGCTAGGCAATAACCACTCACGCAACATCGAATATTCACTTGAAACCGGATTCGCAAGCCTTACAGCTCTGCCCTCCTTCAGGCGCATCTTGCGATAGTGAATGTCCTCGCGGATCAGCAAGAAGTTCATAGCTTCGATGAAGCCGAGGCCTATCATTACCTGCCGAATCAGATCGGCGACCTCTTGGACTTCATGAGATTTTCCGATGGTGACAGTCCTCGGCATGGTGGGAGTAACGCGATACGTGCCATACCCTATCAGCGCTTCTTCGACTAGATCGATCTCATGCATGATGTCGATTCGGTAGGCCGGTATAAGCACGTGGAACACGCCTCTCTCGACCTTCTCGACTCCGAGTCGGCTTCGCTCGAGGGAGCGCCTCACCTCCTCCTCGGACAAGTCGAGCCCGATATACCGACGGATGTAGCTCGCCCTAACGGACAGCCGCTTCGGAGTTAGATCTGGAGACACAACTTCGCGATCAGGATACTGCACTTTGATGGCTTCGACCCTTCCGCCCATGTCGTGAAAGGTTGTTATCAGAATGTTGAGGGCTTGTGCCACTGCTTTGAAATCGGTGCCTGTCACGTCGATGAAGAAGTCGGTCGTCTTGCTCGTTACGCGCGTCAGCTCTGCGTTTATGACCGGGGGGAACGACATCACCCTGCCTTTGCTATCAACGATGAGGGGGTATCGACGTGCTCTGGCGACTATATAGCCGTACAGCCTACCTTTCTCATGCTTCTCGATGATTTCTCGGAGGCTCATCTCGGCATCGGAATCCAGCGGAACAAACGCGACGGCATCTGGATCGCCAGTTACGTATGAAAACGGCGGAGCTACCGCATCCAGGTCATGAACTCCGATCGAAACCTTCCGGCGATTCCTGCCGACTCCCCAATGGAGATCTTCTTGCACTTCCATGATCTCGCGTACATCTTCGCCGGTGAGCTTCAACTCTCTAACGACCGCCGCCAGCACGTACGGGCGTACTTCGGCGACTAGAGGATCAACTGTTAGTGCATACTGCGGTTCATCAACGCTGTAGTGAGGGAGACCCACGTCTATCTCTAAAAGTCCCTTCAAGGCTCGCGCTATCCCAGCGTGGCTCGAAAAATCAAGCCTGTTTGGCGTGTACTCTACCTTCACATAGTCGGCTCCAACCTCTTCTATGTCAAGACCGAGCCATGGCAAGAGATCGGCCAGCTCGCTAGCTGAAAACTCTCGACCTAGGTGCGAGCAGAAACGTTCTACGTTAAGCGTGATAACGGGCATGAGGAACTCGCCTTAGCCAACTCAACTCGTTCCTATACAGCACTCGGATGTCGTCTATACCAAGCTTGATCATGACCAGCCTTTCGAGCCCGCCACCCCACGCGAGTACTGGGTGCTTGATTCCCAAGGGCTCCACGACCTCCGGCCTGAAAATTCCCATTCCGCAGAGCTCTACCCACCGCCCTAGCTCGGGGATGTAGACGGTTGACTGGAGAGAAGGCTCAGTGAATGGGAAGTACGTTGGCCAGAACTTGACCTTCCTGAGGCCCAACTTAGCGTAAAATTCGGTTAAGATTCCCATCAAGTCACGGAGAGTAGCTCCTTCATCCATCAGTATGCCTTCGATCTGGTGGAATTCTGCAAGCCGTTTCCAATCAACCCTCTCATTTCGGTAGACGCGATCGACGCAGAATACTTTGACCGGCGGCTCAGGATTCTCTGCTAGGTAGCGAATGGTTACGGTAGTCGTATGCGTCCTCAGGAGTAGCTTCTTAGCTTCATCAACGCTCCAGCTGTATCCCCATCCTGTGGATCCCGTCTTCCAACCATCCTCATGAGTTCGGCGAACATTCTCGACTAGTTGCTCTTCGGGCAAACTTCCAACGCTTGGCTCTAGGAGGTAGAACGTGTCCATCAATTCGCGGGCCGGATGGTCTTGGGGCTCGAAAAGTGCATCGAAATTCCAGAAAGCTGTCTCCACCAGCGGCCCCCTTATCTCCTCGAAGCCCATCTCGAGGAAGATCCCACGTATCTGTCGGATTATCTGCCCAACCGGGTGGATTTTTCCCGGGTATATGGGGGGACTAGGAGCTTCGACATCAAACTTAGCAAGCTTAACCTTGCGCCACATACCCGTGCGGATGAGCTCTGGCGTTAGCAGGGTTACCTCCTTCTCAACCTTGACCTGGCGGGCGACCTCTTCGCCTTGCTTAGTCAGCTTAAAGTGGATATGCTTCACCTGCCGAATTTCTATGAAATCCGGCCTTCGACGCAAACCTTCGAGCGCCTCAACTTCCTCTCTCGAGAGCTCTTCTAGCGAGAGAGCTCCTTGCCTTAGCTTCATGATCAACCTCTCGTCGACGCCGAGGTCGGGCTCTGCTCCAACCTTAAGTACAAATTGTTCGGCCTTCCTTCCAACCTGAATCCAGCCCTTCCGCCTTCCCCAGCCTATTGCCGGGTCCCATTCCTCCCCTCGAAGTCCTGCTTCACGCTGAGCTTGATCGAAACTTGCCGTCCCTCCTAACCTTCTGATTGCTCGAACGAGCCTCCTCTCGGGAAGCCCTATGATGGCCACCCTGCTGCCTTCAACCCCCAGCTCGACCGAGATGCGAACTTCATCGACGCGCTTAACGAGCCCTTTCTCAGCCAACATTTCGCCAGCCTTTAAGACGGAATCTACGCTCAGATCAGCGCGTCTAGCCAGCTCTTCAACGTCGGCAGGCTCTTTACTGAGGGCTTGCAGGAGCCTCTTTTCAAGCCAGTGGAGACGTGATGTCATCGTTTCAGCAGCCTGCCCTTTCGATCTATAATACCTTCTCTAATCCTTGTCGTTGTGACAGGCAATCCATCTTCGGCCAAGACTAGATCTACGATGATTACATCTAGCTGACCTAGACCCGCTTTTCTGCGGCTTTCATTTATTCGATGAGCTATCGCCTCAGTCTCGGGGCTAACAACTATGGCTTCGGCATCTGGGGATGTTACCGCCATGCCGTAGCGATCATGCAACGCGACTATCTCGACATCGGCCCAGACCTCCAGACTTTTCACGAAGTCTAGTAGGGCCTTCTTTCGCTCTTTGAAGGATTGGACAGGTCGGCCCTTCAACTTCTGCGCGAACTCGTCCGAAGTAAGTCCGATTATGACCCTTTCTCCGAGTCTGCACGCCTCGCGGATCAGCGCCTCATGACCTGCATGCAGTAATTCGAAGGTGCCTCCAAGTAGCACGAGCTTATAACGCTTGGACAACCGACCTTTAGTGACGAGGATCATCTTAAAGGCGAATTGACCTCTGCCGAGGAAATCCGTCACTATCTGGAGGCGGGAAGGATAGCATCCAAAGTTCGCGAACGAGTGCGTGATAAACTGCACGAAGGAATGCCGTTGATAGAAGTCTGCGATTTTGTCGAAAGCGAGATCGCGAGGTTAGGGGGGAAGCCCGCCTTTCCGTGCAATGTTTGCATAAACGAAGTTGCCGCTCACTACACTTCCCCCTTCGATGATACGTCGGCAATTCCTCGGGGCGCACTAGTCAAAGTCGATATTGGAGTTCAGGTTGACGGCTACATCGCTGACACGGCAGTTTCCGTGAGCTTTCATCCTGCCCTCGAGAAGATGGTCGAAGCCGTCGAATGCTCATTAGGGAACGCCTTGGATCGGGTCAGGCCAGGCGTAAAAGTGCGCAAGCTCGGCGAGGTCATCGAGAAAACGTTGACTAGGGCTGGAATGAAGCCCGTTCAGAACCTGCAGGGCCATAAGATCGCGAGGTATCTAATCCATGCTGGCAAGTCCATTCCCAACGTTGCGTCGCTCGACGGGACGAAGATTGAGCTTGGAGAAGTCTACGCAATCGAACCCTTTGCCACAACTCCTAAGGCAGGCGGGCTCGTAACGGAGGGCAAGCTCGTCCAGATATTTCGGTACGTTAAGAGCGAAGCCTTGCTCAGCGCAAGCGCTCGCCAGCTTCTCAGCAGGATAAAGACGGAATATCGCACCCTGCCGTTTGCAAAGCGATGGATTTTTGATCCGAAAAATCCGCTCGAGTTTGAACAAGCATTCGAGGAGCTTCTGAATGCTGGCTGCTTGACTGGTTATCCTATCCTCGTCGAGAAGAAAGGTGGAATCGTTTCACAAGCGGAGCATACCGTCATTGTGACGAAGGAGGGTTGCTTAGTTACAACCGCTTAGGTTCCGACTCAGCTTTCAGGTAAATAGACGAAATGAGCATCGGCTTGTTACACTTGGGGCACTTGTTCGCGCGCCGCATTATGTAGTCGTCTCGCTCGAAGTTTCGCACGCTTTTGAAGCCGCATCTACTGCATTTGGTGACCGTGACCATCTCAAATCGCTTCTTCGCGATTGGAATCAGGCTTGAAATCTCACGCAAGCGCCGCAGCGTGATGCCCCATAGGAGTAAGAAGGCAGCACCTAGAGCAATCTTCATCCCAGCTTCAGCCACCCTTCCTTGGAAATACGCTGTAGCGCCGTTGTACAGTAAGATAACTGCGAATGCAAATATTATGACTAGCAGGACGTAATGCAGGATAAACTTCCTTTCTGGCTCCTGCTCAGGGGCCAATTCCGATAGTATTGCCAATCCCGGCAATGATCACGTGATCCCCCTTTCGTGCTCGTTCGAGGACAAGTCTCTCGACGACTCCAACTGCCCTCTCGACTCCCTCAATTACCTCCTTCCTCATAGGCGAGATAGCATCTTGAATCGACTCCTTGATCAGGACGGCGTTAAGCGGAATCTTGTACTTTAGCGCGACCTCTTCTATCTTGAACTTCTCGGTTCCTGGACCGCCTATGGCGGCACCAACCCCTTCGACAACTTCGCCAGTCCTTTCTCCTTCGAGCTTTAGCATAGCGTCGACCATTATGATCAGCGATACGTTACCTCCACAGCGTTCGATTAGCGCTTTGATGGCTTCTCCTGGCTTTCCTACGTTCCCGCCCGGACCTCTGCTCTTCAATACCCAGACGTTTCGCCCTCGCATCGTCCTTCTAACCGCGACCATATCGTGGCCTAGATCCACCAATCTCCCTCTAGCCATCAGCTTAGCAGCGACTAAGGGGCCAGCACCGTCTCCGATCGGATAGCCATTTGCAAATGCGTGGACCGCTCCGAAGTAAGCTTCAGCAGCTTGCATGATCAATGGCATCAGCATGTGAACTTGCATGACTATGTAGAGGCTCTTAGTTCGTCTGCCGAGCAGGTAAAAGTGGCGCACAACCTTGTAGATCAGATTTAGCGCTAGCGATGCTTCGAGCAAGTTCGTCAAACTGTTTAGCTGATCTTCGCTGGCTTTAGGAGCGATCTTCTTCGTCTCCTCCTTGAACCTGAAGTCTTGAACGTCGAGCAGATGATCCAGCTTCCACACGATTCCTGCCGGATCCAAATCGGTCGGCCCGATGAATGTATATTCGATGAACCTGTTGACGAATGGAGCTGGATCGTCCTTCGGTTTGCCTACATCCTTGATCGTATCTACCGAGATCTTAACGGCTTCCTCACGCATCATCGCCAGCTTTTTGAGACCTCGCTCTATCTGCCTAAGCCATTGGTACACTTGAAGGCGATTCCAGAGGATGAAGAACATGATGAGGGACGCTATGCTAACCGCATACCAGAGAATCCACAGCGGCTCGCCCGGCTGTGGAAAAAAGAAGGGGGACAACTTCAAAGCCGGAAAGACTCAAAGCTCGATTTTAAGTTTCTCAACGGGGCTGCTAGCTTTTCCGTGTCGCGCGGGGTCGCCCACCGCACTACACCGGAAACGGAGCCTAGTTTAACTTCCGTGTTCGGAATGGGAACGGGTGGGACCCAGGCCCTCTGGCCAGCAGCCCCATTGTCAGGAATCGGGGCGCTAGAAATTGCTTTCTCTTGGAAGGGTGAGGCCATTGAGATGGGGCCGGTGGGATTCGAACCCACGACCTTCGGGTTTCCCCGCTCCAGAGGCTCGTCATCCTGTCTGTCCGCAAACCCGAAGCACTCTGGAGCCCGACGTCCTAGACCAGGCTAGACCACGGCCCCCAAATCGCGACTTAGCTTAACTAGCTATTAACTGATCGCTGACCATACTGAAGGATGTGGCGGTCGAGGAGAAGCGCGCAAAGAAGCGACTCCGCTACCTGCTACTTCCGAAACTCGAAGTGACGCCTGAAGAGCGAGCTGAGGAGATTAAGGAGTACTTAAGGCTATTCGGACACGATTCAGAGCGAGCAACACTATACGTCTACCTCCCTCCCCAGCGGGTCAGAGGATTTGGCCGAAGGTACACGCCGGCTGAGCTCGAACGCATGAAGCGGTACTACAGGCGGTACAGTGGAATGGCGTTCACAGTAGTCGGCCATACCCACGATCCTACGGTCCTCGTGGGGACGCGTTTGCCTAAGAGCCGAAAAGCTGGATTCAGATACTTGGGCTCGATCGCACGACCTGAAGCTCACCTGAAGTTGCCACTCGACTTTTGTCCAACTCACTTCAAGCACGAAAACGAAGAAGAGTTGAAGCGTCGCTTCGGCACATACTTGATCGGTCTTTACGCTCCGACGCTCAAGTTTGCATCAGAGAGAGGAGAGATCGTCCGAACGCTAGAATGGAAGCGCG
>CAYZOK010000006.1:0-9889 GCA_964480335.1 uncultured Candidatus Bathyarchaeia archaeon | reverse complement strand
CTCAAGTTTGCATCAGAGAGAGGAGAGATCGTCCGAACGCTAGAATGGAAGCGCGAGCTCCTTAGAAGGCTCTACAGAATAGGGAAGCGCGCTAAACCCGAGGAAAGATGGCGCTGGCTTGAGGATCTAAAACGCCTTGGATATTTTGAATTGAAGAAAGAGATACTTGAAGCTAAATTTACGTAAATTTCGAAATTTTTAAACATCTAAGTACGTGATAGAATATGTGGAGCGTGAAAGGCCCGAAGAACGCAAACTGGAAGTGCGGGTTAAGTACGGAGACCTAGAAGCATTCTTCTCTGGAAGCCCCGATGAGGTTCTTCGAGGAATAATGGGCTTCATGAGCAGGATTGCGCCGACGATTGGGCCTATTTCGCGCTTGACCTTAAGCATCGACGTGTCAAGCTTAGCCGAAGCGGTAGAGGGCTTGATCGCTATAACCCCTGAAGGTTTGGCGGTCATGCCCATTGTAATCCCTCGTTTGACTGACCGAGAGGCTATTCTTCTCCACTTGGTGAAAGCTTATCTCGGCTATCAGCTGGGTCGCTTGGAGTGCGATTCTATGACAGTATCCGAATTAGCAGAGGTCACGGGCTCGAAGAAAAGTGCTATAGCTGCCAGACTTAGCGAGCTCGTCGGCGGAGGATGGGTATCTCGTGTCGGACGAGGAGATTACCGGATAACGACCGTGGGGATCAAGATGTTCTTGGACACGGCGCTTCCTCGGATAAGGGAGAGAATCTTGAGTGAGCACCTATGAGAGCCATCCGGATCCGCGTCGAATATGGCGACATAAGGCTCGAAGTTGAAGGCAAATCTCCGGAAGAAGCCCTGAAAGCACTGCACATGGCCCTTTCGCAGAAGCTTCCTCAGATCAGGGTGGCTGCGAAGCTTGTCTACAGGCCCGATGTAGCAGAGCTGGCCGATCAACTAGCTGGCTTGGTTGCAATTCTGCCGCAAGGTCCTAGGCTTGAGAGCGCGATCAAGGCTACGGCTGAGGAAGCCATCCAGCTCGCGCTTCTCGCTGCTTACGTCGGTGAGCAAGTAGGAGAGCTTTCCAAGCCTACGTTGTCGGTACGCGAGCTTTCGGTTGCAACTGGCAAGGTCGAAAAAACGATACGTAACGTGCTGCCATCGCTTGTCAAAGCCGGTCTGATCGAGAGGGCTGGCAAGGAATATAGGATAACGTTGCTGGGCGCGAAGGCGGCGAGTGAGAGTTTGATGCCGAGGCTGAAGGAAGCTGAGCATGTCCGAACCTAGATTCTCGATTCGCATCAAAATCGGCGCTTACGAAGTCGAAGTCAGCGGCGCTCGCCAAGAAGTTCTGCAGGTGCTCGAAAATCTCGCACCAGTCGTAGAGGCCGTTTCTAAAGCGTTCGGAGAGTTGGGCGAGACACTTCCTCAGCCCGCAACTACAGTTGCAACCTCTGCTCCGCCGATCACAGCCTCGATTGGCGAGGGAGCTCCGAGCGTAACTGCGCCGAAAAGCTGCGCGGATGCTGTAATGCAACTTCTGCAATCCAAATGGGGGCGCGCTAAACCGCGTACGCTAGGCGAGATGATGGACGCCCTTAGGTCAAGCGCCCTCCACCATCCTGCATCAACCATCGGTAAAACTCTGCAGAGGCTTACGCAGCGCGGGAAGCTCAGGAGGTGGAAGACTAAAGATGGGTACGTGTACGTTGTTGCCTAGCTGGGTGCAACGGAGCGGGAGACTCGGCAGCAGGGGGCGGATGAGGGCAAGATGACCCTGCTCCGTCGCACCCAACCGAATCATCGTCGCCTAGGGTTTAGAGATTTTTCCCGATGGCTACTCCCGTTTGCGTCCGAAGATCTACACTTCGGCTTGATCGAGACTTCAACTTCGCTCGTCATTAAGAAGCTACGTTCCCTCGCTGCTGAGAGAAACCGAGCGCTCCAGCAATTGGAGCTAGAAGTTGAGCTTCGGCGAGCCGGCGAGAACTCCAAGCTCAGACGCGTGGTTGGGGTAGACGCCGGGCATAACGGCGAGAACTTGGCCTCAGCCTTTATTCCACTGTACTCCGCGGCAGCAACGCTTTTTGAAGGTGGACGAGAAAGCTCAGATCCGATCCTAGCTTCTTGCCCGGCCGATGTATGGCCGAACGAACCCGATCCCTTGCGAAGAGAGTCATTGCTACACTTTGCGCTTCAGTTTCACGTAGTTAGAGAAGCCGTCGGCAAGTGGAAGCCGGATGTTGTCTTGGTGGATGGCCCAATACTCCCGAACCCCTTGCTAAGACCTCGACCTGAAGACTCAAGTGGCTACAGGGCTGACTTCGTCCTCACGCTAGCTGAGATCTTGCTTGCCCTCGAGGAGTGCAACAAAGCTTCGGTATCAATGGTCGGTTTCATCAAACGTCCTTCAACAGGCTACTTCCATCGCAAGGTAGGCTCGGCGGCGCTACGCGACTCGATCTTGCTCAACCCGATTATGCAAGTCGGCGATTACACGAAGCCAAGACTCGTCGACAGCGGAATGAACAGGATCTGCGCCCGCTTCGCAGAAAATCTCGGAGTCGAGCGACCGACCATCTATGCATTCTACATCAAAAGTGCGGAAACGCCTCCTTACAGGGTCGAAATTCCAGCTTTTTGCTTAAAGCGGGTAGACGAAGTCGCATCGCTGCTGATAAGCCTAGCAGACCTAAGCGGAATCCCTCATCCAATAGCCGAAGCTGACAGGAGATGCAAGCTCACGAGGCGAACGCTGCTCATGTATAGACTTGTGCTACACGAGAAGGCCTTGAGCATGGTGAACCAAGGAGCATTCGACCCACGAGACCTTGACTTCTTAACTCCGCGATTCGGCGAATGGCCTTGAGAGAAATCGGCTATGTCCTCTCGGGCTCTTCGCCTCGCCTCATCTACTTCGTTCTAAGGGAGGGAGCCAAGGCGTTGCTCGGTCGCTACTACATCATTCCACACCCGATAAAGCGCGGCTCTCCGGTTTTGGTACGCGTAATCGAGTCAGCTCCCTACAATCCGGACATGGCGTTGGGCAGGCTCGGTCCGATAGCCGCAAAGAAGAGCTCGACCTTCAGGTATGGAAAGAGGCTCGAATACGAAGTTGCGTGGGCCCAAGTTTTAGGCTACGTCGATCAAGGCCGATGGCTTCGGCTGGAGTGTAGCCCCGAGAGTTGGTCGCCAGTCCTCGAACCAAGCTTGGAGGAGCTAAAGAGCTTGCTCAGGGCAGATGGCGAAGGACTGGGTGTAGAGGTCGGCGTCCACCGCGATATCGACATTCCAGTTCGGCTAGATCTCGATGCGGTAGCTCGAGGTCACATGCTCATTTCTGGCATGACGAGGTCTGGAAAGAGTAGCTTTGTTTTAAACATGGTACTACAAGCCATGTCGCTTGAGCCGACGCCTCGCTTCGTGATTCTAGATGCACGAAGCGAATATCGCCCACTTGCCAAGTATGGCGCCGTGATAGTTCCGCACACTTGCTTTTCGAGAAGCTTGATGACGGTTCCACCTTCGGTTTTTCCCAATATGTTGGGATTCGCGAAGTGTAGCAGCGCTGGCAAGCTCGTTGAGTTAGCCCTCCGCGACGTGCAATCAAGCGGCTCAGCCGATCTGCAAAGGCTTTGGATGCGCGTTCAGCAACTTGCTTCGACCGCTCTCGAGCGCAACCATCAGCAAGTTCTCGAGAGAATTCGAAAAGCGCTTCAAGCTAAGACCTCTGCATTTGGTGCGAGCCCTCCCAGCATAGTTGGACTACTACACCGCTATCCCGTGGTCGTTGTTGATTTCTCGCTCGACATGAACCTCACTGGTAAGTTACTTGCAGTCAAGTACCTAATCGAGGAGCTAACCAGGCATGCAATTAGCCGAGCTGAGGCGGGAGACTTCGCGGCTATCGTGGTGTTGGAGGAAGCTCAGCGCTACGTGCCCGAACGGGGTCTGGATCTCAAAGGAGTGGCAAGTCGCTTGCGGGTCGATAAGGCGATCATAGAAGCTGTGAGCCAGACCGGAGGCTACAACTTAGGCTTCGTCGTAGTCTCGCAAAGACCAGCATACATCTCCAAGTCTGTCATAAGCCAGTGCAACACGGTCGTCTGCTTCAGGACGACTTGCTCTAACGACCTGGAAGCGTTATCCAATCACGCCGACCTCGAAGGCGAGCTTCGGGCGATCCTGCCGTGCCTGAACGATCACGAAGCTCTCCTTTGGGGCTCTGCCTCTCCGTTTTTGTTCCCTGTAGTCGTGAGGACACGAGTCCTAGAGCTTCCGCAGAAAGCGCTAACTCCGGCCAAAGAAGCTTGGGCGAGGATGGAGCATGCCCCTAGAAATGGGTCGGGTGGGATTCGAACCCACGACCGCCCGGGCCCAAGCCGGGCATCCTGACCAAGCTGGACCACCGACCCAAAGCCGGCGGAGGGTTTCGAACCCTCGACCTGCGGCTTACGAGGCCGCCGCTCTACCGCTGAGCTACGCCGGCTGAAAGCTCATTCGCAGGTCGAGGATTAAACCTAGCGATAAGAGCGCCTCGCAGCCCTCCTTAGAGCTTCAATGACGGGCATGTCACGACCTGAGAGCACGTAAAGGAGGGCGCCTCCGCCCGTGCTTACGTAGGTAAACTTATCGGCCAGCTTTTCCCCCTCAACGACCGCGATTAAGTGACCTCCTCCTATCAAAGTCGTGTCGGCTTTACCATCGGCTATGGCGTGAAGCAGTCTGGTGGTCCCCTTTTCAAAGCCCCCTCTCTCGTAAACACCTGCAGGTCCTAGCGCTACTACCGTTCCCGCCTTCTCAAGCTCTGCTGAGAATGCTTCGATTGTCCTCTCGCCCACGTCGAGAAGTGGAGGCGGACTTTCGAGCTCGAGCACCGAGCTTTCTGCACGCTTTCCATCCTCCTCCCAAGCCACGTCTACCGGGGTCAGTATCTGATCGCCATACTTCGCTAGTATCGATTCAGCCTCTCGAACGAATTCTTCCATGATCATGGATTCTGTCTCTGCCCCCAGCCTGTATCCTCTGGCTTTGAGGAAAACTAGTCCTACTAAGCCTGTTACGAGGACTTTGTCCGCGACTCTCCGCTCAAGGAGCTTTCTTACTCCTGGAACCCGGTCTTCGATCTTCACCCCACCAAGGGCTACGACCACTGGCCTGGATGGTCTCTTTAGTACCTGTGCTAACGCTTTGAGTTCGCGCTCCATGACTCTGCCAGCTGCTGTAGGCAAGATTTCGGCGAACCCTACGAGGCTGGGCTGCGAACGATGGGCTGCTGCAAATGCATCGTTTATGAATAAATCGAAGTGAGGGGCGAGTCGGCGGACAATGTACGTGTTAACGAGCTCATGGGGAGGTTTCTCGAGCATCTCTTCGGAGCAGAACCTGACGTTCTCGAGAACTAAAACCTCCCCATCTTCCAGCTCGCGTATGGCTTCGATGGTGGTGGGGCCTATGACATCTTCTACGAACTTAATAGGACCGTCATGATACTTCTGCAAGATTTCCGCATGAGGAGCTAAGGAGCTGAAATCGTCGCGACCAGGCCTGCCTTGGTGTGATGTCAAAACGACCTTAGCATCGCGAAGGTCACGCAGCGTTTCGGTTATTGCTCGGATCCGTCTATCATTGAGGATGATTCCTCGCTCAACATCTATCGGCGAGTTTATGTCGGCGCGCAACAAAATCCGCTTCCCACTCGTTTCGACATCATCTATCGTCAAAAATTCAAATGGGCCGATCTTTACCACACTCTAACACTTCGCGTTAGCGTAAAGAAATTTTTCAGAAAAACTGATGCTCCTGCGATCTAAAACGCTTAAACGACTCGGCATCGCATCTCGAAGTGAGCCGGGGTAGCCCAGGCTGGTTAAGGCGCCGGACTCATAATCCGGAGTTCGTGGGTTCAAGTCCCACCCCCGGCACTTCTGAGTTGCTTCCGCTGAAACTTGCCAATGCCTGGGGGATCGAGGGGCGAAACCTCTGTTCGAATGTCTACACGCTGGGGCGAGACCAGATAACGTTGATCGACACAGGCTCCGGTGGTATAAGGCTAGAATCGGCGCTAGAGTCAGCAGGTCTATCCATCAAAAATGTAGCTCAAGTCGTCTTGACGCACTGCCATTCTGATCATGTCGGAGGACTTGCTGAGATAGTGGAGAAGGCCTCACCACACGTGCTGGCTTGCGGATACGATGCATCGATAATCGGACACAGCTGCGGAATCGATGTTGAGCTGTTGCAAGAATATGCTCTCGTCAAGACGGAATTAGGCCCTCTTCGCGTCCTCAGGACTCCTGGCCACACAAAGGGCAGCATATGCCTATATCATGCGGCAAGCAAGGCTCTTTTCAGCGGAGATACTGTCTTTGCTAACGGCTACTTCGGGAAAGTCGAGCTCAGAGATGTCGACATGCTGAAGTCGCTGGAAAGGCTGGCGAAGCTTGAGGTTCGGTTATTATTTCCAGGGCATGGACCTTGGGTCGAAGACGGTTGGCACGTGAAGCTCGCTCTCGAAAATGCGAAACTTTGGTTAAGCTCGCGTTAAGACTTCAATTCCTCCCCTCTTGAAGCCAACGTAGGCTGCATCTGCCATTCCGAGGAAAAGTCCGGTCTCGACGACACCTGGCATTGCCTTAAGCTTACGATTTAGGCCTTCTAGGTCGTCGATCTTTCCGAACTCAACATCGACAATGAAATTCCCGTTATCGGTGATGACCGGTCCCAGCTTCCTCTCAGCTTCGCGCAATGTCGGTATCCCACCCAACTCGCGAAGCCTTGACATGACAAGTGATGCTCCAAAGGGCAGGACCTCGATCGGAATGGGCACTCCTACGCCCAACTTTTCTGTCAGCTTCGTTTCATCGACGGCTATAACATATCTATCAGCAGCTGACGCCACGATCTTCTCCCTAGCCAGAGCTCCACCCTTGCCTTTGATCAAGTTGAGTCGCCGATCGACTTGATCGGCTCCGTCTATCGCAACGTCAAGCCTTCCCACATCCTCGAGAGTTGTGAGGGAGATTCCAGAATCGCGTGCGATGATCTCAGTCCTTATCGAAGTTGCGACGCCCGTTATCCTCAGCTTGCCCCGCTTAACCAGCTTTCCGAGCTCTCGTATGGCATACTCAACTGTGCTACCGCTTCCGAGTCCGACAACGTGGTTGTCTTCAACGCATTCGAGCATCGCTAGCGCAGCTCTCTTCTTCGCTTCTTCTCGCCAAGACAAATTACTCGAAGAATGTTAAAGCGATCTTAGAGAAAACTGTGGTGAGCCCCGGTAGCTCAGCTGGTAGAGCGCCGCTCTGGTAAGGCGGAGGTCGCGGGTTCGAAACCCGCCCGGGGCTCTGGTCTAGTTAGGGCGCGTAGCGTTGCTGCTAAACCCTAATAGGTGGCAGAAGATCGCATTCTGCCAGTACCGAGCTTAGCCGCCTTTGACGATGCGGTAGAGGTCAGCATCGACCTCGTAGCGCCTCTTGTGGTGGAACTCGTAAGTCGGTGGCAATGCTATCCTTAGCTCGTAGATCGCGTCCACCTTGCCTCCGAAGGATTTGATGCTTCTCGTTAGGAACTCGCGGCTCCCTTTCGCTCGCTTGTGGAGCGAGTACACGACGCTAGCGATCTCGACAGCCTTTTCGAGAAACGCTACATCAGCGCCGCGCCTTCGAGTCCCAAAAGGAGGATTCGTGAGTGCGACGTCAACTGGTCCTTTCATGCAAGCTATATCGCCCACCACGAGCTGGACATCGGCTCCAAGACCTGCGCTGTTTTCTCGAGCAATACGTATCGCGCTTTTGTCGATGTCAACGCCGACTACGAAATCGGCTCCAAGCAGAGCGGCTCCGATGGAGAGGATTCCTGTGCCGCATCCTAGGTCGGCAACTACCTTGCCGCGTATGTCATGGTGGAAGAACTCGGCGATGTACAACATCTCTGCTGCGGATCGGCAGTCTAGCATATACTCCTCTAGCTCGACCTTGGGCCTCGAAAATGGCTTGACCTTTGAGAGAAGCATTTCTAAGCGCTTCCTTCGCAAGGCAGATCCACCGGGCATGCCGATTTGGAAACTCTGCGGCGAGAATTCAGCTTAGCGCTGGTACAGACTCGGTCGCTGCCTACGTAGTGAGCAAGATGGTTTTAAGCTGCTTAACTCCTCGATTGGCCAACAATTTGTCAGCAAGTTCGCGCATCCTTACGGATTGGCCCTTCACTGCGATTATCTCTAAGCAATTGCGCTCATCGAGGTGCACGTGTATAGCCGACTCAATCATGCCTTCGTACGAGTGTTGAATCTCGGTTAGCCTCTCTTCTAAGCCTCTGATCGTCTTCGCCGGGTGGTGGAGAAGTCCGGTCGTGATGGCTCCGTTCATTCCGTTTCTGAACTTCTGCGTCTACCGCGTCAAGAAGGGCATCATAATTGACAGGAAGCCGGACTTCAAGCTTTGGGACTGGAGCACGCGCAGGTACTTCCGCCGGAAGGCCAAGATCCGCGAGGTGAAGGTCGAAGCCGCGCTCCTGTGCGACTTCATCAAGCTGAGTGGGTTGGCGTACTTGGATGCGTCGAGGATCGAGAACGAGGATGTGGAGGACATCCTGAACAAGATCGACTGGCCCGACTGGCAGAACGTCTTGTTGCTCGGGTTCGAGCCGAGCGACGTGATAGATCTGCTGAAGGAAAATCGGCTCGTGACCGCCGTCTTCTACGAGGAAACCGACAATATGCGTGTTTTACAGGATTATGCCGACCTCTATCTGTTCTCCGGCGAGCGAGCGCATGGAAAATACGATAAACGGCTTCGTAGGGAAGTTCCATACTACAAAGCGCTTCGCCGGGTCGCCAAGGGGCTCCTGCGCAAGGTTCCGACCTTGGGTATCCGTTGCTTCTTCTACCAGAGGCCGGATGTGTCTTTCGAAAGCCCTTGGTATAGCTACGAGGACTACGTGGCCGGTAGGCATCGCGAGTGTTCGACTCTGATTGAGAAGAGGTATGGAGGCAAGCGCTACAAGGCCCTAAAGCCGATACTGCCGAGGCTCCCGCCAGCGATCTATGTGCCGTACCACATCGGGGAGATCGAATACCACAAACGGGCCGAAGTCGTGCGAGAAGGCCGAGCTAGAAGAGGCCGAGGGGAGGTGATACGCAAGATAATACACAAGATTACGCACGGGCCTTGGTCTAAAGGGCCCGTAAAGACCGAGCTAGAAGAGGTCGAGGTTCCCGTCTCCGAAGCCAAACTCGTGCTGTGTGAGCGCGTCCCCTTCCTGATCATGATACACTTCGGAGGCGAGGCTGAGAAGTACGCCCGCGTTATGGAGGTTGCGAGTGCGCTAAGAGTGAAGCGGATCGACACGTTGTGGAGGGTGCTACGCGAGCGGGAAGGGCTGTCTTTGGGCGAGGCGGACGACATCATCCTGAAGCTCCGCGACAAGGGCTACCTCAAGGTCGAGGAGGTGCAGATGGAGGACGGCGCTTCGTACCTTGCCTACAAAGTCCTCGCCCAATGGTAGCGGAAAGTGTGTCCCGGGACACACTCTTGCGGGAAGGCCTGTCTGAGAGCTTGCTTAGGTATGTGTTAGTAAACTAACACTATTCGTGAGCCCGCGCCCGCAGCCCGAAGGTCTGAAGTTGGAGAAAACGAGGAAATTCACCCCTCGTCCACGAATAATGTTAGTGTACTAACAGGCGAAAGCTTAAATAGCGCAGGCCTGACGGCGCCGACCGCATGAGGAAATGACGCTGGAAGCGTACGTCGTCATGAACTACGAGATGTTCCTAATAGCGTGGTCTCTCTGCCTGCTCGGGTATTTCGTCGGAACGTGTTTGCGAACTGTGCCGATGAGGAGCGCTCGGAGGGCATCTGAGATGCTGGTCTTCGTCTTCCAGCTGAGCGTGCCCTTTTTCGCGCAGCTTCTCTGG
>CAYZOK010000005.1:21158-26394 GCA_964480335.1 uncultured Candidatus Bathyarchaeia archaeon | reverse complement strand
TGAGCCTGCCTCAGCTGGATTCGCGCGAATCCTCGGCTCGTCTAACTCATCGCCTCGTTCTTCATCCGACAGGCTCAGGCAGCGGGATAGCCTTGGGCGGCGGGAATGGGATTTGTTCATCCCAAACCAACGCGCAAGGCATTCCTCTCCGTTAGCCTGCGCGCTCTGGCTCCCTTCGAGGCGCGTGTGGCGTGGCGATGCCTGTAGCCTCTCGGGAGGTAGCACCTCTGTTCTGTACCGCCTCCGGTATATTGCTGTGCGCTGGGATGCTTCGTACTAAACTTAGTACAAGGCACAGCACCGCTTCCAGTACGCCAGTAAGCCGTACTAAACTTAGTACATCGCGCTGGAAAGCTTTGTACTAAACTTAGTACTCGCACCCGCTGTTGTACTAAACTTAGTACAGCGCGAAGGCTCGGGGTACTAAATTGGTACCGGAAGCGGAACGACATCGCAGTACTAAATTTAGTACAGGGCATTCCTATAGATTTGGCATAGTTCATGTGCAGTAGGTCGCCTACTCCGTCAGCCTTGCTACGGCCTCGAATGCCGCTTCGACGATCTTGCGGTAAGCTTCGCGACAGCGTTTGTTGAGTTCATCATCGAAAACATGCGTGACGCATTTGAGGGGACTGTCGCTGACCGCAAGCACGGCGCCTGCCTTGATGCCTTCAAAGCGCGAGACCGTGAAGAGCGTTGAGCATTCTCCATCGACTGCTAGAGCGCCAGCTTCGCTCCACTTCCTCACGAAGCCTTCGGTTTCTCTCAGCGGAGCTGCCGTGGTCACGACCGACCCGACGTGAATCTTGAAGCCTGACGAGCTAAGAAAGTCGGCGAGGAGGCGTAAAGCTTCGAAGTCGGCTACCGCTGGCATTTCATTCGGCGCGTAGGCGTCGCTGGTTGACTCGCAGCGTGCCGCAGCGATAGGCACTGCGATGTCGCCAATATTGACGTCCTCTTGGAGGGTGCCGCAAAATCCGATGCCGATGATGGCCTTCGCCTTCCTTGTACCGAGGACTCTTACAACCCACTCGATGTAGATCGAGCCGCCTGGTGCGGCGATAGCGCTCACCTTGGCGCCCTTATAATAGCCCGTGTAGGCGACCACGGTCCGCGCCCTCCCCTTAACGTCCTTACGCTCTTCGAGCATAGCCGGAACCTCATCATAGCCAGAGCCCATGCCGAGAACTGCGCGCTCTGCCAACAAGTTCACGTCTCCGTCTCTACCAAGAATTCAGCAGCCTCTTGAAGGAAGACCTGCTCCCACTTATCCATCCCCATCAACAATCGATTCTCCTGTCACTTAAGTGCGGGACTTTTCAGCTGCTTTGCCGCTATGTTGACGAGATCTGGCTAGTCGGTCATAAGCGCTATCGCATCGTAGATGTCGGAGATCTCGACTACGTCTATCTCGTAGCCAATCTCATACAGGTATTCCTCGACATCAACCACGGTGGGCTCATACCGGATCACCGTGAACGGCCCGATGCGTCGAACTTCTTTCACGTACGTTAGGACTTGGGATTGGCCTTCAGGAACTAGGAGCGTGCTGGCACCTAGCTCAGCAGCTGCTATTGCCTTCTCGATTATGCCTCCTACCTCTCCGACGGTGCCATCAGGCAGTACGGTTCCGGTCGCAACCACTTCCTTCTTTAGAGGAACCCCGGCTAGCTCCGCGTAGAGCAGGACTGCCATCGCGACTCCAGCCGAAGGACCGTCGATAACTTCGATCGTTCGATTCGCTGCCACGGTGATTATTACGTCCAAGTTGGAGGCATTGACCCCGCTCACTCGTTGGGCTACGGCATATGCTACCTCGGCTGAAGCTTGCAAATCGATTCCGATCTTCGGCGTAGTCGTGATCAGCACTCTCCCGGTCCCAGGGATGAACCTAGCATAGAGTCGCAGCATCTCGCCCTTGGGAATCCTGCCGTGTTCTGTGTGCTCGAGGTAGACTCCAGCTATATAGATCCACTCGCCTAGCGGAGGTTCCTCGGCTAGAGGTAGCCGGGCGGTGACCAGCTGGTGCTCGAGAATCTCGACGCTCTTCTTCAGGGCGAGGTTCTCCTGCTGGAGGTCGGCGATGATGTCGCAAAGCTGCTGGAGCCTTCCTTCGTAGTCCCAAAGCGCGGCCAAGAAGAACACGTTCAACATTAGGCTCGAGCCCAGCATAAGCACAAGGACTACGGCTGCGGGCGAGACAAGGACTACGGTTGCGGGCGGGAGACTGGCGGCAACCTTCATGCTCTTCAGTTAAATATCTAGCAGGCTTAATTGCCTTTGCTTGACTCTGCTAACTTTTGCTTCGATGACATCTTGCCTGGGCGTGGAACGCCGTCCGAGAGCTTAGCCAAGATTCCTAGTTCAAAAGAGTTAAGCCATCTTTGCTGAACTAATTGGTGAGATGGCGTTCGAGGATCTTGCAGACTATGCCGTCGACCTCGGCTTAGAGCTCGGTGCAAGCTACGTCGAAGCTAGAGCTCAGGCGGACGAAAGGCGGACGCTCATCGTCAAGAACGGCAACGTCGAGAGCTACAGCGTCCAGATGATAGATGGCTTAGGAATCCGCGTGATCTTCGGCGAAGGGCTGGGCTTCGCAGCTCTGAACAAGCCCGATAGAGGATTGCTAGAGCGGCAGGTCAAGGAAGCGATTAGCATGGCGAGGGCTTCGCTGCGCAGAGCCGAACGCGTTTCGCTGTCTCCTGAAGAAGTTGCCGAAGCTGACTGGAAGGTCGGCGAGAGAGTCAAGTTTGACGATGTTCCACTTGAGGAAAAGGTCGAGCTAGCGCTGAATGCTGATAAGCAAGCCGTTGAGGCCGCTCGAAAGTTCGCCGATCTGCCGTCCAGGCTCATGGAAATCTCCGAGTGGAGGACGTGGAAGTACTACGTGAATAGCGAGGGGGCAAAGGTTCGGAGCTACGTTCCAAGGCTTCTAGGATTCAGCGTCCTGACAGCGGTCAAAGCAGGCGATTCCGAGCAAGCCTTCATCGAGCGAGGCGAAAGCGGCGGATGGGAAGTGCTCAAGCGAATACGGTTCTTCGAGGAATGCGTTGAAAAAGCCGAAGTCTTAGGCAAGATCTTAGCGGAAGGGAAGAAGCCGCCCACAGGGAGAGTTGATGTCGTACTCGGAACGGAGGTCGTCGGCCTCGCCGTCCACGAAACCACCGGACATCCGTACGAGTCTGACAGGATATTGGGGCGTGAGGCTGCTCAAGCAGGAGAGTCTTTCGTCACGCTAGATATGCTGGGCAAGAGGATAGGATCAGAGGTTGCAACTGTCGTCGACGATCCGACGATCGAGAATAGCTTCGGCTTCTACCTCTACGACGACGAAGGGGTTCGAGCTAGGCCTAGGTACCTGATGAAGGAAGGAGTGATAAACGAGCTCCTCTGCAACCGCGAAACAGCAGCAGCGCTCGGCGTGCCTAGCAATGCATCGGCTCGCGCCTCCGAGTACGACAAGGAGCCGATCGTCAGAATGGGCAACACATACCTCGCTCCGGGCGATTTCTCGCTCGAAGAGCTCATCGAGGGCATAGAGCTGGGAGTTTACTTGAAGACGTTCACCGAGTTCAACGTCGACGATGTCCGCTACAATTTCAAAGTGGTCGGAGGCGAGGCATACTTGATCGAGCGAGGAGAGCTGAAGGAATTGGTAAGGAGGCCGGCAGTCGAGATAACGACTCCAGGGCTCTACGCAAGCATCGATGCGGTAGGTAAGGAGCCGGAATTCTATTCCGCTTTCTGCGGAAAAGGAGATCCCGTGCAGCCCATGCCGGTCTGGATAGGAGGGGCTCCGGCTAGGCTTCGAGATGTCAGGCTCGGAAGCTGAGCTAGCCGAGTTCGTCGTCAAGAAGAGCGTCGAGCTAGGGTTCGACGAAGCAGCAGCGCTGCTTCTGCGATCAAGCTGCAAGCAAGTTAGGTTTGCGAAGAGCAAGATCACGCTGTCGACTACGTGGAGCACAGTCGCTGCTGACATACTCGTCTGCAAGGATGGCAAGATCCAGACCACGAGCACGACGAGCATATCCAGGAATTCGCTCGAAAAGTTGCTCGCCTCGCTCAAGGGAGCGGTCGGAAGCTTGAGGCCTCATGAAAGCTATTCCCCACTTCCAGAAGGACCGTTCGAATACGAGCCCGTTCCAGGGATCTACGATGGGCGAATAGGCAAGCTTGCCGAAGAGTGCGCCGACATAGTCGAGAGAGCTATACGAGCTGCCGAGGAGGAAGGCGCTAGCGAGGTTGCCGGAACGCTCTACGCCAAAGAGGATGCTAGCTATCTGAGGACGTCGAGAGACGTTGATGCTTGCGAGAAGTCGACGAGCATAAGGATAGAGGTCAGAGCAAGCGGCGAAGTCAATGGCGAGAGGGTCTACGGATTCGGGCTGAGCTGTTCAAGAGCTCTGAATGACCTGGATCCTGAGAGGGCTGGAAGGAGGGCTGGCGAGAAAGTAAGGTTGTCGTCTAGGATCGTGAAGGCTAAGGAGGGCAGATTCGATGCTGTGTTCGACAGGCCTGGAATGGCTGTTCTGCTATCCAATATCGGAGCTGCCGCATCTGCCTTCTACGTAGACTCCGGCCTGTCTTTCTTGGAAGGAAAGCTGAACGAGGAAGTAGCCCCGCCGAGGCTATCGATCGTCGACGATCCGCGCATGCCAAGAGGGATCGGATCTACGTCGTTCGACGCAGAAGGAAGGCCTACTCGTACTACTCCCGTAGTTGAGAGAGGCGTGCTGAAGACGTATTTGCACAATAGGCTGACCGCCGAGAAGTTCGGAGCGAAGCCAACTGCCAATGCGGGCTGGATCGTTCCGATGCCTTGGAACGTCGTAATGAGCCCAGGAGAAGCGAGCGAGCAAGAATTGATCGAAGAGACTGAAGAAGGGATATTCGTCACGAATGCAACCTACGTCAGGTTCACCAACTACAGAACTGGCGAGTTCTCGTCGATAATTCGAGATGGCGTGTTCAAGATAGAGCGAGGCGAGATCGTTGGTTGCATCAGGGGATTGAGGCTAACGGATAGCCTTGCTAGGATGTTAAGCAGCATCGACCTAGTGGGCAGCTCAGTAGAGCCGGTGCTACACTGGTGGATGGAAGCTGGAGTTCCGACCTACGTTCCGATGGCCAGAGTTCAGAGAGTTTGCTTTACCCTTCCGACGAAGTAGAGTGCGGCGTCCTCTCTAAGAGCCCGATCATAGCTTCGTGCTGCTCTGAAAGCTTTCCGAGCAGCCTG
>CAYZOK010000005.1:0-21058 GCA_964480335.1 uncultured Candidatus Bathyarchaeia archaeon | reverse complement strand
CCGAGCAGCCTGTCCATCAGTTCTCGGGTTCTCCTTTCTTCTTCCAAAATGAGCCCCCATGAATTCTCGAGTTCTCCTCTCTTCTTCCAGGATGAGCCTCCTAGTTACCCTGCCGTTGTAAAAGGAGGACAAGCCCACGATCAGCCCGAACACCGTCGCCCCGCCCAGCACATATTCCCACATTCCCAACGACTCATCTCAAGCGGGCAAGTAAGGTTTCCTACTCGCAAGTCCACGCTGAGAGTGCTTCACGTACAATGCTTCGCCACTCGGGATCCTTCAGCATGCGAGCAAATGCGACTCGTGGAGGCAGGTCGTAAAACGAAGCCAGCGATCGAGCTAGCCTCGCTAACTCCTCCTTGGCATCTTCGCCAAAGCGTGCTTTGACCTGCCTGATCGCTTCGCGCATCAAAATCGAAAACGGAGTATCCTCTCCTTCCTCTTCCGCAAGCTCGAATAACGCCCACGCTAGCGCCTTCTTGAGCTTGTTATCGCTCGCCCTTTCGCCTCTCTCGCCCGTCAATCCGTCTTGAATCGCTTCTGGCGAAGATGCTTAAGTTGACAGCTGGCACCGCCAGCAGAGCCTCCGACCTACGCAGCTTTCCAGTGACGGGATCGACCTCGAGACCTAGACCTTCCAAGGCATCCAAGCCGAGGACTTCTATATCAGCCTCTTCGGCGAACACAATTATCCTAGTAGCTCGTTCGCCCAAACACTCGATTACAGCTTCTCCGATCTCGCGCTCGACAAGCTTTCCTTCGATCGTCCTGAAGCTGCGCTTAGCAAAGGGCGCTATCCCGATCTTCTCAAGCGACTTGCGCTGAACCCACGTGTATGCTGATCCCGTATCCACTAGGAGCTCTAAATCCAGCTGAGCCTTAGGGCCACTGATTCTGACCTTAGCAACCGTCCGCATTCAACTAGGAATGTCGAATCGCGCTATTTAGCGCCCTAAGCGCGGCCGAACTTCGGTGCCCCAGATCCTGAATAGCTCTAAGCCAGTTCTCAAGTCGAGCCATACGAGCTTCCGATGAATCCTGAACCCGATCTTTTGATATACGCGCTTTGCAGGAGCGTTCCGTGATGGCGTATTTAAGACGATTCTGTTGACGCCCTCTTCCTCGAAGAGGTGCTGGACGACCTTGGATACAGCACTGGTTGCCAAGCCTCGGCCGCGATGCTCCGGAGCTGTGAGCAGAGGACCAACAACTCCTAAGCCAGTCGCAGGCATCCTGTGACCTCCCGCCATTGAGACCAATTCGTGATCGATGAAAATCCCGAAGTAGGCTCTCTCCTCCAGGGATTTCTCGACTTGCTCCAGCGAGCGATATGGCTGCCATTCAGGAACTCGCTCCGACAGCCTCATAACGGCTTCAGCATCTACCCCCGCTAATCGCTTCACGGGATGCTTCACGGCGAGCTTTTCCGAGCCCTTGTCTAAGAGTAGAACCTCGGTCATCATTTCGGACTCGACTGGTAGCCGCTGCGCGACTATTTCAGCTAATTCCGGATCTACGTGCACTATCGCTCTCTCGACCTGCAGAAAGCTAAGGAGGTGTTTGGTTGCTTCAACGCTTCCCCTTAGGAAAACCATCGAAATGATTGGTTCGAACAATGCTTGTTCGTAAATTAGCAGATAGCCTTCGGGCGCGCCCTGCCGAAGCGCCAAGTAGAACTTGCTGAACTTCCTCTTCTCGGGATCGTGTAGATCTTCAAGGACGAATACGTTCGTGGCGGGATCTCGCCTCAGGTACTCGTCTAGAATTCGTTTGTTATCGCCTGTAAGAGGCTCTACTCGAATCACGAATCGACTAGATGGCAGGCTATGAGGTGATCTTTTCCAACTTCGCAGAATTCAGGCTCCGCTCGCCTGCAAACATCCCTAGCGAACGGGCACCGAGGATGGAACCTACATCCAGGCGGAGGGCTGATGGCGCTAGGCGGCTCTCCCTTGAGCAAGATCCTCTCCTTCCTCTTGGTCGGATCGGATGTCGGAACGGCCGAGATGAGAGCTTTGGTGTACGGATGCTCCGGACTCAAGATGACGTCGCGCATGGAACCTATCTCCACGATCTTGCCTAAGTACATGATCCCGATTCTATCTCCGACATAGCTCGCAACCGCCAGATCGTGCGTGATATAGAGGTACGTTATTCCGAACCTGTCCCTAAGCCCTAGAAGCAAGTCCAAGATTTCCGCCCTCAGCGAGACATCGATCATCGAGACCGGCTCGTCAGCCACGATGAAATCGGGCTTCAGAGCTATCGCTCTAGCTATCGAGACCCGCTGGCGCTGCCCTCCGCTAAGCTCGTGCGGATACCTCCAGAGGAATTCCTCGACGGGAACTAGCTCGACGGTCTCGAGCGACTTGCAGACGGTCTCGCTTTCCTCTTCCCTACCCTCGCATATCTTGTTCAGCCGCAGTGGTTCAGCGACGGCATCGTAAATGCGCATCCTAGGATTGAGCGATGCGTACGGATCTTGGAAGATGATCTGCATCTTTCGCCTATATCTTCTGAGCTCATCGGGCTTCAGGGCGAATATGTTGATGTCTCGATAGTAGACGCCCCCGTCCGTTGGCTCGACGAGACGAAGTATGGTCTTGCCCGTAGTCGTTTTTCCGCAGCCGCTTTCGCCAGCTAGAACGAAGATCTCTCCTTTCAGGATGTCGAACGTGACTCCGTCGACTGCTTTGACGTGAGGGACCTCCTTACCGAAGAGCGATGCGAATATTCCTCTGGCGAGCGGGTACCACTTCCTGAGGTTCCTGACTCCGATCAGAGGCTCGTCTGCCATCTCAGCCACCTATCGCGTGACATGCGACCAGATGTCCCTTTCCGACTTCGACTAACGGAGGTTCCGATCGCCTGCAGATGTCTTGAGCAAGCTCGCATCGCGGATGGAATCTACATCCGAGCGGAGGGCGCAAGAGGTCCGGCGGGTTGCCCGAAATGGCGACTAAGCGCCCTCTGCCAGCTTCTTCGATCGTAGGTATGGCTGCGATGAGGCCTTTCGTGTACGGGTGCTTCGGCGCCTTGAATATGGTAATGATGTCTCCAGCTTCGACGAGCTTTCCAGCATACATCACTGCAACACGATCGCAGATCTCAGCGACCACTCCGAGGTCGTGCGTTATCACCATGAGCGAGAGCTTGAGCTTCTCGACGAGGGATTTCAGCAATTCGATTATCTGAGCTTGGATCGTAACGTCGAGAGCCGTCGTCGGCTCGTCTGCTATGACGAACTCCGGATTGCACGCCAGCGCCATCGCGATCATGGCTCTTTGCTTCATCCCTCCGCTGAATTCAAACGGGTAGTCATTCATCCGAGCTGGATCGAGGCCCACGAGCTCGAATAGCTCCTTGACCCTCCCCATAGCTTGCTCCTTCGTGACCCGCTCGTGAGCCATGATGGCTTCGGCTACTTGATCGCCCGCCTTTATGATCGGATTCAAAGCATTCATCGCCCCTTGAAAGATCATCGAGATCTTCCTCCAGCGTATCTTACGCATCTGCTCTTCATTCTTAGCCACGAGGTCTTCACCGTTGAAGTAGATCCGCCCGCTTACGATCTTGCCAGGATATGGAACGATCCTCAAAATCGAGTACCCAAGCGTGCTCTTTCCGCATCCGGATTCGCCCACAAGTCCGAGGATTCCTCCTCGCTCGACTTCTAACGTCACGCCATCGACCGCTTTGACGGGGCCCCTAAGCGTGAAGTAGCATGTCTTCAGGTTCTCAACGCTTAGGATCGTCATCTTCTTCCTCTGAGCCGTGGGTTGAGAGCGATATCCAAGGCGTAGCCCATGAAGATGAAGGACATCGAAAGCGCTGCTATGCATAGCCCTGGAGGGACAACATACCACCAAGCGCCTCTAGCTACCCCTCCTGACACTCTGGCCCACTCCAACATCTTGCCCCATGTTACCAGTCCGTAGGGACCGAAGCCGAGGAAGCTTAACGCGGCTTCGGTTAGGATGGCGATTCCGACCCCCAGCGCCAAGTATACGAAGACGATCGGCATGACGTTGGGCAGGATTGTCCTAAATATGATATAAAAGTCGGATGCCCCAGCAGCTCTTGCAGCTTCAACGTATGGTTTCTCCCTCTCGCTTAGAACCTGCGACCTGATGACACGCGAGATCGCCGCCCAGCCAAGGAGTCCGAGCACAAGTATGATGTTCTCGAGGGTAGGGCCGAAGATCGCTAGTAGGAGCAGATAGAGCACAAGACCTGGCAGGATTATGATGAAATCCACTACTCTCATCAAAAGTTCATCGATCGCTGCCCCGTAATATCCGGCGGTCAACCCCACGATGGCCCCCAGGCTAACCGCGAACAGCGCGGCAGTTATCCCGACCAGAAGCGAGGGGTACGTTCCCCAAGCGAGCTGGTGCAAAACATCGACTCCGCTCTCGCTCGTTCCAAGCAGTCCATAGTAGTGCGAGAATGCTACAACGCTACAGTCGTCTATCCAGATCTTGATGGACCCAGTCGTTTCGGGCTCATGCTCTAAAATTTGAACCTTGAACCGGAAGCCGACCTCCTGGCCCTTCTCAAATATGTGATGGATTTCTATGGACGTCAGACCTCGGCGGACGGCTGACCAATTTTCAGGATATGGGGCGTGAATGGGTCTCCAGGCCCTACCTCCCGCGGAAGCCACTTCGATGCCCAAAGCGAGATTTCGATGTGAATAGTCGCCCTCGAAGTCGTACTTCAGAATCATCTCGATTCTGACATCGGCGGGAGCCTTCCACTTCCATTCGAAGGCCGTCTCAACGTGACCCGCCACCAAGCCGGGAGCGCGCTCTGGATCGTCATCCATAAATTCTATCAAGAGCGAGCCCGGATTCTTCGATCCTTCAGGCGCGTGTTTTACAGTTATTGCATCGGCCCCAAGATAGGTCCAACCGCTAGTGTCAACTTCGAAGGACGGATTAGGCAATACTTGGTGGGTTGGTGGATCATCGGGATCAAATACTCTCAGCCAAGCAGGAGCGCAGTAGTTAGGGCCATCCCGCCTCAGCCTCGATGGATATTCAGGAGATATTATCGGCGCTGCAAGAGCGAAAAGCAGGAAGAAGATCAGAATGGCTAGACCAACGGCGCCGTGCTTGACCCTCAGGAATTCTCTAAGAACTTCACGAGTTCCCATATCTACTGCTAATTCTGGTCACGCGAGACCAAAAAATAACATGGTATGCGAGCCTTATGAAGTATTTGGGAGCCCTTGACGAAATCGACGATCACTGTTTTCCTGGCGATCTTGGTGATCTCCCTTTGCGTATTGGTCGTATCAGGGCTGATCTACATCGAGACCTATTCAACGCTAGTTAGAGTATCCGCTTCCATCGAGAGAGTCGCTGTTATGCATAGGGACTCAAGCTTTACGGCGATCGCATTCAGCATCTCGTTGAGAAATCCATCCGCCATTTTGCCGATAGAGATACGCATGCTCTCGTTAAGCGCGCACCTCAATGGAGAGCCCCTGACTTACGTAAGACCGTATCTGTACTTCTTTGATGGTAAAACGGTAGCCCCGAGATCTGAAGCAGCGATTTCCATCCGCGAAGCCCTTGAAGAGGCGGATGCTGCTGTCTTAGAGAGGGCTGCGAAGGATGGCAGGTGGGAGTGGAGAACTGTAGTTGCCGCTAGCCTCAGAGTCGCCTTTATGTCAACTTACCTCGAGCTTCCGCTTGCCTATGAAGGCGTCTACTTCGTGGAGAGGACCTTCGCCGCGTCGGAACCGTGTAGCTTCCTCCCTCGTCATGTCGGCATGACGCTCGCCGCGAAGTGCTAGACGGACTCCGACGACGTCCCAAGGCTCGCCACAGACGTTGCAGTAGAGGTCTCCGAACCAGCGAAACGGTCGCTTCGCCTTGCCTTGCTGAACGGCTTCTAGGAAGTCGTCTAGGCTATCGTACCATTCTTCGAAGAAGCTCATCTCATAATATGCTCCCGCCGGGCTGAACCTACTAGCTAAAGATAAGCGTAAGCGGGGTTGATTTTCCTTTTCGTCCTACCGCTTTATCCCGTTCGGCGCATACGCGTCCACATCCGGGACCGGCACCTCCGGGGGCTCAACCCCAAAAGCCCCAATGGGGAGCCTTCGGCTTCCCGCAAGCGCAGCTAGCTCCTGCGAATCCGGATGGCGACTACGATTGCAGCTATCGCGATTGCGATCGCAACGAAGATCGGCCAGATGGGCGGGGCCGGAACCGCTGTCAGTTCGAGCGTCCCGCTGTGCATCTTAGGAGCGAATGGCGCGCGTTCAGCTCTGATCTCAATTGTATACACGCCCTCGGCGTATCCCGTCGTATCTAGGTCGAAAGTGTAAACGCCTCCTTCCACGTGGCTTAACGTAAAGACCTCTCCTGTCTCGACGACAAGCGCTTTAACCACAGCGTCCGTCACGGGCCTGTCGAAAGGATCGAGAATCTTAACGCTATACGTCAGCACCTCGCCCACGAGAGCTGAGACCGGAATTTCAATGGCGAATAGCTGCAGAGCTTCCAAGGCGAGCTCGACACTTACCGTCACGGTCTCGGGAATGTAGGGAGCCCGTTCAGCCTTGATTTCAATTGTGTACGTACCCTCAGCGTATCCCGTCGTATCTAGGTCGAAAGTGTAGATACCTTCTCCGATGTGGATTAGAGTGAAGACCTCACCCGTCTCTATGACTGTTGCCTCGACCATGGCATCAACGAGCGGCCTCCCGACTACATCGACGACTTTGACTTCATATGCGAGAACTTCACCTATCGCGCCCGAAATCGGCGTTTTAATAGCTTGGATCGACAGCGGCATGCGAGGCGCGTAGTAGTAGTCTGGGTTCCTCTCGACTACTAGGTACTCACCAGGCTTGCGTTCGACCCACCTGTATGGGCCAGTTCCGATCATTTCGTCGGGCTCGGCCGGAATCCATAGTACGAGTTCCTCGAGGTGGGGCTCCCAGATGTGCTTTGGCAAGATCGGGTATCCGCTTACCATCCTACGGAATTCGAAGTAGCCGGGCTTGCTCGAGTATAAGACTATTGTGTAGTCGTCGGGAATCTCGATCTTGAAGATGTTCCTGACCCAGTCGTAGAAGTACGGAACTTCTGCGTACTGGATGGCCCTGATGGTGAAGTTCACATCGTGAGCCGTGAACTTCGTGCCGTCGTGCCATGTCACGTTCTGGAGTAGCTTGAGGCTGACCTTCATAGCCTCGATCCCCTCCACTTCGACTACCTCGACTGTCCAGTCGTAGGCGAGTGCTGGAATGTCCTCCCATGTATACGGATCTCTTCCGATCAGAGCATAGTCATAGATTAGAGAGAACCGATCGATGTCGTAACCGCTGATCGTCGCGAGGACGTTCGTGCTGTGGAATGGCTCAGGAACGGCAACGCGAAACTCTCCTCCGAACGGACCTCCGTACTCAGGCTTGAGCCTTGCCCTGATCCAGGTGAAGTAGTTCGCAACTCCGTAGCCCTTAGCGTCTACGTAGCCCTCCCACCTATCAGTTCTGAATCCATGGACGAACGTATCCGCGTAAACTGGTATGATCGGAACTTCTCGGTGGAGGATCTTCTGAGCTTCGTGAGCCCACTTCAGCGCCTCTTCCTTCGTGACCGCAGCCATCATCTTGTCGACTACCGCGTCGTACTCGCTGTTGTACCAGCGATAGCAGAGGTCGTGGAACGTCTGACCGGATCGGAAGAAGTCGAATAGGTGGTCGGGCTCTGGACCAATCATCCAGGTAAAGCAAACTATGTCATGGACTCCTTTCTCCATGAGCTCGATGACCTTCTTGAAGTCCCTCGGAACGACTACGCTCCTGATTCCGACGGCCTCGAAGTTTTCCGCAGCAATCTCAATCGTCTTGATCGCGGGCTCGTAACCGGCGGCTGCGGTCAACTCAATCACTATCTCCTCGCCGCGGGGACCTTCGACCCAGCCATCGCCATCTATATCTCTAAAACCAGCTCTCTCGAGTTCTTCTCTAGCCCTGTCGGGCATTGGGTCGTAGTACTTGTACTCAAAGAACGGCTCGTACGACCAAGGCTCGGCGATCCACGGAACTGGGCTGTCCGTGGCTACAGCATATCCTGCTGTAGCCTCAAGCGCTATCCTATGCTTATCGATCGCGTAGGCGAGAGCCCTTCTGAATTCGGAGTAGTTGAATGGAAACTTGGCGTTGTTTAGCGTCAGATGCCTGAAGGCCAGACCCGGAGTGGCGTCTACACTAACCCCGGGAACCCCGAGCAATGCGGGCACTAGCTCCCCAGGTATTCGCTCGTTAATTATGTCAACTTCTCCTGCCTTTAGAGCCATGACCGCAACATCCATCTCCGGGATTACTTTCCAGATCATGCGATCGACGAAAGGCCCTTCTAGGATCCTCTCGGCAGGCTTGGAGTACACGTGGGCGCTCAAGAGCAGCGTGCTGAGCAGTAGCGTTGCAACAAATATCATGGATAGGGATTTGGGTGGGGACATTTTCATACAAGAGTGTCCTAATATTAACTCGGGTTTATTAGGTTTGCTATTCACACAAAGTCTCGATGCGATTCGCGAGAGTTACCGCGGTTCCTGTCGCGCTTATTCTAGCTGGAGCGTCTGTCTATGCGATCTTCCGCTACCTCATCTTCTGGCCAGAGCTGGCGGTTCTAGGGGGAATGATCTCGCTAGTAGGTGTCCTAGTCCTATCCGCTCACCTGTTCCTCTGGATGATCGCCAAAATCCTCAAGAAGGTCTTCGAAAGGCCCTAGCAACACACCCTAGACCAGCTCCTAAGATGTACATGGGAAGTAACGGCATGCTGAGCCTAAGAGCCCAAGCCGTACTAGCGTAGATGAATATGTCTGGAGCTTCCTCGATTACGCTGAGAAGTGCTGGCAGGCAAAGCATAGTCATCAGCAAGAACGTCGTGATGAACCAACAGACAATGCTAGATGCTAAGGCGCCTTTCGGGCTATCGCTTGCACAGCCCGTCGAAGCAGCCGCCAGAAGAGCTATGACAAGGGCGTGACCTAGCTCTAAGGAAAAGAGCTCAGTTACAGCTGCCATCAGCGCTGCAGTTACAACTATGCCACACCACAACGCTAAAAGCAGCTCTTTTTTCAACTACGCGTACCTGACTCGCGGATCTAGACCTCCATACAGCATGTCGACTATGAAGTTTGCGGCGATCACACATACGGCCAGTAAGAAGACGATGGCTTGCGTGCACGGCCAATCCTCCATCAAGATCGAACTTACGAAGAATACGCCCATTCCATACAAGCCGAATACGGTCTCTGTCAGCACAGCTCCAGTTATCATGAAGGCGTAGGAGAGCCCAATGGACGTTAACACAGGAAGAAAGGCATTTTTGAATGCGTGTTTGTAGAGGACGGCTCGCTCGTCTAAACCCTTAGCTCTTGCGGTCGTGATGAAGTCTTCAGTTAGGACTGTGACTACGCAATTCCTCATCAAGAGCATGTAGCCTCCGAACATGGCTAGTGTCAGCGTTGTCGCAGGCAGAGTGAGGTGCCATAGGTAATCGATGACGAAGAGTAAGGGATCCCTAGGGGCTGGAGCCGACGTGGATCCCCCTAATGGGAAGAGCCCTAGGTGTACTGAAAACGCAAGCAAGAGGATCATCCCTAGCCAGAACACTGGTAGGGAGTTAAGGAATAGCGATGTCGTCAGAATGCCTGAATCGGTCTTCGAGCCGTGGCGAGCTGCAGCTTTCATCCCACTATAGACGCCTAAAAGCACGGCAAGAGTCGTTGCAGTTCCCATCAGGATGATGGTGTTCGGCAATCTGTACATTAGCTCAAGCGCCACCGGCCTGAGTGTCCTGAAGGATATTCCAAAGTCCATCGTAAGCATGTTCCTTATGTACTTGGTGAAGTGATCGAGCCATTCCCAGAACCCAGCTCCTTCTGGTGGGATCCCCCAAATCTCTCTTAAGCGAGCCCGCGCCTCGTCGGTCATGTCCGGATGCAAGTACATGTCAGCGGGATCAACCCCAAAGAAGAAGACGGGTACCCGGAGCAAGAAAAAGATGAAGATAAGCACAGCAACGAATAGGACTGCGCGATTGATCAGGCTACGAGTGACGTAGGCTCTGAGTCCCCGATAAGCCACAAGAGACTTCTCGGAAAGTCCGTTTATAAACAGATAGGTTCTGCAGGAGCGGTGCGATGCGACAAGTACAAGCGGTGGATTTTGACCGGTCTGCGAAGCCTTATATACTGACCATTTAGCTTCCGCGGTGCTGTAGAAGATCCTTACCGTTGTAACCCTTTTCACTATTGTCGCAATCGTGAGGTAGCTTCGTCAGCTGCCTTATTGACGGGCAGGATAAAACCGAATCTTCATGCAGCAATAGTTTCAGGAGTAATATTCGCGCTTGTGGCATTAATCATATACTTAACGTAGGGCAGAAGTTCTTTCCATAAACGCTAGCTTTTCGAAATCTTCGCTAGGCTTGCTATGCGCTTTGCCTCCTGAGCTGGGTTTGCAGCCGCGACAATGGCTCTTCCGACGATAAGGTAGCGAGCTCCAGCTTGCATCGCTTCCTCGACCTTTCCTCCCTGGGCTATCACGCCTGGCGAGTAGATCGGAACGAGGTCAGCCAACACAAGCTTGGCCCGTCTTACCTTATCCGGCCTAGTTGCGCCCACGATGACTCCGTCCGCTTTCCAGTGGAGCGCTCTCCTCAGCAGCGCTTCGAATAAGTGGTCGAAGAACTCGCTGGCTCCAGGATGGCTCATGAGCCCCAGCATCAAGACTCCCCTCTGCTCTCGCTTCGCGAGCTCGAAGACCGGTTGAAGAGCTCCCGCCCAGCCGACTACCGGGTTGACCGTGATCGCGTCGAAGCCTGCTTCAAAGTATCGGCGAGCTGCTGCCTCGCTAACATGTCCTACGTCCCCGAGCTTGCAATCCATGATAGTCGGAAGCTCCAGCTCATGAGCGAGCTCGATTAGTTGCCTAATCCGTCCAAGGCCCAAGGGCAGGAGCGAAACGAACCCGAACTTGACGGCGCAGATGCTCGAGGCGGTCTTCCGCAAAATATCGCTAGCCTTACTCGCGATTTCTTCAGGAGCAGCTTCGACATCTAGCGCTAGAACGATCGGGCTCCTATTTCGCTCAGAAGCTTGCTCGATCCACTTGCGGAATTCCACGAATAGTTGTGGGTTGCGGAGCTAATACGCTAGTTCCAAAAGCTGCCATGCCAACACAATCTTGAAGCTTGATCATAATCGACCCGCTCGTCTTGCGGCGATTCCCAGATCTTGCGCTAGGCGTAGTCACAGTCAGAGACGTAACCGTGAGGCGATCAGGTCCTGAGTTCGATTCCTTCGAGAGCGGCATTCTCCAAGCCGTGAGGCGAGAGTGCACGCTCGAGAGCCTGAGGGAAGAGCCGCTGATCAAGATCTACCGCGACCTTCTATGGTCAGTCGGTGTAGATCCGACAAAGATCAGGCCCAGCGCGGAAGCACTGCTGCGTCGAGTTCTGAGGGGCTCCAGTCTGCCTCGAGTCAACAACGTCGTGGATTCCGTCAACTTGGCTTCGGTTAGATCCCGCATCCCGATGGGGGTCTACGATATGGACAAGCTCGCCAAGCTGCCGCTGAAGCTGACGTTTGCCAGCGGAGGCGAAGAGTTCGTCGACATAGCTGGCTATCGCAAGGCGATTTCCGAAGGAGCTCTGGTGATTACGGACGAAAAGCGAATCGTAAACTTGTATCCATGCCGGGATTCCGAAGAGGTTAAGGTCGGGATCGAAACTCGGAACGCGCTCATCTCGGTATTCGGAGCTCCTCGAGTCGATATAGGGACGATCAGAGCCGCAGCCGAGCGGGCTCGCGAGTACGTCAAGCGTTTCGCTGGCGGAAGGAGCAGGCTGGCTATTACAGGCTCGTAAAGCTTTTTGCTTCGCAGCAAACTTCCTATCGTCCAATTTTGGACTCAGCCATCTCGGCCGCTTTCCTTGCGATAATCGTAGCTGCTTCTTCTCTCTCGCTCAAGCTAAGAATTCTGGATAGGTTCGGAGCCCTCGCTGGCCTAGCAATCGGAGTAGTGATCCTAGCATTCGGAGGATGGAGATTCCTTGCCATCTTGATGCTCTTCTTGCTCCTCGCCTCTGCGGCGACGAACGTCGGGAAGGAGCACAAGCTAGCGACCAGCATCCTGTGGGAGCCCTTTAGAGGCTGGAGGAACGTCTTGGCAAACGGAGCTGTTGCGACGTTCTTCGCAATAGCAGAGGGCTTGGTATCTCTCGAGATCATCGCAGCAGGATTCGTCGGAGCCGTCGCGGCGTCGACTTCGGATACGCTTGCCACCGAAGTGGGGTTGCTGAGCCGCCACAGGCCTAGGCTCTTAATCAACCTGAAGGAGCAGGTACCCCCTGGGACCTCGGGAGCCGTTTCGCCGTTCGGAGGGTTCGTCATGATCGCAAGCTCCCTTGCCATCGGGCTCGGTGCTTGGCTTGTCGGAATACAGAGCTGGTCGCTAGGGAAGGCCCTGCTGCTAGCTTTTGCAGCGGGGACGATAGGTTGTACGTTCGATAGCCTCTTGGGTTGCACGATCCAGGCCAACTATCGATGCAGAGCTTGCGGAAAGCCAACCGAGGAAAGGAGCCATTGCGGAAGGCGTGCTGTGCTCGTCAAGGGGAGCCCACTTGTCACGAACCACGTGGTGAACTTCTTAGCAACTGCTGTGGGAGCCGCGTCGGCGATCGCGATCTGCCTCGTCTGGTCTCGCATCGCTTAAAGCGCTAGCATTCTTTACGCGATTATGATCCGCGTCGGCTGTTGCGGATTCCCAGGCGGGAAGTCTAAGTTCTTCCAAGAATTCAGGCTCGCCGAAGTCCAAGAGACGTTTTACAAGCTACCCAAGGTCGAAACTGCCATTAGGTGGCGAGAGAGCGCTCCCTCAGACTTCGAGTTCGCAGTCAAGGCTTGGCAGGCGATCACCCATCCCACGACGAGCCCGACTTGGAGGAAGGCCGGAATTCAAGTTCCTTCAGAAAAGGCGGGCTTGTATGGATTCTTGAAACCCACAGACGAGGTATTCGAGGCTTGGCAGAAGACGCGCGAAATAGCTGAGGTACTAAGGGCAAAAATTGTGCTAGTTCAATGCCCAGCCTCGTTCAAATGCGATCAAGAAGGCATCAAGAACGCTCGCGAGTTCTTTGGCTCGATCGACAGAAGGGGGCTAGAGATAGCTTGGGAGCCCAGAGGCAACTGGCTCGAGAAGCCTGAAGAGGTTCGCAGGATCTGTGACGACTTGAATTTGATTCATGCCGTTGACATCTTCTGGGACGAGCCAGTCTCGGCCCATCCGATCGCGTACATCAGGTTGCACGGCTTGGGTAAGCGCTACAACTACCGCTATGAGTACACGCAAGAAGACCTGCAGCAGCTATTGCAGAGGGCGAAGAAGCTTATCGAAGCCGGAAAGCGCGAAGTCTACGTGCTGTTCAACAACGTTAGGATGAAAGATTCCGCTAAGCTCTTCGTGGAAGTCCTCGCAGGAGCGGGAGTCGACTTTGCCTAGCGCTCCGCTTTACGACGTAAGCGTAATAGGAGCCGGACCCGCTGGCCTAGCTGCAGCGCTTTATGCGGTCAGGCGAAAGGCGAAGACGATCGTGTTCGAAACCGAAGCCGTGGGAGGTCAAATGGCCAAGGCACACGTAGTGGAGAACTATCCAGGAATCGTCAGGATCTCGGGCACTGATCTGGCCGAAGTAATGCGCAAGCAAGTCGAGCTTCATGGAGTCGAAGTACGCTTCGAGCGAGTCTACGACATCAAGAAGGTTGATCGAGAGTTCTTGCTGAAGGCCGAAAGAGGCGAGTATCGATCCAAAGCAGTAATCCTAGCGACTGGAGCTGCTGCGCGCAAGCTAGGCGTCAAAGGAGAAGAGAAGCTCGCCGGCAGAGGAGTCTCGTACTGCGCGCTCTGCGACGGTCCTCTCTTCAAGGGCAAGGTGGTCGGAGTGGTCGGAGGAAGCGACTCGGCAGTCAAGGATGCTATCTTCCTCTCGAGCTTGGCGAAGAAGGTCTACTTGATCCACAGGCGAGATCAGCTCAGAGCCGAAGCCTACCTGCAGGACGAGTTGTTCGAGCTTCCGAACGTCGAAGTGCTGTGGAATAAAGTGGTTCGCACGATAACTGGCAAGGAAAGGCTCGAGAAAGTGAAGCTGCGCGACGTGAAGACAAGCGAAGATATCGAGCTTCAGCTCGACGGATTGTTCATCGAAGTCGGAGGGATTCCGACTGTTGCCTTGGCCAAGAAGCTCGGGGTCGAGCTCGACGAACGAGGCTATGTTAGGGTCGACAAAGCCCAGCGAACAAACGTCGAGGGATTCTTCGCAGCTGGGGATGTAACCGACTTTCCGCTGAAGCAGATCGCGACAGCGGTTGGGCAAGGAGCAACAGCTGCCTATGCTGCATGCACGTACTTGGGCTTGGAGGCTACAGAAAGTCGAGCTAGCTCGAAGCAGTTTTTACTACGAGGGATTTCATCAGGGCGTTGATAGCCGTCCAGCTAGCTGGCGTAGTAAAGCGCTACGGCTTTGCCTACGGCTTGAGGCAAGTCGACTTGACGGTAGGCCACGGCGAGATCTTCGGGCTCTTCGGACCTAATGCTTCGGGAAAGACGACGTTGATCAAGATCGCCTGCGGCTTGCTCTCGCCGACTAGGGGAGAAGTGCGTCTCTACGGAAAGCGGGTTCTGCCTGGAGCAGGCGACGTGAAGCAGATGCTAGGCGTGTTGACGCACCACTCGCTATTGTACGACGACTTGACCGTCCGCGAGAACCTCGGATTCTACCTCGAAGCATACGGATTCGAGAGAATCGAGGAACGGATCGAGCAGGTAGCTGAGCTCGTCGAAATCGAAGATAGGCTGGACGACCGCGTTCGAACACTATCTGAAGGACTTCGCAGGAGGGCCGACATAGCGAGGGCCATCGCTCATGATCCGAAGCTGATCGCGCTCGACGAGCCCTTCAGAGGACTTGACATTAAAAGCACCAAAGTCATCGAGCAGCTTCTCGTCGAGTACCGAAGGAGAAAGACTATCTTGCTAGCTACGCATTTACTCGGCTCGTTACAGATTTGCGACCAAGTTGCAGTCATGAAGAACGGCAAGATCCTGGAAGTCGTTCGAACCGACGAACTCACGCCTGAGGTGGTCAAGCGTGCCTTCGCTTAGGCGAGAGCTGGCGATCTCGTGGCTCGTCCTGCGGAAAGACCTGAGACTTGAAGCTAGGCGCATGTACGAGTTGCTTGCGATGCTAGCGTTTTCGATCCTCGCTTTGTCCGCGCTCAGCGTCACGCTTGGACCTTCTCCACCGCACGTAAGCGCAGTCGTTCCAGCCTTGATCTGGATCATCGTCTTGTTCGCAGGAATGTTTAGCTTCACGGTGATCTTCATCCGAGAAGCAGATGCCGGAACCCTCGACGGCTTGAGACTATTGCCAGCTAGCCCTCAAGCGATCTTGCTCGGGAAGTCCGCGTTCTGCTTCCTGCTTATGCTGCTAACCCAAGTCTTCATCGTTCCACTCAGCATGGCATTCTTCGATTACGTGTTCAAGTCGAACGTGCTCCTCGTGCTGGCCGTGTTCGCCCTGGGAACGCTCGGTCTGTCTATGGTCGGAGCGTTAGTGTCAGCCTTGGCCATGTACTCGGAATCCAAAGCGATCATGATTCCGCTCATCACGATGCCTCTCGCGATCGCCATCCTAATCCCGGCGACGACTGCAACTGGCAAGCTCATCGTAGGAGCCGGTCTTGGCTTGCTGCTGCCCGAGATCAGGCTCATGGCAACCTTCATCGTCATTATGGTCGCGATCGCCTGGCTGACGTTCAGCCTCGTCTTCTACGAGTAAACACCTTTTAGGACCTCAGGGGAATCTTCAATGTCAAGATGACTCGCGGAACGTTCTACTTGATCGCGACGCTCGCCGCCTTGCTGGCTACAACGTGCGCTATGTACCTAACGCCTGCTCCAGCTGACGTAAAGTACCCTGAGCTCTCACGCAACCTCTACATTCACGTGCCAGCAGCCCTCGGAGGCTTCTACGTAGCGTTCACGGTTACGCTGATCGGCAGCGTGGCCTACTTAGCCAAGCGCGACCTCCGTTGGGATCGCTTCGCAGCTGCCGGAGCCGAGGTCGGAGTTCTGTTCTGCATTGCCAACATAGTGAATGGGATGATCTGGTCTAAATATGAATGGGGAGCGCCGTGGCACTGGGATCCGATTCAAACGATGACCTTGATAGTAGCGTTAGCCTACCTAGCCTATCTCGGATTCAGGGCATCGATCGTCGAGCGAGAAGGGCGAGCTAGGCTTTCCTCGGTGCTCGGCATCCTGCTATTCGTGCTAATTCCGCTGAACTACGCTACGATCAGGCTAGGATTCTTGGGGCCCTCGCTGATGGAGGAGCTGGGGAGATTCGTCAAGCCCGAGCTGGAACCCATGGTTCGCGGCATCATGTTCGGCCCCGCCTTCATCGGGTTCTTGATGCTGACGCTGTACTTGGTGCATCTAGGAGCCAAGACGATGGAGGCGGAAGAGAGGCTAGAGGAGGTCTTGGCGAGGTGAACGGTCTAGCGGGCTTGCTGGCAGCTTCCGCGGCAGTCTGGGCAGCGATAGTTGGATACCTCCTGCTGCTGCGATCGAGGCAACAAAGGCTGGAGGGGCGGATCTCGAAGCTCGAGAGGAGGAAGTAGCATGCGCAGGGCCGCTGCATGCGTCCTACTGGCGGGCACAATCGTAGTCTGCATCATCGCAGCGTTGATGTTCACTTCTCCTTACCTGACGGTGACGCAGGTTGTGGAGCATGCAGACGAGCTCATCGGCTCGCCGATTCGCGTGATCGGAAACGTTTCAGATCCTGCCCTCTCGGTCGACTACGAGGAGGGAATTTTCGTCTTCGAGCTAACTGATGGCACGAGCTCGATTAGCGTTGAGCTCGAAATCGGCAGGAAACCTCCTATCTGGGGCAGAGGGATGCGAGTAGTCGCCATCGGGACGTTAGTCAGCCATGATCTGATCGTAGCCGATCGGATCATAACAGGATGCCGAGTCCCGTACGATCCTCTAGTGCTTCCTGCGGAAGCTTTCCCAGACGAACGGCAAGATCGCCAACAGCAGCAAGGCGCAGCCTATCCAGAGTATGTTGACGTAGTTTATCACGCGAACCCAAATTCCAATGTAAGCTAGCTCGTGCGGGGTTGTGAACAACACGTCATGCGCATGTAGATAACCCGCGGGCGGAGGAGCTGCGTGCAGGTAGATGTCCTGCAAGGGCAAGCGGGCGATGAAGACTGAAGAGTAATTCCAGCCTGGCCTCGGATCCTGAATGCAGTGCAGGAATCCTTGACCGACAAGCCTTCCGCCCTGATATACAAAGATCGGGGCCTTCAGCTCGTAGAATTGCGGCTGGACAAACACCACTCCATGGATAGTTAAGTTGTGCATGTGGCCTCTCGGCCAGATCCAAGGGTTGCCTACATCGATCACAATGTCGGTCCCGGGAATAGCAACGGGGGTTCCGGGCGTTACCCGAGCCCAGCCTCGAGCAACTTCTCCCGTCGAGCTGAGGAACGCCCCCAGCAGCAAAATTACGACGGCTACATGGATCAGCTTGCGTTGAACGACCGTCATCTTCCCTCCGCCTACGTCCTTAGCTATTGCGTATGCGACCAAGACGAGCGACAACACTAGAAACGGTAATCCGAGGTCGGCTAGCTGGTTCCCGAGCGTTATCGTATGGCGAGCGCCTAGCCAAGCCGTGAACCTTCCTCCGAGCATAGCTCCGAGGGCGAGGGTAGCTATAGCTCCGCCTAGAACGTAGCGAGAATTGGTATGCTCGATCGTGTTGCAGAGGAGCAAGGCTATCAAAAACAAGAAGGCGAAGGGATAGTTCACCAAGTTCATCGCCGGAACGGGAGCGGCCGTGATCGTCCCGATGAAGCTAGCGACCGTGCATGACAGCAAGGCTGTGTAAGCCGCTACGTGCAGATTCGGCAGAGATAGGAGGGGGGTTGGCTTGGTTGAGCCAGAGGTTGGGAGAGGCTTCAAGATTGCAAACGCGATCGCGGCTATCGAGATCGCCGCAGCGAGCCCCACTAACGCGCAGATCAGCGGAATGGTCTCGGGAGCGGCTGGATAGCCGTGTATCGTGTCGATCAAGGCGCCTCGAACCACCAGCGTCGTAAAGATCACGAGAACAAACGAGGCGATCAAGACGGCTTCCTTAGCTCGCCTGAAGTATCGCTTGACGGGCTCGGCGTGGAAGTACGCGGTGCACATCAGCCAAGGCAGAAGCGATGCCGTCTCGAGCGGGTCCCAAGCCCAGTATCCTCCCCAGCCAAGCACTTCGTACGCCCAGACTCCTCCGAGGATTATGCCTAAGCCGAGGAACAGCCACGCGATCCTAACCCAGAGCTTCTCGAGATCGGCAAACAGCCCCTCGCGGCCTAGCGACAGATTCGCCAGAGCGATAGCGGCTGGCACAGTCGTAGCGGCATAGCCGATGAACGTCGTAGGAGGATGGAAGATCATCCAAAAGCTTCTGAGAACAGGGGTCAGCCCGTAGCCATGCGGAAAGTACACTAGGTAGTGGGGAGGAGTTGGATCGAAGAGGCGGCTTATCGCAGTCAGACATGCGAAGACGAGGCCAGTTGCCGACAGGACGAAGAAAGCTCGCCGAGATGCTTCTTCAGGCGACCTGATAGCTCTCCTGAATACCGCGTACAGCAGGTAGATCAAGAAAGTCCAGAAGAGGAGCGAGCCTCCTGGTCCAGCCCAAACGGCAGATAGCTTGAGCTCAGGGGCGAGATCGGCGCTGCTGTACCGCCAGACGTATAAGACCGAGAAGTTGTCTGTTGCAAAGTAGCCTGCTAGCAGGAGGAGCGACGCCGTGATCAAGCCAGCCGTAAGATAGGCGAGTATTTTGCCGGCCTTCTTCCAACGATCTCTCGTCAGCAGCAGCCCTGCATCTATTGCTCCGCAAGCGCATGCAGAATATAACAGGAAGTAGCCTGCGTCCAACTATTCGATAGCTTCGTAGCGCTGTGCCACGCGAACTGCGATTTCTGTCAAGGCGATGAAGGGAAGCGCGATCAACAATGCGCTGACTGGAGTCGGATCTGGAGTTATGATGCAGGCGAGGATGATGAAGCCTCCGTAGATATACTTGCGCCTTCTGGTGAGCACGTCGGTCTTGACGAGGCGGGCTCGAACCGCATAGACGAAAAAGAGCGGAATCGTAGAGAGGAATCCGCACGCTGCTAGCATTCCTAGCGTCATCGAGATAAAGTCATCGATCGTGACAAACGGCTCTGCGCCCACCCATACCATGGTCCACGTTAGCGCTCTGAACGTAATCGGCACGATCAAGAAGAGTCCGTAGGCGAGGCCTAGCGAGAAGAGCGCTGCAAACGGAAGCGCAAAGTTCAGCATCACCTTTCGCTCCGAGGGATACAAGCCAGGATTGATGAACGCATAGGCTTCATACGCGATTACTGGCGCGCTTACTGCTAAGCCCAAAATGATCGCGACGTAGATGTACGACATAATCGGATTTCCGAAGGTTCCGGCTATCAGCTTGACCCCTTCGGGCAAGAACCAACTCTTCATTACATGAAAGATTACGGCCGATGGAGTCTGGAGTTCGGCTGGGTTCCAGAGGGCTTCAACAGGATTTAGCGGAACCAAGCCTACAGCTATCGTTGCTACGATCCAAGCCAAGATGGCAACCTTCGCCCTTCGACCTAGCTCCTCGAGATGCTCCCAGATGGTTAGCTTCCTCTCCTCGTAGCTCTCACTTTCAGGCAAACTATTCAATCTTGAGCTTCTTAGCGATCTCGCTGACGATCTCATCTAGCGTTTTGCCTTCTACGTCAATTCCCAGTTTTCTAGCAAGCTCGATCAGCTCCCCCTTCCGCTGTTCGATAGCCTCCTCGGCCTCCTTGGCCTCGCTTCGAAGGCCTGCTTTGAACTCACGAGCGGCCTTTCCAAGTGCTCTAGCCAAGTCGACGATCTTAGAGGGAGACAACAACAGTATGACCAATATTAAGCCGACAAGGAGCCACTCGATCAAGCCGGGCGGGGCAATCATTGCGTGGACTTTCTAGATTCTCGAACCTTCTTCAAGATCTCCTCGGCGATCTCCTTGATGCCCTTTCCCTTTATGTTGATGCCAAGCCGCTGTGCCGTCTCGATTAGAATCTTTTCCTCAGCTTCTTTAGGCGTAGGTGAGGGAGCGGTGATTGTAGTCGTAGGAGACGACAAGCCAGCTAGCGCTCTCCTATACTCTCGAACAGCATCACCTAAAGCGCGAGCGAGAGAGGGAAGCTTGGACGGGCCCATCAGCAGAAGTATTACGACTAAAATCAGCAGCATTTCGGTAGGGCCGATCATCCGACTGACAATCGCCTGTTGCGTACTTTAACCTTGTTTAAGAAAGGCGGCGAGCGCGATGTCCGAAGCTAGGGTGGCGCAAGCCCAAGCCAGAAGCCAGAGCCAAGAGCGCTTTCCAGCTTTAGCTAGGCTAGCAAGTCCAAGCGCAGCGACTAGCAAGCAACCTCCTGCTGGAAGCGCGTATGTAAGAGCCTGGGCAAGCCCCCGCTCGAGCAATGCATAGAGCGCTATCACGATGGCTGAGAAGGCAAATAGGGCGAAAACCGATTGAGAAATTCACCATCTCGTGACGATCGGAACCCTGAAGATCGGCCTTCCTCCGAGCGCATATGCAAAGCTTGATGTCAGAGCCGCCAGCATGAGCAAGTATAGTATCGGGAAGATGAACGCGCCTAAGTAGAAGCGGGAAAGTAGCATGGCTACGGTCTTCAACAAATCTGCTATGCCCGCTGGAATCGGATAAAACGCCAACAGAGCTGACATGATCTCGTCGATCGACGGAGAGATGGCGCCTATCAGCAAACCTGCCAACAACGGCATCAGCGGAAGGCCGATGTAGTAGACTAGGGCGAAAGCCATCAAGCCAGCTCCAGCATACCTGGCGATCCTAGCTGGAATTCCGTACAGAAGAGCCCCTATCGACAGC
>CAYZOK010000004.1:4733-27550 GCA_964480335.1 uncultured Candidatus Bathyarchaeia archaeon | reverse complement strand
CGCGACATCCTCGCCGAGGGGCATATCACCTACGTCCTACACACAACGGTTAGAGAGAAGGTGTATGCCTATTACGTCTTGAAGGTGGGATTTACATCAGCGGAGGGGGAATACGCGAGGGATTTCCAAATGCGGGCAGGAGGGAGGCTTGAATTCCATCCGAAGGCGAGAGCATGGCGCGTAATCATCAGAGGCGACCACGCCAGAGAGCTCCTTGAGGCGATCCTTCCCTACCTCGTCGGCACCAAGCGCGAGGCTGCCGAGATGGCTCTCAAGTATCCTTCCTACATTCCTGTTCACAAAGGGAGGCCGCCCTTGCCCCGCTACGAGCGGCCGCCTCTAGCCAAGCACACCCCTACGGGAAGGAAATGGGCTGAGTTCTATGAAAGACACGGTCGTGCGCCCACGGTCGAAGAGTGGAAGGCGATTACATGAAGGAGGGAGCCTGGAGTCACAACCATGTCTTTAAGCTCGACAGGATGCCGTCCGGTCTCTAGAGCGAGCCTTGCCGCCCCGAGGAGGGCATGCGCTGACGAGCGAAGCGCAAACTCGCGTGGCAATCCGACCTTAAGCCCTCCGTACATTAGCGCCTCTAAGAAGGTGAAGGCATAAGCGGGCACGCTTCCGCTAAGCGCGGTTACAGCGTCCATATGCTCTTCGTTGACTTTGATCGATGTGCCCAACGCTTTGAAGATCTTGCGGGCAACGCTTTCATCTTCCTTTGTAGCCCGACTTCCCATGGCGTAGGCTGTGAACGACTCGCCTCAAGCAGATCCATGGGGACGGCTGCTGCAACCGATATGACGAGCTTATTTCGAACTTCGTCGCTAACCTCCTCTAGGACGCGAGGAACATCCCTCGGCTTAACGCAGATTATTACGACATCTGCCCACGCTGCTGCAGCTCGATTGTCAGACGAGATCTTGATGCCGAGTTTCTCGAGATCCTTTATCGCTTCTGTTCTTCGCTTCGTCGCGTAAATCTCCCCAACTCGAGCTTTCGCCAACCTCTCCGCGATCGCGCGCCCGATGGTCCCAGCGCCGATTATCGCAATTTTCAAGATTTGCGCTTCAGGTAACACGCAATCTCGGATATTATCTTGGCGGCTTGTAGGGCGGTCATTCCAGTATCATACTGGGGAGTAACTTCGGTTACGTCCACTGTCAAGATGGATTTTTCACAGATCTTATGGAGAATCGAAAGAAGCTCGGCAGTCGATATGCCTTCAGGCTCCGGCGAGCAGACAGCTGGTGCATAAGCCGGATCGAGGACATCTAGATCGATGCTTAGGTGGACGCGGGCGTAACGCCGAGTCTTCTCCTGGATCCATCTTGCAACCTCTTCTGAACCCATCCTACGTAAGTCGTAGGATGTTAGGAGACTTACCGTTCGGCTCCTATCTGCAAAATCGAGCTCTTCCTTCGTGACCCCTCTGACGCCAACTATGACAACCTGATCGACTCCTTCTTCGACTAGCCTTCGCATGAACGTCATGTGGCTCAGCTTTTCGCCCATGTATTCATCAGCCAGATCAGGATGAGCATCGAAGCTGACGACAGCTTTGCCATCTTCAATCGCTCTCACAATTCCAAGCGTCACTGTGTGCTCTCCGCCTAATACGATGACCCTCTTTCCATTCTCCAATATTTCCCGGACAACAAGCTCAAGCCTCTTCAGAGTCTCCCTGGCATCGGCTACCACGTCTAGATCTCCTAGATCACATATGCCGACATCATCTATGCTCATGGCGGCTCTGAGGCTGTAGCCAGCCATGTATAGCGAAACTTCTCGAACGGCTTTGGGGGCGAAGCGCGAGCCCGGCCTAAATGTCGAAGTCCTATCGAATGGCACGCCAAGAATAACCACGCTGGCCTTCTCATACAAGGTGTCTTGATGGGCAAAACAGAGCGATGGGCTCATGTAGAGCTCGCGATACGACATTAAGCCAACTCTTCGAGAACTCCATACACGAAAAGTGGCAGGTAGATGGCTACGCTCCCGACTATCTTGAAGTATGCCTTAGCGGAGAGCTCGTCTTTAGGGCGATCGCCCATCTGGTCTGTTACCCAGATCATCACGTCAAACGGCTTCAGGATGGACAAAAAGCTGCTGGGGCAGGGACCAAACACGGCTACCGCGCGCCTTTTCCTGCTCCCCAGTTTGCGGAGCTCGTTTAGATCTCGAGAAGTGTTGACCGCGAATCCCAGCTTGCCGAGTACGTGAATGTCGGGGGTTGTTATGTAAAAAGCGCCTTGGGGAAAGGCTCGTTGTTCCTTCACTATAATGCTCAGGGCCTGATGGCTGCTCACAGATTTGGAGGCGGAAACGGGCTTGACCCTTCTTATCAGATACTCAACGTCTCTCCCTCCGATCACCAGCACGTCGACAAGGCCACTCTGAAGCGCATCATCGACGACGGATTTTAAGCCTGCCCACAGAACGGGTTCGCCTAAAGCCAGAACCTTCAAGAACTCCTCTCGTACGCATTCCGCATAACGCTTGATAGCTGAGGCGAGAGCTCCAGCTCCTAAACCCATTTTCGAGAAAGCCTTTAGCAGGCCACGAAAAGTCGTCTCGACGCTGGGGTGTTCGACAGGAATCGACGGCAACCCAACCGAATTAAGCTGAGGAGCTTAAAACAACGCGTGCGGTCTTCAGCAACTTTCGCATTTGTTCTAACAACCTACACGGCGACTATTGTGCTCAATCTAGCAGCTTGGATCTGGAGCCGAGCCCCTCAGATGCTAGTCTTGGCGATCCTATTCGCAGCGAGCTGCCTAGTATTGGTCAAGAAGTTCGCTTGGGCTCGCTTGCTAGCCTTCTTGGTCCTCCTTCCTCAAGTAGGAGGGCTTTGCGCAGTTCTTTATGCAGCGGGAATGTACGGCCTAATTCTGCACCAAATCGGCTTAGCCCTGTGGATTCTAGCATTGATAGTCTCGGGTTGTTGTCTAGCTAAGTTGTCGTAGGTCGAGTACGGCAATCTCTTCGCCACTATCGACGAATTCACGTCCCTCTGGTACGGATGCAAACCCATCAGCTTCCATTAGGGCAGAAAGGGAAGCCGTCTCAAGCGGGAGAGGGTAGGCTTTCAACCGTCCGGCCTCTTCCCTTAGCTTCACGGGGACTAGGGTTCTCAGCCCCTTAGCAGCGAATATCCGGGTAGCTGCAGTCGCGGTGAACATTCCGACAGGAGCGCCCAAGCCTGCTAATTTACGCAATAATGGTTCGACGAGCACGCGGAAAGTCAGTATAGCCGATGTGGGATGACCTGGCAGCGCGAAAACTAGCTTGTGATCTATAGCTGCCACGATGGCAGGCTTTCCTGGTCTCATCGCCAGCCCCTCTACGATGATGCCGGGTTCTCCAAGACCACCGAGTATGCTGGAAAGCACATCTTCAGCTCCGACAGAAGTCGAGCCTGATGTAACGACTACGTCAGATATCTCAAGTCCTTGCCTTAGGGTTCGGCTTATGTTGCTAGCATTGTCTGGAACTATCCCCAGATCCGATGTTTCGCAGCCGCAACTTTCAATAAGAGCCTTTAGGGCGACCCGATTCACGTCGTAGATCCTTCCAGCTTCAAGCTTACGGCCAAGCTCTATGAGCTCATCTCCAATCGAGAAGAGGGCGATCCTCGGACGCCTTCTGACCCGAATCTCGTCAACTCCTGCAGCCGAAAGCAATGCGATGTCACTTACTGTGATCATGTGACCAGCTTTGACTAGGATCGACCCTGCCTTGACATCGCTTCCCTTTCTCAGGACATTCTCGCCCGGATATGTCGCCTTAAAAACTGTCACGAAGTTGCCCTTCGCTCGAGCGTATTCTAACATGACCACCGAATCTGCCCCTTCAGGCAACATGGCTCCTGTTGGAACTTGAACGGCAGTTCTGGGCTGTACAGCGACGGCAGGAACTTCGCCTACCTGTACTCGGCCAGCAATCTTCAAGGATATCGGCTGGGCTTCGCTCGCATATGCGATGTCGCTTGAACGGACAGCATAGCCGTCAACCGTCGACCTATCAAAGGGTGGAACGTCGATTCTTGCCTTAACATCTTCAGCAGCTACCCTCCGCAAAGATTCCGATAGGGGCGCCTCTTCGATGTTCAATGAGATAGCATCTACGAAGCGCGATACGATCTTAAGAGCCTCCTCCAGCGGTATGAAGCGCCTACACAATCCTTCCGATCAGCTCAACCTCCACAACCTCGCCCTTTTCGAGAGAGGCTCGATCTTCAGGAATTTCCACGTAGCCGTCCGCCTCAGTCAAAGTTGTCAAAACGCTAGCTCCGGTTATCCGGATAGGCTGAGCTGAGAGCTCGCCAGCTCGCTCGAGGACGCGAACTCGGAGGAAGGAGCGAACGCCGATCTGCGAAGCTACAGCTTCGGTTAGCCTAGCCTTCACGACGGGTCTTGACAAATCGGTGCCGAGGAAGCTCGAGACTAGTGGCCTGACGAACACTTCAAAGGCTATGAAAGCCGCTACAGGGTTTCCCGGTAGCATAACGACGGCTTTTCCATCGATCACCGCCAGAGCTGTCGGCTTGGCTGGTCGCATAGCGATCCCATGGACGACTACGCCAGGCTTCCCAAGACCCTCGACGGCTTCGGGCACAAAATCGGAGGCTCCTACGCTAACTCCTCCTGTCGTCACGACGGCGTCTGCAAGCTTTAGTCCCTTCGCGATTCTCTCTCGTATCTGGCCGATGTCATCGGGACAAACCCCCAGATCGATGGATACACAGCCCAGCTCTTCCAATAGGCATCTCAACATATGCCTATTGGAATCGAATACCGCGCCTCTTCTCGGCAGGTGACCGACCTCAACGAGCTCACTTCCAACGCTTAAAATCGCAACTCTCGGCTTTCGAACGACTTCGACTTCGGTCGTTCCGAAGGCCGCGAGCAGAGCTACATCGTCGAAGCGGAGAACCCTTCCCCTTCGTAGAACGATTTCGCCCTTCCTGGCTACTTCGCCCCTTCGAGATATGTTATCGCCCGGCGCAATTGGCTTGTATACTTCGACATGGTCGTGTGCCTCTCTTGCGTACTCTAGCATCACAACGGCATTCGCTCCAGAAGGCAGTGGTGCACCCGTCCATACGCGGCGAGCTTTCCCAGCCGAGATCCGATCTTTGGTTATCGTAAGTCTGATCGGCTCGATCTCAGAGGCGCTGTACGTATCTTCGGCTCGTACAGCGTAACCGTCGACTGTCGATCGGTCGAAAGGCGGTAAGTCTGCGTCGGCTTTGAAATCTACCGCTAGGACGCGTCGGAGCGCATGTTTCAGAGGAATTCTCTCACCCTCGAGAACTCTCGGATTCAGCTCCTTCATGAAGATGTTCAATGCTTCGCTAACGCGGATCAAGCGTGCAAATCCCCGCAGTCTAACGGCCATCTTAGATTACATGGACGCACGATGCCTTGAAGGAGACTTGGACGTCGCCCCCCTTGTGAAGGCCTAGATCTCGGAACGAGCGGCGAGTCAAGAGAGCGGTCAGAGGAAGTCCATGCGCGTCGACTACGATCCTGACCAAAGGTCCAGCATCCGTAACGCGAACGATCTTACCCTCGAATGTATTTCGCATGCTAGACCTGAGCCTTCTCTTCGATACAACTATGTCTTCTGGACGGATGGCGACTACGCATCGCCCTCGCTTCGCCGTAACAGCTTCGAGCTCGAAGCCCTCTTCGATGCTTATCCTAGCGATCCCTTCTTCGACGGACACGATGTTGCCTTCGAAGATGTTTTCGAAGCCCACAAGTTGAGCTACGCGAGCGTCGATGGGTCTAGTTAGAACTTCGTCTACGCTGCCAACTTGAATGAGTTTGCCTTCGAGGAGGAAGGCTAACTTATCAGAAAGCCTTGCCGCCAATGCTACATTCTGAGTTGTGTGGACGATCGTCGTCTCATCTCGTAATTCAAGTACTAGATGCTCGATCCTTGCAGCGTAAATCGGATCTAAATTGGCCATGGGTTCGTCAAGTATCAGAAGTTCAGGATCCAGCGCTAACGCCCTCGCGATAGCGACAAGTTGTTGCTCCCCTCCTGAGAGGCTCTTCGCCGGACGTTGCTCAGCGGGTTTTAGGCCGACGATCTGCAGAGCTCGCCTAACTCGCGTCTCGAGCTCCTTGCCCGAGATGCCTTGCAAGCGCAGACCGTAAGCAACGTTCCTAAAGACTGTGGTGTCGAACATCGCCGTTCGCTGAAACACCATAGTGACATTCTTCCGCAAGACGTCGATATTTGCCGCCGTTACTTCGTGCCCTTTGAAGAATACCTGACCATTCGTGGGCGCATCTAAAAGTGCCATTATTCTTAGGAGAGTCGTCTTCCCAGCTCCGTTGGGGCCGACTACTCCCAACACTTCCTGCTCGGCTACTTCAAGGGTGATTCCTTGCAAGGCAACTATCTGGCCGGGGTATTCCTTAATGATGTCACGCAGCTCTTCCATCATTTCCTGAGGGCGTTCATTGCGAAGTTTACCACGAAGACGATTGAGAGCAGTATGATGCCGAGAGCTATTCCAAGCGCTATTTCTCCTCTCGCTGTTTCGAGCGCTATCGCTGTGGTGAGGACTCGGGTAACGCCCCTGATATTGCCTCCAATCATCAACGCGACTCCAAGTTCGGCTATGGCCCTGTTGAACGCAGCGATTACAGCCAGCAATGCGCCAGCCTTCGCTTCCGAGAGAACGGCTAGCGAAGCCCCGAACTCAGTTGCTCCGAGCGTCTTCGCCAGATCCCTTATAGCGGGATCGATAGCTTCAACAGCGCTCATAACGAAGCTGACAACTATTGGCAGAATCAGGATGGCTTGGCCTATGACGATGCCAGTCGGCGTATACAGCAATTGGAGGAATCCTAGCAATCCTCTCCGCGAGAACAAGATGAAGCATGTCAAACCCAATGCTACTGCCGGCACTCCCAAGAGCGCATTGAAGACGTTCTTGATTATGCGCTTGCCTCTAAAATCGCGGAAGGCCAGCAGCAAAGCCGTAGGAAGGCCTATTACCGTCGCCAGCAGCGTTGCAGCACCTGAGACTAGAATCGAACGAGCCGTGATTTCGATTATTGCCGGATCTGCTGACAAAATGAGGTTAAATGCTCTGACCATCCCTTCGAGAAGCTCGCCTTCCATTATTCGTACAAATCCTCGCAGCTAGCCCAGAGCTCAGGCGGACACTCAACGCCATCGAAGAAGCCTATCTCCCTAATCCAAGAGACAAGCTCTGGATCCGCATTCTCACGTAGCAACTCAACGGCGGGGTAGAAGAGAGGCTCTCCGAGGGCCCTTAGGCTAGCGATTATCGATTGCCCTCGCTCTGATGTCAGGAACCTGATGAACAGCGTTGCTGCATCGAAGTTCACATGCGGATGGCGTTCAGGGTTAGTTGCGATGACGCTATAGATGTTCAAAAGGGCTTTTCCTCGACTCACCATAGTGTCCAGAGCGATTAATCCCCTCTGCTTGTACCTCAGATAGGTTCCTACATCAGTCAAGGTGTAGGCGCCCTTCTCGTCAGCCATCAACAGGGTCGCGCCCATTCCAACTCCCGATGCGCGATACCAAGAAGGCTCTTCGGACAGCACATCAGGATCGAATCCAGCTTCTCTCCAAAGCTTCAGCTCCTTAACATGCGTCCCGGACAGATCGCCTCTTGAGATCCAGATCAGCTTCCCATCTCTGCCAGCTTCAGCGATGCGTCTCATAGCCTCTATCGGAGTTAGCCCACGAATTCCCGCTGGATCGTCGTTAGGCCCGACTATGGCGAAGAAGTTATACGCGATGACTTCCCTAGCGACTCCGTAACCCCTCGCGAGAAAATCGCGTTCAAGCGCGGGCGCATGGACCAACACTAAGTCTGCATCTCCCATTTCAGCACGCTTAAGAGCCCTTCCCGTACCCTCGGGTATGAAGCGTACGTCTACGCCGAACTCCTCTTCGAATGCTTCCTCGAGAAGCTCGCACAGACCCGTGTCGTAGAGGCTCGTCGTCGTTGCGACCACGAGAACCTCTTGCGGTCCTGTCAAGCGAGGCAACACGAACGCCATGGTAATGGCAAGTAACGCGGCTAGTGCTAACGCACGAAGATTGGAAGACATCGATGTATACAGTCGTGCACATCGATTTTAAAGGTCGGGAGTGCTGGTCTTATGTGGCATACTCGACTGAAAGGTTAACACCTCGGTTTCGGATGTGGCTCGAATACAACGGAAAGCCCATAGTAGGAAAGGGAGGAGCGGCCATTCTAGAAGCCATCGAGGAGTATGGCTCTATTAGCAGGGCTGCTAGAGCGATCGGCGCCTCTTATCGCTTCGTGTTAGGGTACATTAAGAAGGTCGAGAAGCGGCTAGGAAGGCCTATTGTCGAAGCTAAGAAGGGAGGTTACGGAGGAGGCGGAGGCGCTATCCTGACCGAGGATGGAAAAATGCTGCTGATTCAATACAGGCGCTTCGAGAGTCTAGTGGCTTCAGCTCTCGAATCCAAGGATAAATTTAAGAAAGAGCTCGCAAAAAATGACGATCTGAAGTTGGGCGGTTTATGGAAGCTCCGTTTGTCGATGCTGGGAACCCTCTCTCTTGTCATCGCTGCCACCACGCTCTTCGTCATGATAGTCCTCGGTGCGGTCGGCACGTTCGACTTAGTCGCCTTGCTGCTGATCGTCTGTTTGATCCATGTTACACAGTGGCTCTTTGCACCATATTTGATCGAGTCTATGCTATGCATTCACGAGGTCTCCAAGCGCGAAGAACCCGCTTTGCACTCGATGGTTGAGAAGCTCTGCGCCAAAAGCAAGCTGAAGAAGCCTCGCATAATGGTGGCCGGAATGGACATTCCGAACGCCTTCGCTTACGGCTCGCCACTAACTGGCAACAAGGTGGCTGTCACGAGGGGGCTTCTGGCCACATGCACCTCCGGGGAAGTGGAGGCCGTCCTCGGTCACGAGATAGGCCACTTGAAGCATCGAGACGTTCAGCTCATGATGGCGTTATCGATCTTGCCTGCGATCTGCTTCTGGATAGCGTACTCCTTCATGTTTGCTGGCATGTATGGACGCGGGCGAGGAGGCGTCGCGGCATTGATCGGACTCCTCGCCATGGTATTCTACTACATCTTGCTCCTGCTCAACCTCCACCTCAGCAGGCTACGCGAGTACTACGCCGACAGGCACTCCGCGACTGTTGTCGAAGGCGGTGCTGGCAAGCTCTCCTCAGCTCTCATCAAGATAGTCTCAAGAAGCAGCAGAATCCCCTCGAGCGAGCGGCAAAGAGTTGATGCCTTTAGAATGCTATTCATTGAAGATCCTGAGCGAGCTGAGCTGGATCAAGCAGAGATTAGAGCTGGGACGGAGATCGCACGGGAACTAATTGGGCGCAAGGTAACGTTTTGGGATCGAGTAGCTGAGATATTCTCAACGCACCCGAACATAATCAGGCGCCTCAAGGCTCTTCAAGAGCTAACGTGACCGGCTGCGTATCCTATAGTGGCTAGGTACAGGCCGTAAAGCCCTAGCAGCAAGACACCCGTCAACATGCCCATTCTAGCCTTCTGCGCCAGCAAGGAGAAGATTCCGGTTACCACCACGAGGAAGAGGAAGATCCCCAAGTAAGGTGCCAAGCCTATCTCCGCAGAAAATGCGAGCGTTACTCCTAGAACTAGCGTCAGGTTGATGAGGCATGACCCGATTATATTGCCAAGCGCAAGCTCGACTTCCCCCTGTTTGCACGCTACTAAGGCGGTCGAGAGCTCCGGTAGGCTAGTCCCGAAGGCAATTATAGTCGCCGCTATCACAGCTGCCGCAATTCCGGCTAGCTCGGCGACTGTTACAACGCTTTCGACGACGTAGAAGGCGCTAGCGAAGAGACCTAGAATACCCAACCATAGCAAGACAAGGTTGATAGCCAGATCAAGCGCGGATGCTGCAACACGCCTCCTCTCCTCGATGGCTATGGCCTTGTAGAGTACGTGATAGCAGAGCACCACGAAAAGTGCTATCAAGATTAGGCCGAGAACCCTGCTGAATCCTCGAATCCAAGTCAACGAGAAAAGTCCCGTCACAGCCAGCAAGATCGGGGGGATCGACCGAAGCCCGCGTCCAATCGCGATGGGTCGTAAAATGGCTAGGGATCCGATTATCAAGCAGATATTCGCGACGTTTGATCCTAGTACGTTGCTGATCGAGACCTCAGGCTCACCAAGACGTACTGAGCTCACCGCCACGCTCACTTCGGGAAGCGACGTCAGCAACGCTAACGTCAAGAAGCCTATCGCGAAGCGATGGATCTGAGTTAGCTCGCCTATCCTGACGGAGCTTCGCACGGTTACTTCACTGAAGAGAATAAGGGCAGCTAGAGAAGCTACGAGAATGGCGGCATTAGCGATCAGCTGGATCAAGGTGCAACGTTAGAAGCTCGCCCCTGTAAAAATGGTGAAGCATGGGATATCAACGCTACCTGACTCCTAGCTCTAAACCCTTCGATCCGATCGAGCTCGCGAAGATAACCGAACGGATAGTCTGTAGACCTGGCCCGAAAGGCCAGGAGCGAAAGTACACAGCCTTCTACGCGACTGGAGTGTACGGCGGAATCGCTACTGGGTACACGGTCGGCTGTTGCCTTCGCTGCTACTACTGTTGGGTTGACTTCAGCCGCGATTTTCCCGAGCACTATGGCCACTTTTACTCGCCTGACGAAGCGTTTCGGAATCTGCGGAGTGCAGCCCACAAGTTTAGGGTAAGAAAGCTCCGCATTTCAGGAGCCGAGCCGACAATAGGGAAGGAGCACTTGCTAAAGCTACTCGAATTTGTTGAAGAGTCGGAATTTCCGCTCTTCATCCTAGAGACCAACGGGATAATTTTCGGCTACGATCGAGACTACGTGCGACGGATCTCTCGCTTCACCAAAGCTCACGTTCGTGTTAGCCTGAAAGCCGGAACTCCTGAAGGCTTCACCCAGCGAACCGGAGCTATACCCGAGCGCTTTGAACTTCCGTACAAGGCAATCGAGCACCTCCTCGATTGCGGCGCCAGCTTTCACGTCGCAGCTATGACCGACCCGCGAGTCATGCTTGGAGAGGAAAGGAAGGCATTGATCGAGAAGCTGAAGGCCATAGATCGATCCGTGGCTGCCAATCTAGAAGAAGAAGTGGTCGATCCCTACGAGACGACTCTGGCTAGGATGGTCGCTTACGGGATCGACGCTACGGACTTCTTCGCAAGGAACAAGCCTGTCTATAAATGACCGAAAGGTGCCCTCGCTGTGGCTCCGAACTCGTCGAGGATGCTCGATTCTGCCATGTCTGTGGGCTCGCTCTCAGGCGTGAGGCAAGCGCTTCGACAGCATCGCTTCTCGCAGCGCTCTTCTGGCAACCTTGGAAGCACTTCTACGCGGGAACTTTGGTACCGCTTGCCTACACAGTATTCATGCTAGCCTTCGCTATAGCGATCGCAACCATTTGGGGTGGCAGATATACGATGCGTATAAGCTTGCTAAAAGGCAGGCTCGCCTCGCCTCATCACGGTAGTGCCATCAACGATCAATTCACCTTCGCGCATGTCCTTTATCATGTCCAAATGCCCTGATGCTTTATTCCTTCCATGCCAAGTACCGCGATTATGGCCTATTGCAACGTGAATGGTGCCGTAGATCTTCTCGTCGACTATGATGCTGATGCCCGTGTATTCAGCTCCTTTGTTGCAGCCTATTCCGAATTCGGCTATTCTGTCGATGTCGCCAGTGTTGGCGCTGAGGAACCTGGATAGAGCATCCGCACCCTCGCTTGCTTCAAAGTTAACGACGCGGCCCTTTCGGAACTCCACCCATAGCTCCCGGGCTGTGCCGAATCCTGGAATGGAGACTCGCTCGAAGAAGATCCTGCCGTAGGCGCTAGTCTCAAGAGGGGCAAGGAACACCTCCCCTGATGGAATGTTGAGCCCGACATCGCCGCGAGCTAGATCTTCATCTGAAATGACGGCATCGTCGATCAGGATGGGCCTGCCCTTAATCCTGAAGCTCAAGTCTGTTCCATCTTCAGCCATTACGCGCACTTCCTCGGCTTCCTCAAGAGACTTGCGGTAGAAGTTGCATAGCTCCGCGAGGTCTCTTGCGAACGAGCTCTTGATGGCATTGAAGAAAATGGCTCTAAACTTGTTCACCGAGAACCCGCTGTGCTCGGCTTTGCCGGGAACGGGCCAACCGAAGTACGCCCATCGAACCTTTCGACGGTCAAGAATGCCTCGTAAGTACTGCCTGATGGGAGCAGCCAGCTTCACCCGATCTTCTATTCCGCGAGCCCAGTTCGGGTCGTCTATCTCGCCTACGAAGATTCTAACATCCACCTTCCTGGCAATAGCCTCATCCAGCGGGCTTGTTTCCTTAAGAGAGTCAGCTGGAGAGAGCACATGCCTCAGCCTAGCTCGAGTCGAGCGGTATGGCAAAAGTAACGTGTGAGCCCCGACTTGCCAGCACTCCTCTTCTACTTTCAAGGTAAAAGCCTCGCAAGTCGGATCGGTGGCGTTGTAGGCTACTTGCACAGCTTCGTAGCGGCCATCTGGACGGCGCCTGATTCTCACGGACTCCCTCACGAACTTCCTAGCTATGACTTCCATTTCCTTGGGGCTTAGCTCGGACATCGCCCTCTATATTGGAAAAACGCTAGTAAAGTCGTTCGTGATACTCGTGAAGTAGAATTTGTGATAAAAGTTTACTAAGTAAACCGGCTTTCGCATAGCCCTTGAACGTAGCTTGTGAGATGCGTCTTAATTTGAAAGAAACCCCTAGGGGCTACATCCTTCATAGCCGACAAACGTTAGAAGAAGCGTTTAGAGAGAGACCTAAGCCCGTTTACGGAAATCCTCACTTCCCAGCAAACAGCCCTCCGCCATCGGACTTCTGAATGTTTTATGCCCTATTTGCGATAACTTAGAGCACCGGAGTTTCTTGGCTGCAATCGAACTTGCACACTATTCTCATTAAACACTAATTCCTCCTTCTGAGGGCGGAGACCCGAGGGGCTTCGCCGAAAACTTAGAAATCACGTGTATTCGCGTTTAATGAGAATGCCGCGACGAGCCATCAGGAAGGGTCCACGCCATACTGCAACCGTCATGTTCAAGGCAGGGTGCATCCCGGCATCAACTCGAGAGCTCTTCCGGCGGATTTTCTGGAAGAGCGAGGAGCTGGCCTTAGAGGCCGAGCTATTCTGGCAGGAGCTAAAGAAGCGCGGAGGCATGCCCATCAAAGAATGGCGAAAGTGGGTGCAGAGGCGCAACATGTCCGTCGGGCAGTACTACAACATGCTGCGGAAGCTTATCGGAGCTGGCTTCATCGAGAAGCGAGGAGGGATGTGGCGTATAAGCAGCAACTTCTTGCGCGAGCTAGAGCAGCTCATCATCCTATACTCAGCTGAAAGCGGATTCGAGCACAGGCTCAGGGCTTAGCGACTACTCAATAGCTTAAAGGCAGTTCGCTATAGTGGGATCGAGCCGGGGTGGCTGAGGGGTTAGGCGGCCGGCTGCAGACCGGCTCTACGTGGGTTCAACTCCCACCCCCGGCTCTTTAACAAATTTCTGTAAACTAACTGCGATTTCTTTGAAAGTTTATAACTGTACAGAAAACCGCTACATCGAAGCAATGGCTGAGCTTGCCCCAGTTGGCAAGCTGTCGGAGGGCAAAACTAAGATCGTTTGGTCGACGAATCGTGACAACGTTCTCCTCCTCGAATTCAAGGATTCTATCACGGCCCTCGATGGTCGGCGGCGCGACCTTATAGCTGGGAAGGCCGCGTGGAACGCTGAGGTTTCGGCGAGGCTCTTCGAAGAGCTGAATAAGGTGGGCATTCCGACGCACTTCCTGGCCCTTAAGAAGCCGAAGACCCTCGTCGTCAGGAAGCTCGACATGATACAGCTTGAGGTGGTCTGCCGAAACTACGCGGCAGGCAGCCTAGCCAAGCGATTCCCGATCTTGAAGTTTGGATCGGAGCTCCCAAACCCAATCGTTGAGCTTTATTTCAAGAGCGACGAGTTGCACGATCCGATGGTGACTGAAGACTTAGCAGTAGCTCTAGGCATAGCCGATCGAGAAGCTCTTTCCAGGATTCGCGAATTGACTCTCAAGGCGAACGATGTCCTCTCCAAGTTTTTTGGAGAAAGAGGTCTGAAGCTCGTTGACTTCAAGCTCGAATTCGGATTTGATGAGGATGGTGAGCTCAGAATCGGAGATGAGCTCGGCGGCGATGTCATGCGGATCTGGGATGCTGAAACTGGAGAAAGCCTTGACAAGGACGTCTACCGGAAAGGTGAATCACTCGAGGACGTTAGGGCCACCTATGAGAAGCTATGGCGGCGGGTGGTGGCGCAGGGACGTACACGGTCGAGGTCATAATCGAGAACAAGCCCATAGCGAGGGATCCTGAAGGCGAGACTATCCAACGCGATTTGATCCTTAGGGGCGGCTATGCTCAGGTGGAGAGCGTCAGGACGGGGAAGTACATCAGGCTTGTAGTCAAAGCCGAATCTCCTGAGGAAGCTAAGAAGATCGTGTTCAAGCTATGTAACGACCTGCGCATCTACAATCCCGTCGTCCATACCTGCCGGATCGAAGTCAGGGAATGAGGATAGCAGTCATACAATTTCCTGGATCCAACTGTGACTACGATACCGTGCATGTGCTCAGGAACGTCGTGAAGGTCGACTGCGACCTCGTCTGGCACAAGGAGTTTGACGGAGCGCGATACGATGCCATAATCCTTCCCGGCGGCTTCTCGTACGGAGACTACCTGAGAGCTGGTGCTATCGCCGCGCATGGTGACGTCATGAAGCAGGTGCAGGAAGCTGCTGATGAAGACAAGCCTGTCTTAGGCATCTGCAACGGATTTCAGATCCTCGTCGAGGCTGGGCTACTTCCAGGCGCGCTCCTGCCTAACGATTGCTTGCGCTTCGTCTGCAAGTGGGTGACGCTTCGGGCGGAGACGTCGAGGACTGCCTTCACGAGTGTCATTCCTCGAGGATCGCTGCTGAGGATGCCAATTGCGCATCAAGAAGGACGGTACTTTGCAGACGAGGCTCTCCTGGGTCAGCTCAAAGAAGGCGACCAGATCGTATTCAGGTACGTAGATCCTAATGGTAAGCCGATTCCGGAAGCGAATCCGAATGGTTCGGTTGACAATATCGCTGGCATTTGCAACGAACAAGGCAACGTAGTCGCCCTTATGCCCCACCCCGAGCGATCTTCAGAGAAGATCCTGAGTCCTCTGGGAACTGAGGATGGCTTACTCTTGTTCAAGTCTATGGTGAGATGGCTAGAGCATCGATCGTAAGCGAAGTCGAAGTGGAGCTAACTCCTGAGGAGGTGAAACTGGCGAAGCAGCTCCTAGGCAGAGAGCCGACTCCGGTCGAAATTGGAATGATTGATGTGATGTGGTCTGAGCACTGCTCGTACAAGAGCAGCAAGTCCGTGCTGAAGATGCTACCGACGACCGGAAAGCGCGTATTGATTGGGCCTGGTCAAGACGCTGGCGCTGTTGACGTAGGCAATGGATACGCTATCGTGTTCAAGATTGAGAGCCATAACCATCCCTCAGCTATCGATCCGTACAATGGAGCAGGGACTGGAATCGGCGGAATAATTCGAGACGTCTTGTGTATGGGAGCAAGGCCCATCGCTCTTCTGGACGCGTTACGCTTCGGGCCGCTATCCAGCCCGCACAGCCGTTGGCTCTTCAGATACGTAGTGAAGGGAATAGCTGATTATGGAAACAGGGTTGGCATCCCCACACTCGCTGGCGAGGTTCAATTTGACGAGAGCTTCGAGATAAACTGCTTAGTCAATGTTTGCTGCGTTGGAATCGCCAAGCGCGATGGACTCGTGCCTAGCCGAATGGAAAGGCCAGGCGATGTGCTAGTGCTTGTTGGAGGGTCAACTGGCCGAGATGGCATACACGGCGTGACATTTGCTTCGCGAACTCTGTCGATCAGATCTGAGGAGGATAGGCCTGCAGTCCAGATTGGGGACCCATTCCTGAAGAAGATCGTAATCGAAGCAACGTTAGAGGCTATCAAGACTGGCTACATCCATGGCTTGAAAGATCTGGGCGGAGGCGGACTCGCATGTGCAAGCTCTGAGATGGCAGCATGGGGCGGAACTGGAGTCGAGATCTGGCTTGAGCGAATCCACACCCGAGAAGAAGGTATGGATCCATTCGAGCTCGTGCTATCCGAATCGCAGGAGCGTATGTTGTTCGTAGTAGATCCGGCGGGGCTCGACGAGGTGACGAGGGTGTTCGAGAAGTACGATCTTGCCTATGCGATTGTTGGGAAGGTAACGGACACGGGCAAGCTCGTCGTGAGGTATAGGGGCGAAGTCGTAGCTGAGCTTGACCCCAGAATTCTAGCCGAGGCGCCGATAACCCGCAGGAAAGCTCGGAAGCCGCGATACTTGAAGGGGTTGCTGGACGTGAGGAAGCCCCCAGTACCGCGCAATCTAGATGAGGTTCTAGTGAAGCTCCTCGCGTCTCCCAACATTGCAAGCAAAGAATGGGTCTACAGGCAGTACGATCACGAAGTGGGCGTAAGGACCGTTCTGAAGCCCGGCGATGCTGATGCTGCCGTTTTGCGGCTTCTCGAAGTTCCTAACAAGGCAATAGCCATCAAGGTAGATGCAAATAGCCGGCATGCCTACCTAGATCCTTACCACGGACATGCTGGCGCAGTTGCCGAAGCAGCTCAGAACGTCGTGGCAGTAGGAGCGGAGCCCATCGCGATGGTGAACGGCTGCAACTTTGGAAATCCCGAGAAGCCGGAGGTGTTTTGGCAATTTAGAGAGGCTGTGCGCGGGATGGCGGATATGTGCAGAGCTCTCGGAATTCCTTGCGTTGGCGGCAATGTCAGCTTCTACAACGAGGACGAACGCACCAGGAAAGCCGTGAAGCCGACTACGATGGTCGTCATGCTTGGGCTAATCGAAGATCTATCTTGGATAACAACGATGGCTCTCAAGTCAGCAGGTGATGAGATCATGGCTGTTGGGGAGACGAAAGCTGAGCTAGGCGGTTCTGAGTACTATCACGAGATTTACGGAATTAAAGGAGGAGAGCCTCCCAAGGTATCGCCCGCTGACATCAAGAAGACGCTAGAGTTCGTCCTCGAGACCATCAGATCCAGGCTGATAACGGCTGCTCATGACTGCTCGAAGGGAGGGTTAGCCGTAGCTCTTGCCCTCATGGCGATTAAAGGCGGAGTTGGCCTCGAAGCTGACCTAGCAAAAGCGCCTCGCTCCGGTAGAGTCAGGCTTGACGAGCTCATGTTTTCAGAGTCGTACGGGCGCTTTGTCATAACTTGTCGAAGCGGCGGATCTGGGAAGCTTATCAGACTAGCCCGTAAGCATGGCGTCCCAGCAGCTCAGCTAGGAAAGGTAGGCGGCGATAGAATCGTCCTTCGCTACGAATCTAAGCAACTCGCCACTCCTTCAGTAAGCGAAGCTGTAGAAGTCTGGTCCAAGCCAATCGAGAGGTGGATGGAAGGGTGATGCGCGAAAAGTGCGGAATTTTCGGCGTACTATCGCTTAATGGCCGAGACGTATCGCCCTATATCTGCCAAGGTCTCTATGGCTTGCAGCATCGCGGCCAAGAGAGCTGTGGGATCTATGCGCACACTGGCACACGAATCGTGGGGCATAAGTCCATGGGGCTCGTGCAGGATGGTTTCAGCGCGGAAATCTTAGCTAGGCTTAAAGGGTCCATCGGAGTCGGGCATGTCCGCTACTCGACTACTGCTGGCTCAACCTTACTGGAAGCTCAGCCCTTCTACGTTGAGGGAGATCGCCACGCTTTCGCCCTAGCCTTCAATGGAACGATTACGAACTTCATCGAGCTCAGGAGGAGGCTTCGAGAAGTTGGCTACGACTTCGAGACCAATACTGATACCGAAGCCCTCGCGAAGCTGATTTTGCACTATGTAGAGCAAGGATTCAGCTACGAAGACGCTCTCGAACAAGTCCTAGATGGGATCGAAGGTGCCTGCTCACTAGCTGTGCTGGACGAAGAAGGTAATCTCTACGCGGCTCGCGATCCGCTCGGGTTTAAGCCGCTTGCGGTAGGTTCCATTCTTGGCGAAGCATACCTAGTCTCATCGGAGGGAGCTGCGATCGAGCCGCTTGGAGGAAGATTCGACTTCAATGTGATGCCTGGAGAGATCGTCCGCATCAACTCCGAAGGCATCAAACGACGTAGGGTGGTCGCTTTGCGTAGGAAGGCGCTCTGTATGTTCGAGTACGTCTACTTCGCCCGACCTGACTCTGTAATTGATGGCATCAGCGTCTACGAGGCCAGGTACAAGCTCGGAAGGAAGCTGGCTCAAGACCACCCAGCTAACGTAGACATCGTAGTTCCGGTTCCCGACTCCGGGCGAACGGTTGCCCACGGCTATTCCGATGAATCGGGAGCACCCTTGACTGAAGGCCTAATTAAGAACAGATATGTCTGGCGAACTTTCATCATGCCTGGCCAAGAGCTACGCGAGCTTTCCGTTAAGCTGAAGCTGAATGCCGTCAGGAGCGTCGTCGAAGGCAAACGAGTCGCGCTGCTCGACGACTCGATCGTGAGGGGCACTACGATGAGGCATATCGTTAGGTTGCTGAAGCAAGCAGGAGCTCGCGAAGTTCATGTTCGGATAAGCTGCCCGCCGATCGTGTCGTCATGTTACATGGGGATCGACTTTCCAACGAGGCGAGAGCTCATAGCTTCCAAGATGTCAGTCGAGGAAATCTGCCGATTCATCGAAGCCGATAGCCTGGGCTATCAGACCCTCGAAGGATTGCTCGAAGGAATTGGGCTAACGGAAAACGACCTTTGCTTAGCGTGCTTGACCGGTCGCTATCCACTTAGGAGGGAGGTCTACCTCGAAGAGCTCGAAGCTAAGCTAGGCAAGAGGTTTGGTTGACCTCGTTGCCGTCATCCTCGGAAGCAACTTGAACGAGTTTAGGGTGAAGACCTTACTGGCAGCTAGGATCGTGGTTCTTACAGACGAAAAGACGGGCGAGAAGCCCGAGGAGCGATAGCTTGTCTGAAGGCTGGACCTACGCAAAAGCCGGCGTTGACCTCAAAGAGGTCAAGAAGGTTCACAAAACGATCGGTGACGTGATCGAAGAGACGTTCAAGTTCAGGAGGGGGAGGCCTGGAGAAGTTGTGGAACGAGTAAAGCGCCACTATGCGGGGCTAATCGACCTTGGCGACGGTAGAGCGGTCGCTGTTCACGCAGACGGTGTGGGAACCAAGGTCTTAGTCGCTCAGATGCTAAATCGCTACGATACGGTCGGCATCGACGCCGTCGCCATGAACGTGAACGACTTGATATGCGTCGGAGCAGAGCCCGTAGCACTGGTCGACTACCTTGCGGTCGAGAAGCCTGACGAGCACATGATAGGCCAGATCATGGCTGGTCTCGCCAAGGGCGCTGAAGAAGCTCATATTGCGATAGTCGGGGGGGAAGTTGCCGTCATGCCTGACGTGATCAAGGGCGCAGTGGAAGGCAGGGGCTTTGACTTGGCTGCCATGGTAGTAGGATTAGTCGATCAAAAGAGGATCGTCACCGGCGAGAAGCTGCAAGAGGGCGATGTCGTGATAGGATTGCAAAGCAGCGGAATTCACAGCAACGGGCTCAGTTTGGCTCGCAAGATCCTCTTCGAAAGCGCTGGGCTAAGGCCTGACGAGGAAATCGAGGAACTTGGGCGAGCTGTAGGCGAGGAGCTACTCCGACCTACCAAGATCTACGTGGACCCCGTCCTTAGTTGCCTCAAAGAAGTAGAGGTACACGCGCTCGCGCATGTAACGGGAGGAGCTTTCACAAAGCTGAGGCGCGTGACGGAGCCTTACGGCTTTGGATTGAAGCTTGATTCGCTGCCTGAGCCACAACCCATATTTCAGCTAATCCAACGCTTGGGGAACGTTCCCGACGAGGAGATGTACCGAACATTCAACATGGGGGTTGGATTCGCGATAGCGGTGCCGAAGGAGGAAGCCGATGATGCGTGGGGAATCTGCAGCCGATACGCCAAGGCGATCGTCATTGGCACCGTGACAAGAAAGCTGGGAATAAGGCTGACGACCTATCGGGGAACTACGTTATCCCTCTAGCCCAGCTTTCCTATGGCGACTCCTCTCACACTCTTGCGGAATTCCGTGCTCTCGCGAGCAAGCTTCGCTCTGTTCTCGTCGGTTATTGCCTCGACCCTTTGAGGCTTGGCGAACTTCCACCTCTTAAGCGTATCCTTAAGCCGCTGGCTGGCCTCAGCCACCAAAGCCTCGTATCCGCCCGATCTCACGACCTCAATCGACTCTGCAGCTCCGCGCTTGTTGAAGACGTCAGCTATCACGGCTAGGACGGCAGCGTTTTCAGACATGATGGCTATTTGGGCCTCTCGAATGGCGTACACGTTCCCGTTGAACGAAACGGTCAGCCCTTCCCTCTCTCCCACGAGCTTAAACGGCGGAACATCCGTTATGCTATCGCCAACGTACACGATGTCGCCGACTTCAGCTCCATGCCGCTCGGCTATCTTGCGGACTGCCTCAGCCTTCCTAATCCCGCCGATCGGCTTGACGCAACGCAACATGACTCCAGACGCCATCCCCGGAAGGACTCTCCAAAATATCTCGTCAAGCCGCTTGATGGTTTGTTGATCTCGGCTCGAGAACTCTTCTAGGCGCTTAGCCCCCTCTGGAATTTCAGGCAGGGGCATCCTCGAAATTTCGCGAGCAAGCTCCTGAAGGGTGCCGATCTCCTCGGAGCCGACTTCGTACCGATCCAGGTCAAGTCGCGTGCAGTATACGTTGCTGACCGGAAATTCGATCGCGTCGCACATAGCTGAGATGTACTGCTCGTAGCTCGTGCTGACGATGAATGCAGGCATGATCTGCCTAATGAACTCAAGAGCCTCCTTCACACCGGGCATCAAGAGGAGCGTATCTCGTGAGAAGCGGCGCATAGTCTCGTTCGTAACGCCATAGGCTTTCAGAAACGGAAGGATGAGTTTGAGAGTACTGCCAGCTTCATACCCTGGCTTCTCAAACACGTCGGCTAGAATGTCGTCATACTTGCTGATTATGGAGAATAGCTTGTCTCCATCAGGAACGAAGTGCTCCGTAACTTCGAATGCGTTGTCGTTCTTAGCAATAGGGCCTTCGCAGTCGGATACGAAGATCCTCACGGGTACCCTCTTAGCGCGCGCATATGATCAATGCTTCTCTGAATGTGCTGCTTCGAAGCGATGTCCGATCTGTACCATAGGGCGCCTCCCCTTATCGCGCGAATGCCTTCCATTGCTATCTCGCGCGTCTCTTGGAGGTCATCGCCGATTCCGACCACGCAGACCGCTCGCGACTTTAAAGCGTAGGTCAGTCCATCCTCTCGCAGCTCCATAGAGCCAGGATATACTCGAATGCGATCGCCGTACTTCTCAGCAAGCTTTTGAGCATCGCTCAGGTCGACCGGAGTTCCGATTTCCTCTCTCCTCACTTTGTCGGGAAATGTCTCCGCAAAGCTTCCATATGTCGGCGGGGCCTTGTACACAACGACAGTCGCCTTATCTTCGAACTTCACGCTCTTCAGATCCCCATCCAGCATCTTGAAGCACACCTCGACGAAGTCGTCTTTCATGATCGGTAGCAGGTTCTGTATCTCAGGATCGCCAGGCCTGCTGTTGTTCTCGAAAATCATCGCCCCCTTAGCCGTGTGGACGAAAGCGTCGTAGAACGGCATGCCCCTAAGCTCGGGGTTGCTTCCATCGCCTCGCAGCTCTCTGAAGAGCCGCTCGATGAGCTCGATCTCCTCCTTCTTGTCGCCTGCCGTCATGAAGGGCAAGTAGTCGCCCACGTCCTTGTACGAGCCCATGCCTCCAGTATTCGGCCCCCTATCTCCATCGAATGCTCGTTTGTAATCGCGAGTTTCCGGAAGGGGAACTAAATGCTTGCCATCGCAAAATGCTTGGAAGCTTGACTCTTCCCCTTCAATCTTCTCCTCCACGATTACAGGCCCAACATCAAAGTTCGCGGCAAAGTGCTCGAACAATTGCTCTCGAGTCGTGAAGTGATCTCCCCACACTCCGACTCCCTTGCCAGCTGCAGGGGCATCAGGCTTGACCGCGACTTGATTATCGAGCTCATCTAGCCAGCTCCAAAGATCGCGCTTGGCATCGTCAGGGCTGGCATATTCCCTTGGATCGAATATCTTGAAGCGAGGGTTGACCTCGGGGATTACCTCCTGGAAGAGTAGGCGTTGAGTAACCTTGCTTCCCTCAAGAGCGTACTTCTTCGTCGGGCAGATCATCGGAATTCCAGTTTCGCGCTCTACGAGGTCTCGGACGCCTTCGATTATCGGCTTCTCAGGCCCTACGATTCCGAAATCTATCTCGTCTTTACGCGCCTTAGCGAATTTGCAGATGTCGTTTATGTTCAGGTCAGGAATTACGACGTGCTCCTTCGCCTTTTCCACATTGAACGGATTTCGCTGGCGATCGGCTACATAGAGTTCAACCTCATACTCCTCGCTTCTGCAGAAAGAATCGATCATCGCAGAAGCCCGGGATCCGTACGAGATCACTAAGATTCCTACCTTTTCCACGCCAAGCCCTCGAACGAGCTTGTTAAAATGCTTGCGCTCGAAGCTTTTTGAGGTTGATTACGGTCGGAACTAGGCAAATTCCGGTTGAGGACACGTTCGCCGAAGCATTCGAGGGCATCTATGCCCGCTTCATCGTGACGGCTGATGACGAGCAGACGTTGCACGAGGTAGCCTTCAATATCAACGCTCTGCCCTCGGT
>CAYZOK010000004.1:0-4633 GCA_964480335.1 uncultured Candidatus Bathyarchaeia archaeon | reverse complement strand
ATGACGAGCAGACGTTGCACGAGGTAGCCTTCAATATCAACGCTCTGCCCTCGGTCGTGATTGGGAGGGTAGAGGGAGGGGTCGAGCGATGGCTTAAAGAGGATGAAACTCCAGATGGCCGGTTAGGACTTCTAGCCCAGTTTTGGGGGGTTTACGAGCCTCGTAAACACGAAGAGTGCTTGCGCAGGTTCGCACGAGAGATTTCGTACAGGATTCGGCAGGGGATCTTGGTCAAGCCCTTTACCAACCTCTTCAATGCGCTTGAATCCGAGCTCAAGATCGACATGATGCCGATAGTTGGCCACTGCGGAGATGGCTGGGAGTGGGAGGAAGAACGCTACGGCAGGAAGCTCATCGTCGTTCCCATAATGGTACCCGACTTCAGAATCGAACGCTACCTCTGTTGCGCTAAGGGAGTCATGGGCGGGAACTTCTGGTACTACTGTACAACGAAGCAGGCTGTGCTCGAGGCTGGCAGACGCGCGCTCAATGCCATCAGCGAGGTAAGAGGAGTCGTTGCTCCATTCGGAATATGCTCAGCTGGCTCGAAGCCTGAGACCAAGTTTCCAGAGATTGGACCGACGACGAATCATCCGTATTGCCCGAGCTTGAAAGGAAGGCTGGGCCGAGAATCCAAGGTGCCCGAGGGCGTCTGCTACATCCCTGAAATCGTCGTTAACGGCATCTCTCTTGAAAGAGTCAAGGAAGCTCTCCGAGCTGGAATCGAGGCTGCGGCCGAAGTCGAAGGAGTTGTGGGAATCTCGGCTGGAAACTATGGCGGTAAGCTGGGACGCTACAGGATATACCTTCGCGAGCTGCTTTCTTGAAGAAGCTGGATGTCATCTCGATCGGAGCCGTTCTCCTAGACCTCATAGGACGAGTTGACCGTCTGCCCTTTGCTGGTGAAGAAGCTTTCGTCGAAAGCTTAGTGGTCGAGCCGGGTGGGTCAGCAGCGAACACAGCAGTCGCCTGCACAAGGCTTGGACTCTCAGCTGGGTTTATTGGGGCTGTAGGGCGGGATCACTTGGGCTCGGTCTTGAGGAGGGGGCTTGTAGAGGAGGGAATAGATGTTAGCCAAGTTCGAGTTCGGGATGCTCCGACAGGAATCTGCGCGATATTCATCGACAAGCGCGGAAGCAGGGCAATGTACGCGTTTAGCGGCGCTGCCAACTTGCTACAACCTGACGACATAGATTCGGGCTACCTGACTTCTGCAAAGCACGTCCACTTGGCTGACCTGAAGAATATCGCTTCGCTAATCAGGGCCTCCAAGCTTGCTCGAGACGGCGGAGTTCCTGTATCGCTCAACGTCGGGGGCCTGATTGCAGGGCTTAACTACAGTATTGTCGCAAAATTGCTTTCCAACGTCGACATCTTGATCCTCTCTGAAGACGATGCCGAGAGACTTTTCGGCTCGAGGGAAATCGATCGCATCGCATCTAAAGCCCTAGAAGCTGGAGTCTCGCTGATCGCGCTGACGCTCGGTAGTAGAGGCTCCGTGCTCGCGACAGCCAAAGAGCGGGTGCAACTCCCGGCGTACTCCGTTCGGCTAGTCGACGATACCGGAGCCAGCGATGCGTTTTCCGCTGGCCTGATCTATGGGCTTCTGCGAGATCTTTCGTTAGAAGATTGCGCGAGGTATGCTAATGCCGCAGCAGCCTTATGCGTGTCTACGTTGGGAGCACGATTCAAGCATGAGCTACGCGATGTGGAGAGGCTAATAAAGCAGGAGCGTAGCCCTCGGAAAGGATCGAGCCTAAAGGAATAGCGAGCCGTGCGGAGGCGCAAAGATTCGGTTAGAGCCATCACAAACTCCCACTCGCTCCTAGCTCGAGACCTAGGATCGCCACTGGGCATGAGGAACAAATCTCTATGCGGGCAGGCTGGCATGCCACATGGACTTAGCATGGCGATGGATGTGCTAGATCGAGCGAGCCGAAGAAAATTTAGCAGAACCGTTACCTGGCGCTACTCCCACTCGATTGTGGCTGGCGGTTTCGAGGTGACATCGTAGACCACTCTGTTAACGCCCCTGACCTCGTTGACGATCCTGCTAGCGATCCTCTCGAGAACGTCATAGGGCAACTTAGCCCAGTCAGCAGTCATAGCATCGCTGCTGGTGACAGCCCGAACTGCAATTACTTGCTCATATGTTCTGAAGTCCCCCATTATCCCGACACTCTTGACAGGCAATAGGACTGCAAAGGCCTGCCAGAGCCGGTCGTAGAGGCCCGCGCGCCTAACCTCCTCCTCTATTATCCTGTCGGCTTGCCGTATGATCTCCAGCTTCTCTTTCGTGATTTCGCCGAGAATTCTGACGGCCAAGGCGGGACCTGGGAACGGATGGCGCTTGATGACGTGCTCCGGCAAGCCGAGCTCCCGCCCTACCCGACGCACTTCATCCTTGAAGAGACAGGCGATGGGCTCGATGGGCTTCAGCTTCAGCCGCTCCATCAAGATGACGTTGTGATGGCTCTTGATCTTGGCAGAAACTAAGCTGGTCGCTGCAGACTCTATCCGATCTGGGTATGTAGTTCCCTGGCCGAGGAATTCGATCCGCCCGTACCGCCGCTCGAGCTCTCGCGCCTTTTCTTCGAGCACTTCAACGAATGCAAACGCGATCACCCGACGCTTTTCTTCGGGATCTGCGATGCCCTTCAATCTCGACAGGAATATCTCGCTCGCATCAACGAAGTAGAAGTGCTCAAAGCCTAGTTTCTCGAACACTCCGACGACTTCTTCTGCCTCCCCCATCCTGAGGAGCCCGTTGTCCACGAAGATGCAATGCAGCTGATCGCCGATAGCCCTGTGAATCAAGGCGGCTGCTACTGTGGAGTCGACTCCTCCGCTAACTGCCATCAGGACCCTTCCATCTCCGACCTCTTCCTGGATCTTAGCTACAGTCTCTTCGACGAAGCTAGCGGCTGTCCGAGTCGGCTCGCATTTGCAGATATCGTAGGCGAAGTTTCGCAGGACCTCGAGGCCGTGCTCGGTATGCTCAACTTCGGGGTGGAATTGAACTCCGAAAATTCGCCGCTTTCTACTCCGGTAGGCGGCTATCGGGCAGGCGTCCGTATGCGCTATAGCTTCGAAGCCAGGTGGAAGCGAGACTACCTGATCCCAGTGGCTCATCCAGACTATCTCCTCGTCGGCTAGATCAGCCAGCAGGTCTTGCCTATCATCCACCTTCAGGATAGCCTTTCCGTATTCGCGCTCGGCTCCTGGTTTGACTTCGCCGCCTAGCATGTGCGCGATGAGCTGATGCCCATAGCAGATGCCAAGGATCGGAAGGCCTAGCTCAAAGATTCTGGGATCGCACTTCAGAGCATCCCTTACGTAGACGCTGGCAGGCCCTCCCGAGAGGACTATGCCTCGGACTCGGAAGTCAGGACCTATCGTGACCGCTTCTTCAGCAGGGACATCAAAAGGTCGAATCTCCGAGTAGACGTTCAGTTCGCGGATCCGTCGAGCTATCAGCGTGGTGTACTGCCCTCCGAAGTCGAGCACGACGATCGCATCATGAACTGGCAATCCACCCTAGGGTGCTCACGGCGATTTAAAGCTCAGGTCGAAAGTTGAAAAGCCGTCGTACGAGAATAGCTCGCGTTGGATCTGCTGGGCTTAGCCGAGCTCGTCCTTAAGCTCAAGAACATTCCGAGGTCGGGCTGGCTCATTCGAGGAATTTCTCCATCGGAGGCCGAATCCGTCGCCGAGCACTCGTTTTCGACGGCGTTGCTGACTCTCGTCGTTGCGGATGGGCTCGCGAAGGAAGGGGTCGAAGTCGATTCCGAAAAGGCCATCAAGATGGCGTTGCTGCACGACCTAAGCGAGAGTTTGACCTTTGACATCGACAAGGCATTCGCCAGGCAACTAGGAGAGGCTGGATCGAGGTTGGTTGAGCTTGCAGAGCGAAGCGCTATCGAGCGAATTCTGGGGCTTCTGCCGAGCCTGGCTGAAGGGTACCGGAAGTTGCTTGAAGAATGGAAGTCGGGCGCCTCTATCGAAGCCAAAATCGCGAGAGCTTGCGACAGCTTTGACATGCTGCTTCAAGCCAGATCTTACGAACGACATGGACATTCGCGCGAGCTCTTCGAAGCGATGCGCAAGAAAGCTCTCGAGGCGATTAAGGGCTCTGGTATAAGGCCAGTCATCGAGGCGGCAGAGAAGCTTGCCGGATAGTTATTCCTGCCCATCTGCTACGACTGCAGATTCGTTTGCTTCTCCCAGTGGACTCGCCTAAATGTACTACCCTAACAGGCTCTGTGAAGCATGTCGCTAGTCAGCGGCGTTAAAGTTGGCGAATTCTTACTATCAGGATGGGGGTCATTCCGCTTGATTTCGAGAACCAGCAGGACGTTCTCTCGCAAGTACGGATTAGCATCTGTGACGGACTAATCGTCACGTCATTTCTAACCGAGACTTCGCGAATGACTCGCTTCGCTACGTATCCGCAGTACCTCAAATTCAGCGCATCTAGAAGGTGATTGTGAAGCCGACAGCCGAATGTTAGCCTATGCTTTTCAGCGTTCCAAAATCGCGTTTACGAGGTACTTGACGTATTCGTCCCATATTGGAGGAGAAGGATTGCCTATCCAAATGGGTCCGCCGAACCTTTCTTCGTCTCATGCCAATC
>CAYZOK010000003.1:24004-28002 GCA_964480335.1 uncultured Candidatus Bathyarchaeia archaeon | reverse complement strand
CTGTGTTGAACAAGACTAAGTCAGCGCGTTTCCCGACCTCGATTGCGCCGATTTCACGCATTCCAATTGCTCTTGCTCCGTTGATCGTCACCATTCTCAATACTTCAAGCGGCTTGAGCCTTCGCGGGCCGTAAGCTGTCAGCGTGAACTCCATTTCGCGCAGCAGATCTGGCGAGCACGTCATCACATTGTCTGTTCCAAGAGCCACGTTGACGCCCATTCTCAAGAGTTCTACGACCGGCGGAAGCTTCAGTCCCAACAAGCTGCTACTCCGTGGACAGCACACGACGGGGATTCTTCTCGCAGCTACTAACGCTAGGTCGTCTTTGCTCGCATAGTTCAGGTGCACGAGTAAGTTGGACCTGAAGTACTCGACGGCTCTGCGAACGTCGCTCTCCTCTCTCTCCCGGATCGATTGCTCGACTATCTCGGGCGTCTCTGCAACATGAACTGCCCTTAGTTTGTTGTTGGCCATAGATGCCAACTTCCTAAGCTCGTCGTTTGAGAAGTCTACGGGGCTTCGCAGACCAAATCCATCGGCTCGCTCGATGACTGCTCTCGCGGTGCCGAGGTTCGAATCCAACGGCTGCCCCAGACAGAGGGCCTTGGTGGGCTCTTGCTCGACGGCCTCTTGAAATATCCTGACTCCCTCGAGCCCTCCCTCTCTAAAGTCGGCAAAAGCTACGACGCCCGATCTCATCATAATCCTGACGGCGTTCCTTATCGCGTTCTTAACTTCTTCCTCGCTGGCCTTTCGGAGAAGCTCGAGCTTGAGGCCGCTCCTTCCGTAGAGCTCGCTGGCGCTGAGGCCGAGTCCTGCATCCTTGAAGGCCGAATCCGCCGTATGAGTGTGAGCGTTGATAAAGCCGGGGACGGCTACATCTGCCTTGATCGTTTCCTCAGCCTCGACATGTCTCCGCCCTATCCAAGCTATAGCTCCATTCTGGATGCCGATTACGACGTTCTTGGCGATCTGAAGCTCTTCTCCGATTAGAGCAAGAGAAGCTTTGACAACGATCTCCATCCGCTACTCGATCGTTACGGTTTTGCCCTGGAATGCAGCTTCGCGAGCTTTCTGAAAGCGCTTCACGAGCTTGACTGCAGCTTCGACCGCTCGCTTCGAGTACTCGTCTATTCGCTCTTGAGCTTGAACCCTTGTCGCGCCGTGTCCTATGACCCCGAACGTCACTGGCTTGCCGTATTCGACGGATAGATCGACAAGCTTCCTAGCAACTTGATGCCCTATGAGCTCGTCATGCTTTGTCTCGCCTTCGATTATGGCACCTAAGGCCACCACAGCATCGACGTCAGCTTTTTCGAGCAACGACTTTGCCGCGCCCGGAATGTCGAATGAGCCGGGAACTTTGTAGACGTAGGCGATGTCTGCTTGCAAGAACTTTGCGTGGTCTAGAGCTCGCTCAAGCATCAGGTACGTGATGTCCCAATGGAATTCGCTGACGACTATTCCTAGCCTGACCTTCTCTCGGCTCATGGCCTAAGCGGACCCACGTCAGGGTATCCTTGGCGCTTGCCCATGCCAGCTTCCTTCGTCAATTCTTGTGGACGGGTAAGCAACCTGACGGCATTTAGTGCGTGCTTGATCGATCTATCCTTAGCTATCTCGTAGAGCTCGCGAGGCTTCTCAGCTTCGTCCTCGTGAACGAAGACCTCGATCACATGCCTTCCTGCCGCCAACTGGACTTGCATGAGGCCCAACGAAGCTTCGTGAGCACACAACTTGTCAACAGGCTTCGGTCCCACCATTCCGAATGCCAAGACGATGTCGCAGCCATCGCCGAATAGCTTCTTTACAGCAACTGGCAAATCCTTCACTCCAGGCACGGTATAACGAACGAGCTTTACGTTGGCTAAGCTTTCCTTGATCTTCCTGATGGCGAATTCCGCCATGTCGATTCGAGCAAAGGTAGTGTCAGCTATCCCAATTCTGAAGCTCTTCAACTGAATCTCAGCCTCGAATAGGCTTCGACTATGAGCTTGCCTTCGACGTACGCATAGCCCCTTGACCGAGCAAATGCCTTAGCATCGTCGGGCCTCAGAGCTTTTCCTGTGGTACCATCGAGCATCTCGCATAGAACCATGGCAGGTACCAGTCCAGCTATCTCAGCTAAGGCTACTGCTAATTCGACATGTCCTTGCCTCTCGTTCACAAGTCCTGGTCTGGCTATGAGAATGTGAACGTGGCCGGGCGACCTAAAGTTTGACTTGAACTCTTCTTGCACGGCTCCTTCTTCTGAGTTTAGCGCCTTCCGGGCAATCCTCGCTAACTCGCTTATAGTCAAGGCTCGATCGCGATCGGTGATGCCGGTAAAGGTTAGCCTGTGGTTGACGGTTATCGAGAAAGCTGGCTTATCTCCGTACGGCATCTGGCTGCAAGCGACCCCAGCAAGGATAGAATAATGCCGACTCGCGATCTTGAGTAGATCGGTCATGAACGGCAATCCTAGCTTCCGAGCGATGTCGTGGCGAATAGCTACGCAGATTAGTCCACCAGCGACTTCGCGCATCTCGCATACAACCTCGGGCGTGACAAGCTCAGCTGGAAAGACATAGTCTACCTCCTGCTCTCGCTCGTCGCAATCGTATACCAAAAGCGGCTTGCCTTGTCGCAAGGAGACGGCGGCATCGTGGATGCTATACAAGGGAATTTTCTTAGATGATTACCAAGATATAGGTTTCTACTTATTTTCGGCTAACTGATTTCCAATTCTCTGTAGATCCGCTTCAGTTCCAAGACGGTTAGCTGGCCGGGAGCAGTTTCCCTTCTCTTGAAGACAGCAGCATAGGTGAAAGGCGCTCCGAAAATCGGGGCCAGCACTCGAGAAGGAATTCCCAGCCTTCCCATCGCAAAGGAGATCGTCTTGATTCCCCGCTTTAATCCATTTAAGGTCAGCATCAAGCAAGTCATGCAATCACTCACGCGTTGCGCAGTTGTGACAACTTTGCAGATATCGGCTCCGGCTTCGACTTCTTTCTCGACTATTCGGTGTAGCCGCTCGAAGCTCGGCGTAAAGCTCAGGTCGTGGAACGATACGATGACCTCTCTGTCGATAAGCTTGATTTTGCGCACTAGGTCTTGCAGATTCCGCGTCGAAAGCTCGACATCTACGTAAGCGAAGTCGTACTCAGCAAGCTCCAGCAAGAGCTCGATTCGGCTTCTCTCACCTCCTTTGAACGCGCCTCCCTCCTCCCTCCTCCGCAAAGTCAAGATCTTCGGCATGTCGATGTGCTGGGCGAGGCCCTCAAGCCCAGTCGTTGATTCGAGGTAATCGGCTCGTAGCTCGACTAGATCTGCTCCGGAAATCCTCGCCGCTTCAGCCAGAGCAAGTGCGTCATCGACTGTACGGCCTGCAATCGCTGCGCAAATTCTCGGCTTAGACTTCAAGAATGAACTCTTCGCTGACTAGTGCGCCGAAATGTCGCCCCCTTCTTTGACGTGAACAAGTACTTCGTCGCCAGGCTCCAGCTTGGTCACGGCCTTAGAGCCAGCCTCTGTCATCAGCTTGACGGTCTCGGCGTACTGCAGAATCGTCTTGACGATCTTACCTTCGATCTCGGCTTCGATTAGCACCAAAGGCCTTCGCTCGATTTTGACCCTCCCGACGAGAGCCTTCCTCGCCTTTCCACCTCTGTTGACTATCAGAACCTCGTCACCGGCCTTAAGCTCCGATAGGTACTTGGCCTTGCCACCAGGAGCTAGAGTGTAGAGGGAAATCGAGCCTGCATTTACTCGGAATGGTCGAGGAGTGGTGAATGGTGCCTCCTCCGCCTCTGCTTGCACCAAAAATAGGCCAGCAGATTGGCATCCTGTCAACATTCCTTCGCATTCCTTCATCAGCTCGCAAGTATCGATGCAGGCTCGCAGCCCCGCCGGAAGCACTTTAATCGTCGTTACTCGAGCTTTCCTCAACTCGAGCATTGGCGTTTCTAGCTCATCGAGCAAGCTCCTCACCGAGGAGAGCTCATCAGCACTCGAGGTT
>CAYZOK010000003.1:22542-23904 GCA_964480335.1 uncultured Candidatus Bathyarchaeia archaeon | reverse complement strand
CCATTCTCGCGAAAGATTCGCCTTAACCTCCTCTCCTTACCGATCGCAGACACGAGCTTACACGTACTTCCTCGCTCTCAAAAGTTCTGCGGTCAAAACCGCGCAACCAGCAGCCCCTCGAACGAGATTGTGCCCGAGAACCAGGTACTTTACGCCGCCGAGAGCTGGATCCCGCCTAATCCTGCCTACGACGACCGACATCCCTCCTCCCGCCAACCTATCGAATCTTGGTTGAGGTCTGTCGACCTCCCTGCGGACGATGATAGGTTTCTCAGGAGCCGACGGCAGCTCGAGGCGCTGAGGCTCTCCCCTGAAATCTTCCATGCACTTTGCGACAGAATCAGGGTCTGCTTCCTTGCTAGTTTTCACAAATACCGCCTCGAGATGCCCATCAAGGACGGGAACCCGGTGGCAGCTGGTGGAGATAGCAAAGGATGCTGCCTTCTCGGCTTCTCCTAGTATCTTGAGGGTCTCGGCTTCGACCTTCTCTTCCTCGTCGGCTATGAACGGAATTATGTTATCGACGAGGTCGATCGAAGCAGGTCCTGGATATCCGGCTCCTGAGATGGCTTGCATCGTAGATACGATTACCTGTTCCAGTCCGTGCTCATCAAAGATCGGCTTTAACGACAGTGTCAGCACGGCGGCGGTACAGTTAGGCGTCGTCACAACGGCTCCATCCCAGCCGTAAGCCTTGCGCTGCAGCTCGAGTAGTTCGATGTGCTCGGCATTGACCTCAGGATTCATTAGAGGCACGTATTCGTCCATGCGATGAGCCGACGCATCGCTAACGACGAGGAAGCCTCGTTTGGCGAGCTCTGGCTCTAAGCCTCTTGCAACATTAGACGGTAGAGATGAAAACACCAAATCGGCTCCTTCTGCTGCTCTAACGCCAGCCAGCTCGACAGCCATCTCGCCTACGTCTTGAGGCAAAGGTCTCGGAGGTCTCCATCTGACGCATTCGGAGTAGCGTCGCCCAGCAGAGCGAGCAGAAGCTGCCAGCACTTCGATCTCGAACCAAGGATGATCACTTAGCAAGCTAACCAGCCATTGACCAGCAAGGCCTGTCGCTCCTAGGATGGCTACCTTGAGCAAGTCGTATATTTCAGCAAACGTGCGCCCTAAAAGAGTGGCGAGCTCTGCAAACACGAGGTACTGGAGCTGAGGTTAACCTGCGCTAGTTAAAAGCTCGAATCTATTCGCCCCTTCCTAGAGCCTTCGCCACTTCTTCAAGGCCCTTCATGATGGCTTTGTGATTCCCTGCGATCGATTTCTGAATCTCCATTAAGCCGCCTTGGATTGCTTTCAGGCCTTCCTGAACCGCTTTTCGATCCTCTGCAACCGCCTTTCGGAACTCCTGCA
>CAYZOK010000003.1:15636-22442 GCA_964480335.1 uncultured Candidatus Bathyarchaeia archaeon | reverse complement strand
CCTCGGATCGTAGTTCCTCTTTCGCTGATAGTGGAAGCTTTGTTACTGATCACTCGAATGTTAACGCTTCCTTTTTTGAACCTCAAAGCCTTGCCATGCAGGAACTTGAAGCCAACATCTGCAAGCCCTATCAGCTCGTCCACGGTCAACTCACTTATCAGCGCTGGATCAGCCACGAGCTTGGGATCCGCTGTCAGGATACCTTCGACATCTGTGACGAAAACAGCTTCACCAGCTTCCACCACGCTTCCGATTAGAAGTGCCGTTGTATCGCTTCCTCCCCTCCCGAGCGTCGTCACGAATCCCTGCTTGCTCAATCCAATGAAGCCCGGAAGCACTACTACGATCCCGTCTTCAAGAATGGGCACGATGTTTTCTCGGATCCTGCTCGCGCATAGCTCGACCAGGGGGCTCGCGCGGGTATGCTCATCGTCTGTTATGATCGGCCAAGCTGGATCGTCCACATCGATCAGCCTAGCCCTAACGCCTTGCGCTTGAAGAGCAGCTGCAAATACGCGGCTAGCCGTTCTCTCCCCCATCGAGAGAACTTCGCGAGGGCTTGCCCTGTTCGAGGTTGCCTCGGCTATAATCTGGCTCAGCTTGTCGGTAGTATCGCCCATCGCCGAAACCACGACCACGACTTGCGCGCCCCGCCTCGTCGGCGACAAGCTTTGCAGCTCTGACGAAATCGCTTCCCGTGCGGAGGCTTCCTCCTCCAAACTTTACGACTAGTCGCTTAACCAAGCGAACATACGTTCTTCACAGGCTACTGATTAGTTCTTGCCTAGCCCGAACTCCTCGTGAATGGCTCTGACGGCTTCTTCTGCGTCTTCCTCTTTGACGACGAACGATATGTTCAGCTCGGATGAGCCCTGCGCGATCATACGGATGTTCACGTCCCTCTTGGCGACTGCTCTGAAGACTCGCGCAGCAATGCCAGGCATCCCCCTCATTCCGGCTCCGACAGCTGCGACTACGCAGACATCATCTTCAAGTTCGACTTCCCGGATGACCCCGGTTCCGAGCAACGATGCCTCAAGCACGCTGATGGCCTGCTGAGCAACGTCGCGCTTGACGACGAACGATATGTTGGCTTCAGAGACGCTCTGCGAGATCATGAGGATGTTAATCCTATTCTTGCCGAGCAGGTCAAACACGCGAGCAGCAGTGCCAGGCCTTCCTATCATTCCGAACCCACTCACAGTCACCACTGCTACGTCGGGAATAAGCGTGACAGCCTTCACAACGCCGGGTCTCACTTCGGCTTTGCCGGTGATCAACGTGCCGGTAGAATCCGGATTGAAGGCATTCTTGATCCTGACGGGAATGCCGCGCTCCAAGGCCGGCTCCAGCGCCTTTGGATGCATAACCTTCGCTCCCAGAACCGCCATCTCGCCAGCCTCGGCGAATGAGACTTCGGGTATGAGCTTGGCATTGGGTACGATTTTCGGATCTGCCGTCATGAGGCCGTCAACATCTGACCAGATCCAAACTTCGTCTGCACTTATCGCAGCGCCTACTATGGTCGCAGTGTAGTCCGAACCCCCGCGCCCCAATGTCGCAATGATTCCGTGCTGGGTAGCTCCGATGAAGCCTGCCACGACCGGGATTTCGCCGCGCTTGAGTAGCGGCAGCAATCTTGCCTTCACTTCATAGCTCGTGACCTCCATGAGGGGAGTTGCTTCGCCAAAATCATCGTCCGTAGTTATGCCGGCTTCCCATCCTGCAAGATCCGTAGCCTCGAGGCCACGTGATCGAAGAGCTGCAGCTACGATGGGAGCGCAAAGCCTCTCGCCGAAGGAAAGGATCAGATCCTTGGATCGAGGAGTAAGCTCTCCTAGACACGTCACGCCAAGAAGAGCCTGATGCAGCTTCTCTAGGAGCTCCCTAATTCTGGCACAAACCTCCTCTGCCAGGTTTGGACTAACGCAGCCAGCCACAGCACCTAGATGCCTCTCGGAAAGCTTGCCTACCAGTCTCTCGACAAAGCGCCGATCGCCCTTTCTGGCTTGTTCAGCCCCTTCAACGAGCGAGTCCGTAACCCCTCTAAGGGCCGAAACAACTACGACGAGCTGATTTCCTACGGAGTACCGCTTAATTAGATCCGCAACCAATGAGATGGCCTTGCCATTGGCCAGGATGGATCCTCCAAACTTCATTACGATCCTCATCTCGCGGCAGTTGCCTGCTTAATGGCGATCAAATCGCGCAAAATTGCACTAGCCGTCGGCATTCCTCCAGCTCCCTTGCCTACGATAGTCTCTTCGCCTGCATACTTCAGCTGGAATGTGACAGCGTTAAGGACTCCGCTCACGCACAGCGGATCATCGTGCGCTACTTCAGCAGTCCTTACTTCCAATCTTTCCCTGTCTATAACGCCCAGCAACTTTACGTGCACTCCTCGGCTCAGAGCATTTTGGACTTGTTCGCGCGTTATCCTGCGGATTCCTTGGATCTGGACATCGTTTAGAATGACGCGCCTCTTCATTATCCAGTTGGCCATTATGACGAGCTTACATGCAGAGTCTATTCCATCAACATCCATGGAAGGATCGGCTTCGGCATAACCCAGTCGTTGCGCCTCGCGCAAGGCTTCTTTGAAGCTCAAGCCTTCCTCCATCCTCGTCAGGATGTAGTTTGTAGTACCGTTCAGAATTCCGCGTATCGACAGAACCTCGTCGCCCGCTAAGCTTTCCGCAAAATCTAGGATCGGAGTTCCTCCGCCGACCGTCCCGCTGAACCTGAGCAACACTCCGTTGTACTCGGCGAGCTCTAGAAGCGCTGGCATGGCGAGGGCAAGGGGTCCTTTGTTAGTTGTAACCACGTGCTTGCTGCTCTTGAGAGCCTCCTTAATGTGGCTCATGCCGGGCTCGCCATCCTTGACATTGGTGCGAGTCACCTCGACGACGGCCTCAGCCTCGAGCTCTCGTACTAGATCGCAACTTGGCAATTCAACCACTTTTCCAAGATATGCGCCTATAGTGCCGTGCTCGCGCTTCACTTGGAGAGCTTTTTGCAGATCAAGCCCTCGCTCGTCGACGGCAACTCCCCTGCTATCGGCTATGGCGATTATGCGAGGATTTAGACCATAACGCTCCATCAGACTAGCTCGCTTCTCAAGCACAACTTGAGCGAAGCTCCGGCCAACCACTCCAAAGCCGATTAAGATGATTCTCATCTTGTAGAGCTCAGCACGCGCTCTAGCTCCTCCAAGCTTGGTTCAATCGACAATACACCTGCAACATCCAATAAGGGTCCCAAGTCCTTCAGTCCATGCCCTGTTACGACGCAGACGACCCTCTCGTCTCGGTCAATCTCTCCTCGCTCAACTAGCTTTACGAGACCTGCTATGCTCGCAGCTCCAGCGAGCTCGGCAAATATGCCTTCCTTGCTGGCGAGAAGCAACTGCCCTTTCAATATCTCGTCGTCGGTGATGGTTTCGGCTAAACCTGACGATTCGCGCAAGATTCTGAGCGCTCGCTTCCAGTTCACTGGCTTGCCTATCCTGATCGCACTGGCTATAGTATCAGGCTTCTCGACGGGTTCGATGCAGTCACTTCCCTTCTTGAATGCCTCGACTATCGGCGAAGCTCCTGCGGCTTGAATTCCAACCATGCGTGGAACTCTGTCAACTAGCCCAAACTCTTGGTACTCCTTGAAGCCTTTCCAGTAAGCCCAGATGTTCCCAGCGTTGCCCACGGGCAATACGACGACATCAGGGACTTCCTCTAGCTGGTCTAGGATCTCAAACGCGGCCGTCTTTTGCCCCTCGATTCTGAATGGATTGACAGAATTCAGCAGGTAGACAGGCATCTTCGAACTTGCCTGGATGGCTAGCGAGAGAGCATCGTCGAACGTCCCTCCAACTTCGACTATCTGGGCTCCATAGGCTATGATCTGCGAAAACTTCTGAAGGGAGATCTTAGCATGCGGAACTAAGACTATGCATCTCAGGTTCGCTTTGGCAGCATAGGCTGCAAGCGAGGAAGCTGTGTTCCCAGTCGAGGCGCAGATGACCGCTTTAGATCGCCTGAAGACGGCTTCGGTAACTCCGACGGTCATTCCTCGATCTTTGAACGATCCAGTCGGATTCTCGCCTTCGTTTTTGACGTAGACCTCGCGCAAGCCGAGTGCTCTACTCAATTTTTCGCATCGATAGAGCCCCGTACCTCCCTCTTGCATTGTGATGACTTTGGCACTAACATCGACTGGAAGGATCTCTCTATACCGCCATACCCCTAACGGCCTCTTCTTCAAGTCAGCGCCTTCGAGCCTCTTCGCAACTTCGGAGGGATCGTATCTGATCTCGAGAAGGCCTTCGCAATCGCAAATGTATGGCGCCTCCCTTAGACCATATGTCCGTCCGCATTCGGAGCAAGCTACTGCTGACAACTTACCTCACTTGACGCACTCCAGGTCCGGGTTTTGTCACCAGAACTTCGGCTTTAATTCCGGCTTCTGAGAACGCCTCCTGCATCGCTCTTCCGACATAATTTGGATCCACCTTTTGCTCATTGACGATGGCGACTAGCGATGGACCTGCTCCGCTTATGGCGACGCCAGATGCTCCGGAATCGAGAGCGGCTTTCCGCACATCCCCGAACCCTTCGATCAATCGAGCCCTAGCAGGCTCGACAACGGAGTCCATCATGGCTGCAGCTCCGATCATCTCCACGTTTCCGGAAGCGAAACCTGCTACAAGAAGCGAAACTCCGCTTACGTTGGAGACCAGTCCCTCGATCGTCAGCTGCTTCGGCAGAACCGCTCTTGCTTCCCTGGTTGTGAGTTTGATCTCAGGAATTGCTATGGCGAAAGCTAGAGCTTCCGGCGGATCAAAGCGTACAACTCTTAGCGGCTCGTAACTTACGATTACAAATCCTCCGAAGATTGCTGCTGCCACGTTGTCCGCGTGAACGACTCCTGCTGACGCTAGCTCACCGTAAGATGCGTACCTGACCAGCTCAAGCTTCGACAACTTCAGATCGAATAGCTCATTGATAGCGAAGGCGCAAGCGGCGGCGCTTGCCGAGCTGCTTCCTAAACCGCTACCGGGCCTCACCCCCTTCACGAGGTTTATCTTAATTCCTCCCAGTCCGAAGTCTGCTGCCATACGGCGGGCAACGACTCCTGCAGAATTATGCTCGACTTGGTGCGGAACGCGGTCAGCATAAGCTCCGGAGATTGTCAGGGAGATTCCTGAGGACGCTTCCTCTGCTACCAGCCTGTCACGCGGCTTTTCTAAGCTTATGGCTACAACATCGAATCCAGGACCTAAGTTGGCGGCGGTCGCTGGAGCTTCGACTGCGATCGCTTTGCTCGACATAACCATGCCATTTAGCGGAGCGTGCGTGAATTTTTTGCCTGACATGAGCGTTCGTTAGGGCGTTGGCGCTAAGCTTTGAACGCGAATCGGCTGCGCGGTCGGAACTCGTAAGCGAAGTTAGGAAACTCGCAAGGCCCTTCGACCCGGAACGATGGGAAAGGCTTAAGCATTTGGTGTATAGGCCTCGTCGCCTCCGCGTAGATGTCGTAGTAGATGATAGTACGCTTCGAGAGGGTCTGCAGATGGCAGGCCTCACGAGCCCGTCGCCCGACGATATGTGCCGAATAGCATGCCTGCTTAGCGAAATAGGCATCGAGCGAATCGAAGTCATCACGTTCACCAAGACTGATCAAGAAGCCATTCGCAGAATGCAAGACGAGGGGCTGGGCGACGTTCTAGCTGGCTGGTGTCGTGCTAATAAGCAAGACGTAGATCTCGCGCTGTCTCTCGATCTACAGCAAATCGGAGTTTCACATCCGGTCTCGTACATCCACTTCGAGAAATGGCCTGAGAGGCCACTTGAAGAGCTCGTGCGTCGAGCAGTCGATACGGTCGAATATGCGCGTGATCATGGGCTAACAGTGTTCGTTCACGGCGAAGATAGCACGCGAGCTGACTGGAAGTTCGAGCGTAAGTTCATCGATGCTGTCGCTGACGCTGGAGCCTTCGTCTATCGAATTTGCGACACTGTGGGGTGCGGCTCACCAGACCTCGATGCTCCATTACCGTACGGAATTCCTGCCAAGGTGAAGGCGATTAAGCGCGAAACCAAGATTCCATATATCGAAATTCATGCCCACGACGATCTCGGAAGAGCGGTCGAGAACACGATAGCCACCGTCAAGGCAGCAGAAGGATTGTACGACAAAGTGTACGTCAGCACGACGTTCCTCGGCATAGGCGAGCGCGCCGGAAATGCAGAGACCGAGAAGATCATCATGATCTGCTACATGCACCACGATATGCACAAGTGGAATCTAGCAAAGCTGCGGGAGACCGCCAATTTCATCTCGTCATCGTTGAACTACTACATGCCGATCAACAAGGCGATTGTCGGAGACGTTGTATTCGCACACGAATCTGGAATCCACTTACACGGCGTGAAAGCGCTTCCTCTGACTTACGAGACCTTCCCGCCAGAACTTGTGGGGCATGAACGCAAGATCATTATCGGAAAGCGTTCGGGCAGGCATGGGATCAAGATGAAGCTGGAGCAGATTGTGGGGCGAGTTGTGAAGGACGACGATCCGCGCCTCGCTAGCTTAATCGAGATGGTTAGGCGGATGTACGTCGAGGAAGGAAGGACGACCCCGATGAAGGATCGCGAATTCGAGGAACTCGTCCGCAAGGCAGGCTTCAAAATATGAAGAAAGTCTGCAGGATTCTAGGAGCTTGTGACCTGATAGGCATAGTCGACAGGCAAGGAAAGGCGATCCCCGGCTCCCAGGTGATCAAAGCGCTTGAACCGATGCGCCCTAGGTAC
>CAYZOK010000003.1:0-15536 GCA_964480335.1 uncultured Candidatus Bathyarchaeia archaeon | reverse complement strand
GATCCTTAGCAACCAGCTCGAGATCGTACGCGACGAGCCCATTCCCATTCGAGGCGAGCTCTCCCTGCAGCCGCCCATCTTACATAGCGAGCGAAGAGTGCGCCATAAGAGCCATCTGCCCCGAGCCTGATCGAGTCTGGTTCTTGAAGGCTGGAACGCCCTACATCGCTCGGATAGAGGGCTGAGCAAGTTCAATTCTTAAGCAGAACTTTCGTTGGGGTGTACGTGAGCCTGATTCCGCCTAAGTTCATTGTTGAGATAGACGAAGCTCGCTGCATCCGTTGCCGAAAGTGCACCGTCGAATGTAGTTTCGGAGCTCTTGGCTTCGATGAAGAGCAAAACAAGATCGTGCCCAACGATGCTAAGTGTTCAGCTTGCCAACGATGCGTGATCTTCTGCCCTCAGAAGGCCATAACAGTGGTGGAAGATCCATTAGCCTACCCTAGACATGGAACCTGGTCTGTAAGAGCTAGGCGCGACATCTGGACTCAGTCCGAAAGCGGAGCGGCGTTAATATCAGGAACGGGAACGGATCTGCCGTACCTGGTCATCTTTGATCACATACTAATCGACGCTTGCCAGGTCACAAATCCGTCGATCGATCCCCTTCGTGAGCCCATCGAGCTGAAAACGTTCATCGGAAGGAAGCCGAAGAAGCTCGAGCTAAGCGAAGAAGCGCGAGAAGCAGAGCTAAAGACCGAGCTAGGGCCTTACATCGAGCTCGAAACCCCGATCACCTTCGCTGCGATGTCGTACGGAGCTGTTAGCCTCGAAGTTCACAAAGCTCTGGCGATAGCAGCGAAGGAGCTCGGAACGGTGATGAATTCCGGCGAAGGAGGCCTTCACAAAGATCTGTACCCGTACGGCAAGCACATCGTAGTCCAAGTGGCTTCGGGCAGGTTCGGCGTGCATCGAGAATACCTCAACATAGCAGCTGGAATCGAGATCAAGATCGGGCAAGGCGCGAAGCCCGGCATAGGAGGGCACCTTCCAGGTGAGAAAATAACGAAGGAAATAGCCGAAACTAGGATGATTCCTCCTGGAACAGATGCCCTCTCGCCTGCGCCGCATCACGACATCTACTCGATCGAGGACCTCTCCATGCTAGTCTACGCGCTGAAGGAAGCAACTAACTACGAGAAGCCCGTCTTCGTCAAGATAGCTGCAGTTCACAATGTGGCTGCGATCGCCAGCGGGATAGCGAGATCGGGAGCTGATGGAGTTGTAATCGACGGCTTCAGAGGGGGAACTGGAGCATCGCCTAAGATAATCCGAGATCACTTGGGAATTCCAATCGAAGTAGCGATAGCAGCAGTCGACGATAGATCGAGAAAGGAGGGCATACGAGAAGAGGTATCACTCATAGCTTCGGGCGGAATCCGATCGAGCGCGGATGCTGCGAAGATCATAGCCCTTGGCGCTGACGCCGTTGCCATCGGTACTGCTGCTTTGATCGCGATGGGTTGCCGAGTCTGCGGAAGATGCTACACAGGTCTCTGCCCTTGGGGAATAGCAACTCAGAGACCTGATCTGCGTCAAAGACTGGATCCAGAAGAAGCCGCCAAGCGCGTCATCAACATGGTCGATGCGTGGAACGTCGAACTAAAGGAGATCTTGGGAGCTCTTGGCATGAATTCGATCGAGAGCTTGAGAGGAAATCGGGAGCGCTTGCGCGGCCTCGGCTTAGACGAAGAGATTCTGGACATACTTGGGATCAAGGCTGCTGGCCGAGGCTGGGAGGACTAGTAAGCATCCTTTGATGAATTAGATATTAGAGTGAGAATAGACGCAGCAGGTCTCTCCTTTAGGGATCTGAATGCAAGGATACGCAAAGCCGTAGCTCGAGGCGAAAGGAAAATTGAGATAGTCAACACGAACGGCCAACGCTACATAGGCGATGGGCTTCGAGGCTTGATCGAGATCGAAGTTTACGGAGTAGCCGGAAACGACCTTGGCGCCTTCATGGATGGACCTTCGATCAGGGTTCACGGCGACGTGGGTGACGGAGCTGGGAATACGATGAACGAAGGCCGGATAGCCGTTCACGGAAGCGCAGGAGACATCGTCGGATATTCGATGCGGGGCGGAAAGCTTCTGGTCAAAGGCAACGCCGGGTATCGGGTCGGAATTCACATGAAAGAGTATGGCGACAAAGTGCCGCTCATCATAGTCGGAGGCCTCGTCCGGGATTTCTTGGGCGAGTACATGGCAGGGGGAAGGATCGTCGTGCTCGGCTTGGATGCGACCGAGGAGATCGTTGGCACCTACATCGGAACTGGAATGCATGGAGGGAGAATCTACGTGCGCGCAAATGTTGCCAAGCACAAGCTAGGGGTTGGAGCAGAGATAAGCCCGCTCGACCGCGCCGACCGCAAGTTCTTGCAAGAAGCAATCTCTGAATATTGCCGAGAGTTCGGAGGGGATCCAAGCGAAATTCTGAATTCTGAATTCACGAAGATATGCCCAGTTTCGTACAGACCTTACGCTAAGACTTACGCGCTGCTTACCTCAGGCTAGGTGGTAGCCGGCGTTTATGCTGCCCCCTTTCGATCCAACGGATTACCTCTTCGATAAGCTCGGCACCGCATTGTAATTCCTTAGCAATGTCCTCCTTCGGCCTTCGCAAGTCGATCAAGGCATGGAGGATTAGATCTAGAGTTTCGTAATCCGCTGGCAGCTCATCCACGGCCTTATGCCCCTTCCAGAGCCAAGGAGCCGAAGGTTTCGTCACAACGCGCTCGGGAAGCCCCAAATGAGTTGCAAGCTGGCGAACTTGCGTTTTGTAAAGGTGGGCTATGGGCAAGAAATCGGCTGCTCCGTCGCCGTACTTCGTGAGGTATCCCAGCAATATTTCCGAGCGATCTCCTGTGCCCGCAACCAGATATCGAAGCTTGTTGGCGAAGTAGTACAGAATTACCATTCGGACCCTTGCGCGAACGTTGCCTATAGTCACTCGATCGGCTTCAGGGAGGATTTGCAGGAATGAGCCGACGATTGGATCTATGTCAACGATTTCGACTTTGACTCCAAGCTTTTCTGCTAATTCCTTAGCATCAGCTACGTCTTTTCGAGGAGTAAACCTAGCTGGCATGATAAGCCCTAAGACCCGCTCGGGGCCAAGCGCACGAGCACAAAGCGTTGCCACCACCGAGCTATCGACGCCGCCGCTTAGCCCTACGACCACTCCCTCTGCTTCGGCTCCAGCTACCATCTGCCTGATGAAATCGACTATCTCTTGCTCAGCCGCCTTGGGATCGATTAGAAGCCTTGAACCGCTCATGAGAGCACCGTGGCTAATGGCGGGATCGCCTCAAAATCCTTTGTTTCGTCCCAGCAGGATAGATTAGAGAGAGTGAGAGCATATCGCGAGAGAGCGGCTTCGAAGTTGCGCAAGCTAGGATTAGCCATCAAGGACTTCCTCTTCGGCGTTACAGTCTACGGGATGCTTCGGGATGTCGAAACTAAGAGGCTCTGGACGGACTACATGACAATGTTCTTCCTAGTCGGCGACATGCTGGGCTATCCGATTTCATCCTATTATCGCCTAAGGCTGTTGCCCTACATTGTGGCGCGAATCGAGCGGTGGAAAGAAGTTTTACTTAGAGAGATCGATATTATCTGAGATGTGCCAGAGAAGGAGAGAAAGAAGGGTACTCTTGGAGAGCTGAAGAAGGCCCTCAAGGGGCTGATCTACGGAATGGCGGCTCACGGCATGGTGACTTATGCTCTTAGAACTAGGATGTACTTAGAGAATCTCTTCATGTTGGTCACGATGGGAGATATGCTGGGAATTCCGATCCTCCCGCCCTACTATAGCCTTAGGCTACTTCCCTATGCCGTTCCTCATATCAAGAGGTGGAAGAGGACCCTGCTGAGGGATCGAGACGTCACGGACGCCATCCTTTAAGTTGGCCAGAATTTCGATGCGAGAATACCTGGAGCAAAATCCTAACATCAAGTACATCCTGTTCGGCGGAAAGGGCGGTCTAGGCAAGACCACGCTCTCAGCTGCAACCGCCTACTGGCTCGCGAAAAGAGGCAAGAAAGTCGTTGCATTCTCAACTGACCCCCAAGCGAGCCTCACCGACATATTCGAGCGAGAGCTTTTTGGAAAAGGCGAGATCGAGATAGCTCCGAGCCTCTTCGCGCTCGAGATAGATGCAGATCGCCGAATAGCCGAGTACCAAGAAGAGATCAGGAAAAAGATTAGGGAGATGTATGGAGCCGTTCCGAGCGAGATCGAAGACTACATCAGGTCTTCTGCTGCCGAGCCTGCCATGGCCGAATCCGCCACGTTCGACGCCATGGTCGAGCTCATGACGAGCGGGCGATACGACGTATACGTCTTCGACATGATGCCGCATGGCCATGCCATCCGCTTCATAAGCATGGCATCGATCCTCGACGTTTGGGTGGACAAGGTAGTTGAGACTAGGAAGAAGGCCGAAGAGTACGGAGACATAGCTGCAGTCATGAGCGGGAAGGGCGGGCTAGCGCGCGAGGATGAGATGCTGAACGAGCTCGAGTCCATCAGGTCGAGGCTCGACTTCGTCAGCGACATAATGCGAGATCGGAAGCATACCGCTTTCTTCTACGTGCTAATCCCTGAGCTCATGCCGATCTTGGATACGAAGCGAGCCCTTGGAATGTTCGAAGCATTCGAGATCCCGCTAACCGGAATCATCGTCAACATGGTCTATCCAGTCGAACTGCTTGAGCAACCCGGCGTTCCAGCCTATTTGAAGAACAGGATTCGGATGCAGCAGAAGTACATGAAGACGATCGAATCCGAGTTTGGCCCGATGATCAGAGGCATAGTTCCCATGCTCGATCGCGAGCCGAAAGGTCTCGAGATGATAGAAAAGGTCGCCGAAGTTTTGCTCGGAAAGCCTTGAAATTTAGTGAGCTGTTGGCTTCAAAGCCCTCGCTCAGATACCTATTCTTCGGTGGAAAGGGAGGAGTGGGCAAGACTGCGATCGCGGCTGGCTCCGCTTACCATCTTGCTGAATTTCTCGGCAAGGAAACGTTGATCTCGTCCACAAATCCCGTCCATAGCCTTTCGAGCGTTTTCAGGCAAGACATTTGGGGCAAGGGCATCTGCAAGATCGAGGGCACGAAGAATCTCCACGCAATCGAGATAGATATCTCGAAGACGGTCGAGAGGCACAAGGGCGAAGTTCGCGAGAAGATCTCAACCTTCCTCAAGCATGCCGACATTCCTGTCGATCCCAAGCCCTTCATCGACATTGCAACTACGAATCCCGCTTTCGAAGAGGCAGCAATGTTCGAGGACATGCTAGATCTGATCCTAAAAGATGAGTTCGAAGTCTACGTCTTCGACACGGCTCCAGTAGCGCATACGTACAGGCTACTCGGAATGTCGCGGGTTTATGATCTTTGGCTCGAAAGGATGACGAAAAGTCGAGAAGAAGCCCTCTCGCTTCGAGTCAAGCTCTCGTTCAGAAAAGAGGAGGTCAAGAAGGAAGTCGAAGAGGATCCATTGCTCGCTAGCTTGTTATCAATGCGCGATAGGATTGAGAAAGGCAGGGAGCTTTTGACGGACGCCGACAAAACAGCTTTCTTCTTCGTAACTCTTCCGCTAGCTCTCCCGATAGCTGTGATCGAGCGCTTCATAGGTTGGGTAAGGGCTTTCGACGTGCCGATCGGTGGCGTGATCGTAAACCAGATCATACCGAAGGAGAGCTTCGACCTAACGAGAGCTTCGCCGTATATCGTCAATAAGATACGGGAACAGGATCGTTATCTAGCCGTAATCAGCTCTAAGTTCGGTGATTTGATCAGAGCCTGCGTTCCCCTCTATGAAGCTGGCGTGGCTGGGGTGGACGTGGTAGCGAAGGTCGCTGAAGCCCTCGGAGCCTAAGCCTTAGCGATCTCGGCCTTTATCTTGCTGTAAGCTTTGCCTCCTTCGTAGATTAGGACAAGGGCTAGGATTAGCAATAGAATTCCGATGATGCCAGCGGCCGCGTTGCCTGCAGCTTTGGCAATTTCCCCTGCTGCAATAGCTTCGCCAGCTACGCCAAGGGTCTTCCACGAAACTATGCATAGAGCTCCTAGCGTAGTTGCCATCACGAACGCCATCGGGATTCCGGTGAAGTACGCAGGCTTCTTCTCGCGCAGCAGCCAGATGGTCACGAGCAGCAAGGCGAGCGAAGCTAGAAGCTGGTTCGAGCTACCGAAGAGAACCCAGATGTACACCCACGTGCCAGTCCTTCCGATGAAGTATACGACCAAGCAGGCGATTAGCGCGCTTATGTACGGGTTCTTGAAGATTCCCGCAAACCTCGGTCCAGCTATCTCGCCTTGGAACAGCCTGATCACCCGGAGCACCAAGTTAGCCATGGTTACTCCACAGATGACGAGAGCTGCAGAGGCGGTTGCGACCGCGACTCCGGGCGGGAATCCTACATGGCCCAACAAGATCTCTGCTCCTCGAATGAATGCGCCAGCCTTCAACGTCCAAGCATCGGACACCGTCAAGATTGCGACCATGACGAGGGATGTCAACGCCAAAATCCCTTCGAAGAACATGCCTCCGCCGCCGACCAGTGTCGCATCTACTTCATTGTCGAGTTGCTTCGACGAAGCCGAAGATCCAACTAAGCTGTGCCATCCTGAAATCGCTCCGCAGGCTAGGACCACGAAGAGCAGAGGCCAGAGCGGTCCTGCCCCAGGAGGGGGTGTCATGAACGTTGTAAATGCTGGCTGGTAGAACCGCGGCGCTCCGATGAACGCTCCTATGATCGAAGCGAATACGACGAAGTAGACCAAGTAGAACGCCAAGTAGTTGATGGGCTGCAGGAACACCCAAATCGGTAGTACTGCGCCGAGGAAGCAGAACAGCAGTAGCCAGAAGAACCAAAAGTCGGTTGCTATCGCTGCCGGGACCGTTACCGGGTAGAGAACTCCCAGCCCAACTCCTATGGCGGCTATGACCAAGGCGACTATCGTGGAGACGGCGATATGTATCTTCAGCTTGTAGACCATGTAAGCTCCGACGAGTCCTGCGATTATCGTGACGAGGATCGGAATCGGAGCAGCTGGGAATCCCGTGACGACCTCTCCTGCGGCAGCTGGCATGATTCCGACCAGGATTGGGATGAAACCGGCGAGCAGCAAGTAGAGGTAGAAGACGACGAAGGTCAGCAAGAGGGCCCGAGCTCTTGGGCTAATCAGACGGTAGGATATCGGTCCGAACGAAGCTCCTTCTGACCTAACCGAGATCATGAGGGATGAATAGTCGTGTAGCCAGCCGATGAATGTATTGCCGAATAAGATCCAAAGCAAGGCTGGAAGCCATCCCCATTGGGTTGCTATGATCGGACCTACGATGGGCCCTAGCCCTGCGACAGTCTTGGCGTGGAAGCCGAATAGCACGTACCTATTCGTCGGGAAGAACTCGACTCCGTCCATGTAGGTGTGAGCCGGCGTTACGCGCTTGGGATCGGACTCGATTACCCTCCTGTCGAACCACTTAGTGTAGTATCGATAGACAAAAGCATACAAGGCAAGCCCGATTGCTAATACGATCGCGGATTCCACGGACGGACGGATGTTTCTCCTTTGGGTTTTAAAGCGTTGACAAGCCTTTCCAACCGTGCTTACTGAAGTTCAAGCAATCTGCTTAGTCGCCATGGTCTTCATAGTAGTGTTCCTGCTCGGAGCCATCAAGAACCGGAGGCTAATGCGCGCTTACGCTTGCGCGATCCGCGACCAACTTGCTCCTTACTGCACGCGAGTCGGCTTTCGGCCATTTGGGATAAGCGGCTTTCGGGCCAGATGCCTTGGGAAGCGAAGCGAGCCGTTCGAGAAGATCGAGATAGCAGTCGCGCTAGTCGACCGAGAGAACTTGCTTCACTACCCTCTATCTCTCGTTACGAAAGACTACGATCGAATAACGTGCTGGAGCTTTCCCAGATCGCCGATGCCCGAGCATCTGGAGATCGTTCCGAAGGCAGATGAACAGAGGTACCGCGATGAATTCGCGAAGAAGAGCTTGGCTGAAGTGGCTGCAGAGGATCCAGAACTCGCTAGCTTTGCCTTCTTCAGTTCTGATGCTGGTTTCGTCCGCTCAATCCTGTCCAATTCCGACATCCGGAAGTGCTTGGCAGCTCTCGGAAGATCTTTGAAGCGCTTGTCGTTCGATCGCGAAGAAGGTTACATTCAGCTCTTAGGGATCTTGAAGAGAGATCTTCTAAGGTGGCAGCTCGCGCTCGCTAGGCATTGCGCTTTTCAGCTCGCAAGGTCGTAGCATTAGGCATCGAGCTGGCTAACTGCTGTCGCGCCAATAATTGCTGATGGAGCGACTTTGCGTAGAAAGGCCAGCGTGGTACTTCCGCTACATGGGCGAGATCAATACCGAAACCGTGCTCGAGCTGGCGAGAGATCGCGCCTTGGAACTTGGGCTCGAGAAATTCATCGTAGCTTCCGAGACGGGCAGAAGCGCGCTTAAGGCACTGCGGGCGCTTAGGAGAACTGGCTTGGAGCTTGTGGTCGCCACTCACCATCCAGCAACTACGATCGGTCCGAAGGGCGATATCCAGATCGGCATTCCTGATCATCTGAAGGAATTCCTCCAAAAGAGAGGCGCCGCAGTCGTTCAGGGAACTCGGCCGCTCGTCGGAATTGAGAGAGGATTGCCGCGGGGCTGGCAAGCTCCTAGCCCTCACACGTATGTCGATCAGACACTAGGAGCGTTCGGCCAAGGCATCAAGATAGCAGTCGAGGCCGCTCTTATGGCTACTGATGCCGGAGCTGTAGAGAGCGGCGAAGAAGTTGTTTCTGCAGCAGGAACCTACAAGGGTCTCGACTCAGCCATCGTAGCTAAGACGACCTACAGCTACGACTTCCTTCAACGCTTCGAAGTTCTCGAGATAATCGCCAAGCCGAGGCACGTCAGAATAGAGATCCCTGAATATCGAAGCAAGCTCTGGAAAGGGAATCTAGACCAGTACTACGAGCCGCTGGAAATCGAGCAGTATCTAGGCGAGTAGCGCGGATGAGCCTGAAGGGCGCGCGGGAGCTGCTAGATAACGCTAGAACGCACGAGATCTGGCTCGCCCGCTCCATCTTGATTGAAATAGCGGACGAAGTTTTACGGTCGGTCGAGCCTGCGGGAGCCGTAAAGCGGTATGTCAAGCTAGCCCGCGATAAGCTAGAAATCGGCAGTTATCGGTTCGACTTGAAAGAGATCGGGAAAATAGTCGTCGTAGGGTGTGGAAAAGCCTCCGGCACCATGGCCGCCGCTCTAGAGGAGCTACTGGGAGACAAGATAGCCAAAGGAGTGGTCGCTGTCCCTAAAGGAATAGCCTCAAGGCACTCGCTTGCTAGAATCGAACTCGTAGAGGCCGACCATCCTCTGCCGAGTAAGGATAGCATCACAGCAGCCGAAGAGGTACTTTCAGCCGTTCGAGGACTGGGTTCGAGCGATCTCGTGATATGCCTTCTAAGCGGTGGCGGCTCGGCTTTGTTGACGTTGCCAGCGGAAGGTCTTACCTTAGACGATATCCGGGAGGTCACGGATGCTTTGCTGAAAAGCGGAGCCGACATTCGCCAGATAAACGCCGTAAGGAAGCACCTGTCCAGAATCAAAGGCGGATGGCTGGCCAAAGCTGCCTATCCCGCTCGGCTAGTTAATCTCGTGATGTCGGATGTCGTCGGAGACATCTTAGATACGATAGCTAGTGGTCCCACCGCTCCTGACGCTACGTCCTACGCGGATGCATTAGAGGTCCTCAAGAAATATGGCTTAGCCGACAAAGCAAGCAGGCGAGTTCTCGAACATCTGGAGAAGGGAATCCGCGGCGAAATCCCTGAGACTCCGAAGGCTGGAGATCCATGCTTTAGGAACGTAAGCACGATAATAGTCGCAAACAACGCATCCGCACTGCAGGCCGCCGTGGAAGTCGGTAGCCGTCATGGTCTCGAGTCCGAAATCCTCACCACTGCGATGCAGGGCGAAGCTCGCGAGGTCGGACAGCAGCTTGCCAAGAAGGCGAGAGAGCTTGTAGAGCAAGGCGTCAAGAATAGGCTCCTCCTGATGGGCGGAGAGACCGCAGTTACGGTAAGGGGATCTGGAGTCGGCGGGCGAAATCAGGAGCTCGCTCTGAGCTTGGCTATAGGAATAGCCGGACTAGGCAACATTGCGGCGATGTCGCTTGCGACGGACGGCATAGATGGGCCTACCGATGCCGCGGGAGCCATCTGTGACTCCTACACGATCAAAAGAGCTCGCGAGTTAGGACTCGATCCCAACGACTACCTCGCACGCAACGATTCCCACACTTTCTTCAGACGGCTAGACGACTTGCTGATCACAGGACCTACAGGAACTAATGTCATGGACGTTGTGGCGCTGATTATACTTTGATCTCGCACAAGAGGTTACGAGAGTGTGGATTGCGAAAGTTTTGCAGGCAGAATTAGGAGAACGATAGTTCAAACATCTGCTCAGGTGTGGGCCTCAACGTGAAGATAAAGAAGTAAGTGAGGAAGACGAAAACTCCTGCTACGACTACGATCCTAGCTAGCCACTTCACATCTTTCTTTCTCGCAACGACTGGTCCTAACAGCCACTTACTCAAGGCCGCCAAGGAAAACAAGGATACGTATATTGGGTAAAAGATCAAGGCGATGGCTTGAGAGATCGTGGGAAATACAAGAGAGCCAATTGCCGCGAGAGGTACTAAGAGGAGAACTAAGAGGCCTAGAAGCGCGCTAATGTACAGCTTTCGAGATCCGAGGTAACATCTGCGCCCTCTTTCATACTCCTTGAGGCCCACGAAGGTAGCTATGGAAACCCCTGCTGAGAGCGCAAAATGAACGGCGAGGAATGCGAGTAAAGGCGAAGCTATCATGAGCTAATTACTGGAAATCAAGCAATATGTAGTTAAACCACAGGCCTTCACCAGCATAGTCTCCATCTTGGGGGCCAAAGTCAGCGACCGCACCCCCTCCCCCGTACACATCAGCCCCCGCTTCTAGCAGGAGGAAAAATACGTAGGTATGCCCCGCCTCGATTTCGATTGCTGTCGGGAACCACGCGTTGATCTCTACGTCATAATACCAAGGTATCGTGTAAGTAAGTATGAAGGTGGCTGCACCTTGGCCAGTTGTCAGGTCTTTATACCCTATGCCTACCCTAACGTAGGAGGACGCAACTCCCCACCACGTCGCTGCATACCACAGGTAGCCCAGCAGACGCCCATTCACAAAGAACTTGGCAGTCGCAGTGCCAGATCCCGTCACTACTACTTTCGGACCTATCCATGCAGCTACGCTCACACCTCCGAAGCTGGGAAACAGAAGTACCGCTCCACGGTCTTTGTTCTCGGGTAAGACGTAATCTGCGCCCCACGATCCGATAGGGAGGCCCCATAGCCGTATGGTGGTAGCATCTCCAAGATCTGAGGTGTAGAAAGTAGAGTCGGTACCAATAGAAACGTAGTAGGTACCCTCAGTTGAGTCCTCTATGGATTCCACGATCCGGCTCAGTACGACCTCGGGCTCTGGAGGCAAAATCTCTTCGCATTCAGCCTGCGACCGATTCTGCTCGCAGTCAAAAATTTTATCAACTAGCTCCCATTCGGCTTCACCAACAGGAATCCCTTTTCATCCAGCAGGTTTAGAAACGCCACTAAGTCCTCTTTCTGAGATTGTTCTCGCTCTGCAGTCGCCGCTGGTAGCGGCACCAACGATAGGGTTGATGAAAGGAGCAAAACTGCAGAAGAGGCTTTCTGAACCACCTTCTAAATCAAATATGGTCCCTTTTAGGTTAAGGATTTCAGATATCAAAAGGCGATGAGTGTATATGGCAACTCCGAAGCGCATTTCGTTGCGCATCGCGGGCATGCATTGTCCATCATGCGCCAAGCTCATCGAGAAATCTCTGAGGGGCGCGTCAGACATAGAGGCTGTCTACGTAAGCTTCCCGCTCAAGAGAGCGATAATCGAGTACGATCCTGGCGCTATAAGTCCGCGCAAGATCGCGGAAGCCATACGCAGCCTCGGCTATAGAGCGGAGGCCGAGGAGAAGGAGAGCCGAGTCCTGCTTTGGTCGTTCGTAACAGCTCTGGTCCTCTCCACACCTCTGCTGCTACTAACCTACTTTGTTGACGTAGCTTGGGAAGTTTGGATCGCCCTGCTCCTAGCCACGGTGATCGAATTCGGAGCAGGATTTCACTTCTTTGCAGGTTCTTATCGAGCTCTCAAGGCGAAGATGCCTGACCTGAACACGCTGGTCGTCCTTAGCACGCTAACCGCTTACGTGTACAGCGCGGCAGGCGCGCTCTATGGTCACGAGCATGTGTTCTACAGCGCGATCGCGATAATCGTCACGATAATCACGCTAGGCAAGCTCATCGAGCGAGCCGCTGGCGAGAGAGCGTCAGAAACTCTCCTGAGGCTACTTGAGCTGCAACCGAGGATCGTTACAGTCGTCAGGAAGGGGCACGAGATCGAGGTGCCTGCCGACGAAGTGGAGGTTGGCGATGCCGTCTTGATCAAGCCAGGCGAAAGGATACCGATCGACGGCGAGGTTATCGGTGGAGAATCGACGGTCGACGAATCCTTGCTGACAGGCGAGAGCATTCCTATCGACAAAGTCGAGGGCGATTCCGTCTACGCGGGAACGCTGAACTTGAGCGGATTCTTGAAGCTCAGGGCGACAGCCGTCGGTGAAAGAACGACGCTAAGCCACCTGATCAACCTCTTGGAGCGCGCATCGTCGTCAAGAGCGCCAATCCAGAGAATTGCCGATAAGGTGTGCGCGGTGTTCGTCCCACTGGTCACTTGCGTAGCGCTTCTGTCAGCATCGATCTGGTTGCTGCTAGGAATGCCTTCACACTTCGTCGTATCGGTCTTCGCTACAGTCCTCATCGTGGCTTGCCCGTGCGCATTCGGCTTGGCGACTCCTTTAGCGATCGCTACAGGTATAGGAGAGGGAGCCAAGCGAGGTATCTTGTTCAAAGATGCAGAAGTCGTCGAAAGGCTCGCTAGGTGCGAGTTGCTCGCGTTCGACAAGACAGGAACCCTAACGGAGGGCAAGGTGGTCGTGACAGACGTGCTAGGCGACGAAGCGCTCTTCCTCGCGGCTGTAGCTGAAAAGCAGTCCGAACATCCGTTCGCGAAGGCTATAGTGGAGAGAGCTAACCGCGAAGGGCTCAAGATTCCTGATCCGGAATCCTTCAAGCCCCTATTCGGCAAGGGAGTCCAAGCCATCTACAGGGGCAAGCGCATAGCGGTCGGAAGCACAGCATTCATGCACGAGCTCGAGATAGACTTCGACCATCTGGAGCGCGAAATGAACAGTCTCGTCGAGCAAGGGAAGACCGTTTTGATCGTGAGCTGCAACTCGAAGGCGGTGGGACTTGTAGCCCTTCGCGATTCCGTCAGAAAGGAAGCTGGCGATTCCACTGCCTCCCTCAAGAAGCTGGGCTTTGGCACGATAATGCTGACAGGGGATCACGAGAAGGTCGCTAAGTCCATCGCCGAAGAGATGAGCATCGAATTTCGCGCGAACATGCTACCCGAAGACAAAGTCAGGACCATCGAGGAGCTAAGGAAGAAGGCCTGCGTTGCCATGGTAGGAGACGGGGTGAACGATGCTCCCGCACTGATGGCAGCAGATGTCGGAATGGCTATCGGAAGCGGAGCCGACATCACGGTCGAAGCTGCAGATGTCGTCCTGACCAGGAGCTCGATCGAAGATGTCGTCAAAGCGGTGGAGATAGCGAGGAAGACGGTGCGAAAGGCGAAGCAGAACATCGCTTATGCCTTTGCGTACAATGCGATCGCGCTGGCTGTAGCTATGGGAATATTCTACCCGTTCATCCAAACCCTCGTCCTAAGCCCAAGCGCTGGCGCATTCCTCATGGCTCTGAGCAATGTCTTCGTCGTGACGAACTCGCTGCATCTGAAGAGATCGCTTGCATAGCCAGTCGGCAGCTCCTGAAGGCGGATGAGCAAATCCCGTACTCGCTTTTTAATCGTGGGGGTAACGTGCAAATAGCGATGGAACTCCGAGCCATCTACTGGTGCCAGTTATAATTCTCTCGACTATCACCTACATTGTAGGGCTCATAATCCTCTACTTCATAGTCAAGCACGCTGTGAGGACAGGAGTGGTAGAGGCGATGCGGGAAGTCCTTCGGGAATACGAGTTCAAGGCTAAAGAGAAGGATTGAGGAGTGCATTGCAGGCTCTCGGAGCTCTGACGCTAACGCTAGCATCCATCATGCTATTGAGCGGCGTTTGGTGCTACTTCCTATCTCCTGTGACCGAGTACACTAAACACGTCGATAGCTATCGCTACACGCTTTCAATCGAGGGTTTTGCGAGCAGGAGTGTAGCATTTCACGCCGAGAAGGATGAGACTATCGACGTGACCGTTGGATTTCGCGTCAGAATTCCGCCTCCTCCTATTAATCCCGAACGCATCAACGTGAGAATTTTCGACCCTGAAGGCAAGCTTATCTGGGAGGACATCAACGTCACAAGCTCGCACTATAGAGCCAGAGCACCGAAGTCCGGCTCGTACAAGATAGAAGTGGAGAACTTAGGCGCTGAAACGATCTCGATTCCAATATACGTGACTAGGACCGTAAGGATAAGCACGCGGCCCCTCGAGCCACTAGGCCAGTGGCTTTCGCTGATATCCTTGCCCATCTTCGGATTCGGAATCTGGATGATCTAGCTGAACGAGAAAGGGGTGTGCACAGCACGTCGTAGGGCGTTCAGCTTCGATACTATCTAAGCGAGTTAAATTCGAGCCGCGCATATTTTGCGAACTTCTTTGCCAACGACCTCCAGCGAAGGCCTGCTTCTTGTTTCAGATAGCTGAATTCTTCGGGCAAGTGAGGGTCGTCTAACTGCTCTTTGGCCTGAGCTAACCTGCGCTCAATCCAGCCATACTTCCCTCTACTTAGAGCATGAGAGAGTTCGTAGTCGATCGCTACGAAATGAGCTTCGTAGACTTTCGGATAGAAGCGCATGACCGTCCGTTTGTCGATTGGGATGCCTTTCTTCTTCAGCTCGCTTATCTCGACCAATTCGTGAACCATCAGAAACTCGTTGCCGAGAACGTCTTCCAACGTAGTGACATCTCCCGTTGGAGTTTCTCCTGTCATGTAATCGTAAAACTCTCGTGGGGAGACGTGCTCGACTTGATACCCAAGCTCCTTGAGTATTCCAGCCGCTTCCTCCATCCTGATGTTTATCTTTATCCTCAGCTCGGGTGTAAGCACTAGATCTCTCCGTCCCACTAGGATGTTAACCAGATGGTCAAAGATAGTGGATACGTCGACTTGGAAATCTACGCGGTACAACGGCATCCTTGCCATGCATCGTGATCTTTGGATGAAGGAGCCAAAGCCAGAATCGATTTTGAAATACCGGCACCTTCGGAGACAGACGTGAGCATCGACGGACTCCTCTACTGGATAGCGCTTGCCTTCTGGACTCTCGCAGCCATATCAGGCGTAATCTTCCTGCTCGAAACATTTGGTTTCAGTCTCGAGCGG
>CAYZOK010000002.1:32693-36434 GCA_964480335.1 uncultured Candidatus Bathyarchaeia archaeon | reverse complement strand
CGGTCTAGAAGAGAACTCTTGCAATAGAAGGGGAGTAGCTTAAGGCCAGTTAAGCTCCGTAAATTCCGATCGTCATTTCCGGATGCGATTGGACTTGAATCCTCGAACGCTTAGGGTCTCGCTTCGAGGAATCCTACAGCTTGGCTAACACGATTGTGGTAAGCATCGTGTTAATCGTAATCAAGACCGCGAGCAACGCCATGCACGCCTCCCACGTGGTCGCTGTTAAACGCGCCTCCAACCTTGCTATCGCCAAGACTACAGGCGAACTCTCCCTCTCTCGCTCAAGTTCGGCTAACCGCCTCCGCTTCCACCACTCGGGAATCCCGATGCCAAGGATTAGGATGAGAGCAGCCACCACATAGCCAAGCCAGATCAAGCTGTCATAAGCAGCCTTCTCAGCGAAGATTTAAACATTGGGCAATAACGAACGCGATTATGTGACAACGGCTTCGAGGCTTCCTTGCTTTATAGCCCTCTTTATCTCCATCGCGACCCTTCTTCCTGGGCCCACTTCAACTCCATGCTTGTACTTCATGTAAGGCGACGTGGGCTCGACGCACGGACAACCAGGTATTCTCGGGCTAACATCGAAGACGTAGAAGGCGAGATCCTTCGTTATGGCTCCTTGAAGGGCGAATAAGCCGATAACTCCCGGAGGATACTCTTGCTTGCATACCCCAACGAACTTTTCTCCAGCTTCGAATATCCTCTCTAGCAGCGACTCCCGTATGGTCGCGCCCATGTGGCCGACCTCTATGTTCTGCGTAGCTATCTTTGCCTCTAGCTGCTCGTCGGCTGGTAGGTCTAAAACTCCGTCCAGGTCGGTCTGGATCCTTCTGTCGAATCCGAGCAGTTCTACCTCGCCAGTTAGTGGAGACCAGAAGTAGTTGGCGTTGAACTTGGCTCCAACCACGTATTCCTCTATGGTTGCCTTTCCCAGATCATCTCTGCTTATCATTCCCCTCCTTATCCTTTCCTCTGCCCTTCTTTCGAACTCCTCTGGCGACGATGCATAGAAGAATGCCCTTTCGATCCTCCTCTCCTTCTCCGGGACTTTGACTATCACCAAGCGGTCGATTTCCGTGTAAGAATCGAATACCTTCGGAGTTGGGATCCCTGCTTTCCTCAGGAGATAGTACTGATTTTTCGGAGCGCTTCGCTCTTCGGCTCTCAGGAGATAGCGATTTCCGAAGATAGGAACGAAAAACTTGCCCTCGATGTTGTCGTATCCGACGTAGACGGAAAAGGATCTGTTGGGAACGAATATGGTGTTCAGCTCCCTTAACTTCTCTTGGTTCTCCTCCCTCACTATATCGACGAACTTATCCAGCACGAGAACATGATCGAACAGGTTCCTGTAGTGCTTCGCATACGTTCTCTCCCTTCCCCTCTGACAAACGACTACCACTTCGAATTCCTCCTGCTTAGCGCCGTAGCCTATCTCCAAGGCGGAGTGCGACCCTAGGACGCCTATCCTGACTTCATTGGGATCGTAGCTGGACACAAGCTCCTGCACCTTCTCGCGGCTTATCCCGGGACTCCTGCTAGGGAGCGTTGGCTTAAGGAGGCCAGCTTCCGATGCCGTCACCATTGAGCCAATGGCTCGCTCCTTATAAACGGTCCCGGACATCCTGCGCTCGCTTGCGTGAGTACGGTAAACTAAGAAAGGAGACTCCTATTCAGTGAAAAATTGAGATCGTTTGGTTTCAAACATGTGACAGTGGATTTGGCAGGCTATAGATCCGGAAGCTTGAATGGGGTCTTAGAAAGGGTAATTGAGCTTCTCTATGGACTGAAGAAGGCAAAAGGAGCGAGATTATAGCTGAACTAGCCCTCGGAAAGGCGATTACATGGTCGCAAAGAGGCGCATTCTTCAATACGGACTTGGACGGCACTCTTGGCCGAGCGAAGCGTCGTTTAGCTCTGAAACCAGCCCCGCCTCAATCAGCCCTTCTGAACGGGAGTACAGCATTCCGAGCACGAAGCAGAGGGGGAATTCTGCGCTAGCGCCAAAGCGCTTCCCGACCCCACGAGAATCGCATTTAAGATTCTATTGGTTGTGTAAGCGAGATGAGCAAGGGTAAAGTCGCGAAGCGCGTCATGGTTTTGCGCTGTCCTAAGTGCGGTCATGAGTTCGCTCCGCGAGTTCGCTTCGGCAAGCTCCGCCTGAAGCCAGTTGGCGGTTAGGATTCGGCTCAAAGCTCGAAGAGGCCCTAAAGCTGGCCGAGCGATCGAGACCGTCGCCCTCGTGAACTCGGGCTATGAGTCTGAGACATCTTTCCCCGACATAGCGATCCCAGCCAGATTGGCTGAAGAGCTCGCCATCTGGCCTCAGCTTAAGGAGGAAGCCATTATGCTGGAGGGAGTTAGCTTCGGAGGCCCCACTAGGGCTCCGTACTTGGAAGGATGCGTCGAAGTTGAGGTTATCACACAGGATAGAGTTGAAGGACCTATCGTAGCAGGCGTCGCTATCGGAGAGTTCGAGGAGGAAGTCTTGTTCAGCAATTCTTTGACGAGTGCCCTCAAAATGGCGCTCGAAGATGTAGGGCTCGGCTTGTGGAGGTTTCGCGACGAAGGCTTGGATCGGCTTAGGCGGACAGAACTGCCCGAATACTGGCGCTGATGGTCGAGCGAAGCGCCGACTGGATTCGCCAAGCGAAGCGCGACCTCGATAACGCCGAGTACGAGCTTAAGGGAGGCTACTTCGAGTGGGTTTGCTTCATAAGTCAGCAAGCAGCCGAGGAAGCTATCAAGGCTGTGTTCCAGAAGCTGCATCGAGAGGCTTTCGGGCACTCGGTCGCCGGTTTGCTCGAGAATCTTCCCGAGAATCTTAAGCCTTCTGCGGAGCTGCTAGATGCTGCGAAGGAGCTGGACAAAGCGTACGTCTTGGCTAGGTATCCGAACGTTCATCCAAAAGGCGCGCCCTTCGAAGCTTATACCGAGCAAGAAGCTAAGCGATTGTTGAACTATGCGAGGAGAATTGTCGGGTTCTGCGAAGGTCTACTCGCCGAAATTTAGCACGAAGGAGCTCCTTCGGTACCTGCGCAAGCAGCTCGAAGCTTTGTCGAAGGAGCTACCAGTTAAGCGAGCCGTACTGTTCGGCTCTTATGCCAAGGGAACGCACACGGTAGCCAGCGACGTGGACCTGCTGATAATCTACGAGGATCCTGAACGCAGTGATGCGTATTCGATCGCGTGGGATCGCATTAAGCTCTCCCAACTTCAACTGCACTTGTACACGGAGTCTCAGTACGAACGGCTGAAGAGGTCTGGTAGCAGCTTCGTGAGAGAGGTTGAAAGGGGGCTCTTAGTCTGGAAAAGCGATAAGAAGAGATCGTCATCACAAGCGTAATTCTGAGTGTGCATGCAACCTTCGCCCTTGGTGACAGAATCTGCGGCCTCTGAGAACTGTAAGGACATTTGGAGTAGCGCGGGCTAAGCAGCTGCAGGCGGACTTCCTTCTTGGAGCCTAAAACTCTCATCGAGCCTCAAATAAATGCAGAAGGATGAGGCTCGCAGAGAGGCTATGGATCCGCGTTCGGTGGCTGGGCTCGTACTTGCCCTCTTCTCCCTTGCGTTGGGTCTTCATCGGTGGCTTCACTTGTCGAGGGTCGAATTTCTAATGGTTTTTGCCATGATGGGCATTTTCTTCGTGATCATACCTGTGTGGACGGGCTTTACGGAGCTGGGGACGAAAATGGATGAAGGAGTGAGGGAGCTCCGAGAGATAAGGAGGCT
>CAYZOK010000002.1:7659-32593 GCA_964480335.1 uncultured Candidatus Bathyarchaeia archaeon | reverse complement strand
AGGCTGTGCGGAGGATGCAAGCAAAGAGTAAGTTTGTCCTTAGCCCTTCCTCAGCTTGACGCCGATCGCGAAGATAAGTGAGCCTAGCGTGATCAAGATTAGTCCTAAGCTCGCTCTTACCGCTATTTCGTAAGCAGGGCCGAGAAGTACCAAGATCGCTCCGATCGCTTGGACGACTGGCCCTAGCGCCTTCCTGCTCATTCGGTCTAAGCGTGACCGACGATCTGTAATATACGTGCACGATGTCCGGCGCAGCTTCATCGAGCCGAGGATCTTTTTGAGCGATCTGTAGTGCTTGTCGCCTATTAATGGAATTCCATTCCTTACGGCGTCTACGACGTTAGGTCGTGCTGCGAACAGCATGCTCCTGAACTCGGACATCGTGTAGCCTAAGGCCTCGATCGGAGCTCTGGTTTCGTTCAGCTCCAGCAGCAGCGCTATCCTCTCGATGAACGGCTCCTCGAAGTCGGCTACTACGATCATGTCAACATCGCTCCAAGGCATGTGAGCGCCCATGGCGATCGAGCCAGTGAGCAACACCATTTGAGGACCGAGCTTCTCGACGAGCCTAGCGCAGTAGCTGGCTATTTCGTCGGCGAAGGGAATCCCTCTTCTCGTTAGGACTTCACGAACTTCTTCGCGTACGTCACCACTCTCTCGGCGCATTCTATCGCCCTCGCAGCAGACTCTTCATCATATGCTTCATGAGGAGTTCCTGACGGAAAGACGTTCGGATATCTGGCTGGTATGTAGTGCCTATCCAACTCTCTCGCTGGCGGCAAAAGCTCATCGACGCTCTCTCCAGAAGACTCGCTAAAGCGCTCGAGCAGCTCCCTCACGGAGTGGCCGAATGGAACTTCGCCCGCCCAATAAAGCAGCGCCTTTGCAGCTTTCTCGCCTGCTTGCTGGCAGTAGAATGCGCACGCGTTGAAGCGCTTGGCATCGCGTAGAAGCCTAGCCGTCTCTAGATCCCAGATGGCTTCGCTCAGCCAACGCTTGGCCTCTTCAAATCGTGCCATCGCCATGAAATGCAAGTCGGATCATGTAAGCCATCCTCGCTTAGGGTCGAGCTCGGCTCCAAAGCAACTTGCCCTCGCGCAATACTTCTTCTAGAAAGTCGCGATCCAGATCTCTCATGTTGGTAAGAATCGGGTTCACGTCTCTGACGAGCGAGCTCTTACAGATTATGCGAACGACATCGTCCAGCCTCACGTACGGATCCTCCTCGTCAAAGACCAGGAGCAAGTCTATGTCCGAGTCCGGGCGCGCCTCTCCCTTGGCTAGCGATCCAAAGAGAAGTATAGATCGCAATGTCGGCAGCTTGGACAGCTCCTTCACCAGGAAATCTATGAGCTCTCGATCCTCTCGGCGCACCTTTCGACCATATTCTCCAGCATGCTCAACTGGCCGCGAAGCTCTTTAGCTCGCCCTCCGTCGCCCCTTCCTCCGTACCAGCAAGCTATCCTAGCTGCGTTTACCTTCTCGAAGATGATTAGCAATTCGTTCAATCCCTTGTCCCTCAAGAACCGCGGCAAGCCTTTGTGGGTATTTCGATCTCTCCAACCCGTGCATCACTCAGGTACGCTATGTAGTGAAGGCAAGCTCCGAACGCGCCCTTGACGAAGAGCTCGAAATCTTCCCTCGGATCTAGCCTTGCTAAACTCCTTCTGATCCTCCTGGCTCGCTTGAGGTGGTTGGCGGCTTTCACACCGCTGAAGGTTTTCAGTTGTTTTTAGACGTTAATAGCTGGCTGAAATCGAAGTTAGTGTAGCATACGATTACATCAAGGAGCTAGTTCGTTGCCGCATACAGAAAGGCGAACTCTTTCCGGCAACCTCCTAGGAGCAGCGGTCGGAGGATACTGGCCCCCGACTAGGCGCTTCTCGATCCTCTCAAGAGCTTGCAATATCTTGCGGAGCAAGCTTAAGGACTCGTCTTGTCGCCTCAGCATATCCTCGTGCTGCTTTAGCATGACCCCTTGCTGCCTCAATGTAGCTCCTCCCGTTATGATGCTGTACCACGTGCTCAAGATGCCCACTATGCTGAGGATCTCCGCCAACCCGATCAGCTGCGGCGGAGTCGAGTACAGGAACAGCAAGATGAAGCCGATTATGGCTACGATCAACCAAACTACGGCAGAGCAGTACCAGAAGCGCGGATCCTGCAGGATGCCTTGCTTTTCCTCCTCTGGCATCCATCATCAATATTGATGAATCCTTTAAGGAGCTTTGATCCGCTTGACGATCGGAGGCCTGAGCTTTCGCAAGATCTTGCAGCCGCACTCGTTGCAGTGCGGATACTCTTCGAGGAATAGCTCTCGAGCAGGCACCTTGGCTCCGCACCTGACGCACTCGTAGAACGGGCCTCGATACTCAGCTTCTTCGGACAAGCCCTCAAAGAGTTTGATAGAAGACAGTAATGAACCTAGGCTCCCTCCAGCCTCTCGCCCGCTAGAGCTAAGGTCACCTTGAGAAGCAAGAGCAAGCCTCCGATGGCTATGACGGCGCCTGTCCTGCCTGCTGCAGATGCTTCCTCCCTCTGCTTTTCGAGGAGCGGTTTGAGCCTCGTAGCTTCCTCGGAAGTTATTGTCCCCTCCCTCAGCTTGGCAAGCAACCTCCTCTTTTCCTCCGCGGACGATCCACTGCTAGGAGGAGAAGATCGATCGTACGACTTGAACAGCTCCTCTCTGTGGATGTACAGTAGCCACCCCATGATCAACTCGACATCGCCAAGCCTCGATTCCACGTCCCCAAGCCTTGACTCTACATTCCTGAGCCTCAACTCGATCCCTCGAGCCCAGAAACCGATCTTCGCACCGACTCCGAGCAACGTCAAGACGGCGACTATCAGGGAGGGGACGAGCCACCACTCCATAAGCTACGCCACTTGGTGCGAACGGCAAATAATATCTCCGGCTAACCTAGCCATTCTTCAATGCACGCAAGGAATCTCTCGGCCATTTGAATAGCCTCGATCGCGTCGCTTCTGGAGAACTCGGAACCCGGCACGTAGTCGGACAGCTCTCTGCGCCTCTTCAGATCCTTAAGGATGAGCCCGAGCTCCCTCGAGAAGCCTTTGCCCTTGACGAAAATTTCGTTAAACTTGTGCAGCAAGCCCTCATGCGTTCGCGGCGAGATCCTCTCGGTTAGTAGAAGAGCTTTTGTCGCATGGAAGGCGCAGTAGTACGCACTCGACACAGCCCTCTTGTAGTCTCTGCGTCTCAGATCAGATCTCGCGGCTTCGAGAAAGCGCCTAGCCTCGCTTAAGTGGGCTCCGACTTCTGACATCTCTCAAGAAGTCGCCGTGAAGCTGGAGACCGCTTTCGAGGATCTCCATTGCAAACGTGTATCCTTCCTCGACGAGCGCCATCAAGCGCTTCCTGCTCATGAGCAGAGGCGTTGTGACGACTCCGGCTGCGAGGTCTATCGAGTAAGTTGTGCGGACGATCTCGCGATCCATCTCCCGAAATCCCTCTGTGCCCTCCTCCTCGGTCGTCAGGACTAAGAGGTCGATGTCGCTCTCGACGCTAGCCGCTCCTTTGGCCACAGACCCGTAGAGAATTACGTCGCTCACACGCTCTCCGAACTGCTGTACTATGAGCTCAGAAGCTATCTTGGCTATCTTCTCATGGAATTCTTGAAGGCTAAGGTAGCTCTTTGTGACGAGCTCTCTGACGGCGCTTCGTATGGCCTCGCTCCTGCTCGCATAGAGGCCTTGCCCGACGAGTTTGTCGAGCTCTTCAACTAAGCGCCTATCTAGCTTAGTCGGGACGACCTTTTCCACGCCTATACTATGGTATAAGATTGATAACTGTCAGCCCTATTACTCGGAGCGCTACGTGAAGCTCATCCACGCGATCGCCAGCGACCTAGGCTTCTCGGAGCGAGAGATCGAGCTAGTATCGAAGCGCTTTGACGTAATCGGCGACATAGTAGTGCTGAAGGTCTCGGATGAGCTAAGCGAAGAGAGGCAGCTAGCTCTTGCTAACGAACTGTTGCGGAGGCTGGGCTATGTGAAAGTCATCCTGAAGCAAGCATCGCCCATCGCGGGAGTCTATCGAACTCGAGAGCTAGCTTGGCTCGCTGGAGAGAAGCGCACCACGACGATCCACAAGGAGCACGGCTGTCGGTTCAAGGTCGACTTAGTTAAGATGTACTTTTCGCCTCGCCTCTCCTACGAGAGGCTCCGAGTTGCTAAGCAAGTCCGCGGGGGCGAAGTCGTCGTCAACATGTTCGCAGGAGTTGGATGCTATTCGATAATTGCTGCAAGGCTCGGCAAGCCGAAAGTCGTTTACTCGATCGACATCAATCCCGATGCCTGCGAGCTCATGAAGGAGAACGTTCTGCTGAACGAGGTCTCCGGAATAGTCGTTCCGATTCTAGGTGATGCGCGGCAAGTCATCGAGTCTAGGCTTAAACAAGTTGCCGATAGAGTGCTGATGCCCCTTCCCGAAAGGGCGATCGAGTTCATCGACTGTGCCCTATTGGCGCTCAAGCCAAGCGGGGGTTGGCTCCACTACTATGACTTTGTCCATGCCAGGAAGGACGAGGATCCCGTCCAAAAAGTGTCGGAGAAGTTCCAGCAGGAGATGTTCGAGCTCGGAGTGCAACATGAGGTGGCGTTCGGCAGGATCGTTCGTCCGGTTGGGCCCGCTTGGTATCAGATTGCTCTTGATGTCAAAATATTGGCTACCTCCACTAGGCCTTAGCTCCCTACTTTGAGCGCAGAGTTTCTGCAACTTTCATATTGGTGCGGAGAACTGCCCAAGGGATAAATAACCTACAAGCTTGCAGCGATCCTTGCAGAATTACTGATAGCCGATTCTTCCTTAGCATTCCTAAGCTTAGCTCGAGCGCATCGTTATCCTCCACCTGTTGTTTCGATCCGTAGGGCGTTGCCGAAGGAAATAACTACTTTATTGACTACAAAAAGTAGTCAATGAGTAAGTATATCACGGTCTCTGTGAAAATCCCTCGAGATCTCAAGAGAGAGTTAGAGAGGTTGGGAGTTAAGCCAAGCGAGGTTCTCCGAGATGCGCTCTACGAAGCGCTACGAAAAGCGCGGGCTAGGGAGTTGAAACGCATGTGCGAAGAGCTGCGCCCCGTGCTCGAGAAAATACCGGTTGAGCGGATCGTCCGCAGCATACGCGAAGAGCGCGAAGCGCGATGATCCTCGATGCAAGCTCTATTTACACGCTGATCAAGCTGGGAAAGCCCGAAGTCCTCGTCGGTGGAACAACGCTTGAGCTGGCTGTCTACGAGCTTGGAAATGCCATCTGGAAAGAGGTTGCTGTCTTCAAGACGATTTCTGTCGGTGAGGCGATCAAGATCTTGAGTGTCGTCAAGAGGTGCTTGGAGGTACTGGACATTACTTCCATCAAAGACGGCGAAGAGGGGGCGCTGAGGCTGGCATGCGAGCGAGGCCTATCGTTCTACGATGCCGCCTACCTGTACTTAGCCCAAACTAGAGCTGAGCCCCTAGTCACCGAGGATGGAAGGCTACGTGAAGTAGCTTCGAAGCTTGTAAAGGCAATGTCGGTAGCTCAACTACTTTAAGAGAGCGCAATAAAGCCAAACCGATACATCGGGCAGTCTTACGACCTAGGAGCTACCGCGGACTCGCCGATGTATAAGATAGCTATTCCGTAGGATCGAGAATACTCGACCCGACCTGTGGCTGGATCGACACGCAAGCCAAGCCCTTCCAATACTGTAACGCCGAGCAACGGCTCCGGGGCGTCTATGATCGCTGCCGGGAGAACACCTTCCCGTTCTAGTATCTTGATGTAGGCGAGCGACACGTCGGCCTCTACGCCCCGCTTGTCGGCTAGCGTCACGGTCGCTCTTGCCACAGGCTCTATCTCGAGCTCCTTGGCAAGTTTGATCGGCACTATTGTAAAGAATGCTCCGGTATCTGCCAGAAATTCGACTTCTCTCACCCGAGCTCGCTTAGCATTTCCTAAGAGCCCTTTGACGCGAACGTAACCCGCGACACTCGTGCTCAAGAGCGCCCATAAGGATGGCTCTGCGGCAGAAATACAAAAGAAGGGGCGGAGGCGATAATGCTAGGTGTCGCTCCCGGTCTGGATCGGCTCAATGCTCGTAGCCCTGGGGGCACTCCTGCTTCCAGGAGTCCCAAGCGGAGGGTTGACTACGGTCCTAGCTACACTCGTAGTCGCTCCACTCGTTCCACAAGCGATCTTGAGGAAAGTCCAAGTATTGTTCAGGATGCTTCCCCGTCTGGAGAAGCTAGCCCGCAAGTGCGATCGAGTACTCGTCAAGGCTCCGTATCTCGGAAAGAGGCTTTCGGTCGAGCGACTAGTCGTAGCTTACTTCATAGTCACTCTGTTGAGCCTCGCTTTAGTCAGCAGCGGGCTAGCGATCATTTACTTCGCTCAAGTCTAGAATCGAGTTCTCTAAGTCGTCGGATCAGGTTGACGATCGCATACTCGGTTGACGTTAACCCTGATGCCTAACGACTTCATGCGGGAGAATGCCTTGCTGAATGGCGTTTCTGAAGCTGTCATCCCAATCTTAGGAGACGCAAACGAATTATCGAATCCAAACCGCACGTTGAGAAAGCATCGGGAAGCCTAAGCAGAAAAATGGCTAAGCTAGAAACTCATACGAAATGAAATTCGGCTGGAGGATCCGCCTAGGGCAACGTATCGGATCGCCCTGATGTAGACTTCTAGCCAATTAGCGCCTCTATGGCGCGCCTTAGCTCGGCCAATTCCGAGCGTAAGTAGGCAAGTTCAACTGATAGGTGGAAGATTGGGGCGTAGAGAGCGAGAACGACGTGAACGGGAGCTTCCCAAGCGACGTAAGCTGGAGCTCTGGAACTCATCTTGAACCTCGGCGGAATGCCAACTATCCAAAGCACGGATGAAGAGTAGCAAAAAGCGCCATGAGGCGAGGCTCTAAGATTGCCGATATAACTTCGGCTGCTAGAAGAATTGAAGCGAGAATTACCGTGAACTTATAGGCCCTCTGCATCTCACAGAATTGCTAAGCCGAAATCCTTTCAACGCGTTCGCGCTAGGAGTAGCTCGGGGCCACCTACAATCGCTGCTTGGAGAATCCTTCCCTACGCACCTGTAGTGCTCAGAATCGCTCATAAGCACGCCAAATCGTAGCGAAGGGAAAAGGGAGCAAGTTCCGAGGAAGCTGTTGAGGAGCGTCAGGAGCTCCGAGGAAAAGCTTTACGCCTGTGAGTTCGATCGAACGCTGGTTAGGACTCACGCTCGGAGAGAACGCACTAAGTTCTGGTAAGTTCTCGGGCAAAGGAGAGAACGGTTTTAGCCTTCTCGAGTACGTCGCGTGCCTCGACCTCCCCGAACATTTGCCTAGGCGACACAAGCTCCCCTCCGACCTCGTAGCGGTATCTGACCGCGGTTAGGTTTCCCATTAGCTCAGCTACGTAGCGCATAACCCGGTCGTAACGCCCCTGGAGAGCTTCGCCTACGACTCCTCGCAACGCCCTCATGACTTCGTGATGCCGATGCTTGATTGCCGGCCTTCCTCCGAGATGCAACACGATGGCCATCGCAGCTCGCTCGGCGCTGATCGTCGCTAAGGACACGGCAGCAAAAGGCTCCCCAGACCTCAGAATCTTTTCAGCAGCTTCGAGAAACTCCGAAGCAGCTCTGACGTGAATCGCAACTACTTCCTCAGCCACGCTCCCACCTCATCGGCGTACGTCCACTCGACGGCGGCTTCTGACGCCATGAGATCGAGAAGTCTGGCGAAACCTCCGGAGTCGAATAAGACCGCGTGCGACCTAAGGATCGAGAGCAGGAGGGGGGAGCCTTCAAGGAACCAGCGAAGGAGCCCTCTAAACGCTACCGGCACGATGTCGACTGCAACGCCGTACCTATCGAAAAGTCGGACGGATTCCCCGATACCGTCCAGCTGGCTACCGTTCCTCGTCACTACAAGCAGATCGATATCGCCTCCAGACATGGGGTTCCGGGCAAGGCTGCCGAACAGGATGACGGCTAGCACATCCTCGCGCTTGGCTAGATCTAGCGCCATCAACTGAGCATAGTAGAACTTATTCTGAGTCAACGCACTTCTAAAGCCAACTGGGTTGAGCATGTAAACGCCATCGCGGCACTTAACCACGCCTGCTTCTGAAAGCTCGCGGAGCTTTTTAGAAAGCCAAGCATCGCTTAACCCCGTCTCTCGCTTGAGTTCAGAGTAGCGGAGAGCCCTTTGCATGAGCGCTGAGACTATAAGCCCCTCCTTAGTTTGCTCAAGAAGCTTCATCAAAATGTAGATACTTTGTTATGATAAAGCTTTATCTTCAATGGCGCAGAGTGAACGGTTTTGGTTTCGGGATTGAGCGAGAATTTCAATCGCCTACTTATTGCTCTCCTGCTAAACTCGAATGTGGCGTCGGTCATAGAGCGTGATGTAGAGCGACTCGTCGCCTCGCTAGAAGAGCGGAACCCCTTCGAGAACAGGCGCGTGCTCATAACGGGGGGAGCTGGCTTTCTGGGAAGTTGGCTATGTGACGTTTTGGTATTGCTTGGCGCCTCTCTCACATGCCTTGACGACCTATCGACCGGTAAAGCTGAGTTTATCCAGCACCTCATCGGCCGGAAAAACTTCAGCTTCGCTCAAGGCGATGTAACAACCTACGCATGGGATGGGACTCGGTACGATTTCGTCCTACACCTAGCGAGTAGGGCATCTCCCGAGGACTACTTCGAACATCCGGTCGAAACATTGCTTGCGAATAGCGTTGGAACGCTGAACATGCTGGAGATCGCTAGGAAATCTGATGCAGTATTCCTGTTCACGTCGTCGTCGGAGGTCTACGGCAACGCAGAAGTCATCCCGACTCCCGAATCTTACTGGGGCAAGGTAAACCCCGTGGGACCAAGGTCCTGCTATGACGAGGGAAAGAGGTTCGGCGAAGCTCTGGTCAAGGCGTACGCAAACCAGTACGGCGTGGATGCTAGGATAACGAGAATCTTTAACACATATGGCCCTCGGCTACGCGAGGATGGCTCCTATGCCAGGGTAGTCACAAGGTTCATTGCCCAAGCTCTACGCAACGAGCCTCTGACGGTTCATGGCGATGGAAAGCAAACTCGATCGTTCTGCTACGTGGCTGATACGATCGAAGCGCACCTACTGGCGCTCGTCAAGGAGGAGGTAAGGGGGCAGGCAATCAACATCGGCAATCCTCAGGAGACCACCATTCTGGATCTGGCGAAGCTCATAATCAAGCTGGCTGGTAGCCGATCACCAATTGTCTTTGAGAAGCCTAGGCCGGAAGATCCCAAGCGGCGTTGCCCTGACATCACGAAAGCTAGGCAACTACTTGACTGGGAGCCTAGGACCGGTCTTGAGGAAGGCCTCCTTAAAACGATAGAATGGTTTAAGGTCTTACGCTAACCGCTTACGTCGTTTCTTTAGCTCTTCATACTCCCATTGATCACCGATTAAGGCGCCAACGAGCCCTGCAGCGACGACGGCAACCGGGCCTAAACCGAGTACCAGGGCTGCTAAGCCGTCCAACACCATCCCAGTAAAGGCACCCGTACCTGTAGTTGCGACTTTCTCTCTCCTCTCCGCAACCCTCTGAGGAACTCCGAGGTTCAAGCTTCGATATCTCCCAGCTTAGGGAGTTAAAGCCCGACCACGTCACGATTGTCAGGCAGACTATCACCAGAAGCGTAAGCAGCTGGAGAGCCTCGGCTCGCGTGAGACCGAAGTACTGCTGCGAAATGGCTACAAGAGATTGGAGAGCAAAAACGAACTTAATGTGCTGCAAGCTTTCCCACCTTTCGGACTCTATTGGCATCCGTTTAGATCAGAAATCTGGATTTTTACGAGCAACGCCAAGGTGTATCTGAAATTACGTAACGATCACTTAGCAAGGGCTCCCACCACCACCTGTTCTTGACATACCACTCAACGGTAAGTCTTAGCGCATCTTCGAATCGGTGTTTGGGGCTCCAGCCTAATTGCTTGATTTTGCCCATACTAAGCGAATAACGCCTATCGTGACCAGGCCTATCCTCGACGAATTCGATCAACGGTTCTGGCTTGTTCAGAATCCTGAGAACCGCCCTTGCGACTTCGACATTTTGCTTCTCTTGTCCCGAGGCTACGTTGTATATCTCGCCCGGCTTACCCTTTCGCATCACTAGATCGGTTGCTTCGCAGTTGTCGAGAACGTACAGCCAATCTCTGACTTGCCTTCCGTCTCCGTAGAGCGGCAGGTGCTTGTCGTGAAGCGCCCGTATGATTAGCTTCGGGATGAACTTCTCAGGATGTTGGTATGGGCCAAAGTTGTTTGTGCTCCTCGTCACGACTACGTTCAGTCCATATGTGCGGTAGAATGCCATGACCATCATATCCGCGCCAGCTTTGCTGGCTGAATAAGGGCTGGAAGGTCGAAGCGGATCTTCTTCGGTAAACGACCCGCGCTCGATGCTGCCATATACCTCGTCCGTTGATATGTGGACAACGCGCTCTACATCCAGCTTCCTCGCAACATCGAGCAAGACGTACGTGCCGTAGACATCCGTCAGGACGAAGCAGCCCGCCTCCACTATGCTCCTGTCGACGTGCGTTTCAGCTGCAAAGTTTATGATCGTATCAATGCCATACCGCTTCACGACGAGCTCGACAGATTCTCGGTCACGGATGTCGCCTCTGACGAACTTATGCCGAGGATTGTTGGCTACCTCTCGAAGGTTTTCGAGCCTTCCGGCATAGGTTAGCAGGTCGTAGTTCACGACTTGGACATCCGGATACTTGTCCAGCAGATGGCGAACGAAGTTGCAGCCTATGAATCCGGCTCCTCCGGTTACGAGGACTACTCTAGGATCAACCATGAGCTAGCCAAGGTGCGAGCTTCCAATCGTAGGGAATCTTGTCGGTGTCCGGAGGAAGCCGGTACTCGTCTGGCTTCTCGTAGTCATAGAGCTCGGTTGGAATGTTGACGACGATGGCGGTCTCGCCTATCGCTTTGAACCCATGCCAGACGCCAGGAGGTATCTTGACGATCGCGGGATTTCTGTCCCCTATTATCAACTCCACGAGCTGGCCTTTCGTCTTGGAACTTTCTCTTCCATCGTATAGGACTAGCTTGACATTCCCCTTGATGCACGCCAAGTGGTCGGTTTGCTTCTCGTGCATGTGCCAAGCCTTAACCACGTTCGGATAGGCTGCAGTCGCATAGACTTGCCCGAACTTTTCAAAAATCTCCCAATCGCTCCTGAGGATCTCCATGAGCCATCCTCGCTCGTCGGGAATCACTCGAAGGCTCTTCACGACAACTCCTTCGATCATAAGAACACGCGGGATCTCTCTCCTAGAATGAGCCTATGTCCCTTAGGCTTCCTCTCGCCGTAGGAAACTACGACGGAGTGCGGCGCTACGAGGCTGTCTGTGATCCTCTCGTCGACGTCGACGACGCAGCTGTCCATTATGATGGAATTTTCGATCTCTCCTCGCCTTATCTTCACGTCGTTGCCGATGCTCGTGTACGGACCTATGTAAGCTCCTTCGCGGATTTCAGCTCTATCGCCGATTACGACAGGGCCTCTGACTACGGCTCCCCGCTTGACGACAGAAGCCTCCCCTAAGGAGACGCGCCCTTGGACGACAGCGCCTTCTTCGATCGTCCCGAGAACTTGCGGCTCTAGCTCGTCTAAGATCAGTCTGTTGGCAGCCAGAATGTCTTCAGGAGTTCCTGTGTCCTTCCACCAGCCTCTGACGAATTCGTACTCGACCTTGCATCCACGATCCATCAGCATTTGGATGGCTTCGGTTATCTCGAGCTCTCCTCTCCAAGAGGGCTTCAGCTGCTTGATCGTGTCGAAGACCGCTGGCGTGAAGAAGTAGATCCCGGTGAGGGCGAATCTGCTAGGAGGCTCCTTCGGCTTCTCGATTAAGCCGACAAGCCTGCCCTGCTCGTCGAACCTAGCAACTCCGAAGCGCTCAGGACATTCGACCTCGCAGAGCAGCACCATAGCATCGGAATCTGATCCCTCAAACTTTCTGACGAACTCTGCGATGCCGCCCTTCAGCAAGTTGTCGCCTAAGTACACCACGAACTTGTCATCTCCAACGAAATCTCGGCACAAGCCTATCGCATGGGCTATTCCCTTTGGGAAGCCTTGGTGGACGTACGTGACCTTGACGCCGAACTTGTCTCCGTCGCCATAGTAGCTGGCGACTTTCTCTGGATACAGATCCCCGAGGACTATCGCGATGTCTTTGATGCCTGCCTCTCGAAGGTCTTCTAGGACGTACTGCGAGATGGGCTTGTTTGCGACAGGTATGAGCTGCTTGGGGCCCGTATGGGTCAGCGGCCTCAGCCTAGTGCCTCGGCCTCCGTGCAGGATGATCCCTTTCAACACGCACTATTCGCGACTCAGCTCTTTAAGTGCCCTCAGACCTTCGGCAACTCCGAGAAGCTTGGCCTTCAGCGCGCGCTGAGCCTTCTCGATGCGCAGGGAGGAGTCGCAAGGCCTTTTTGCTATCCAAACATCGAGCTCGTTCATGCTTATCGGCTCGATCGAGTCGAGATCTAAGCCGAATTCTTCGGCTATCGCGACTGCGAAATCGTATCGGCTGATCCGCTGAGCTCCAGCCATATGGTAGACCCCTCTCAAGCCGCGCTCGATGCCTTCCAAGAGGGCTTCTGCTAGATTATCGGCAAGAGTTGGCGAGTTGTAGTGGTCGCTTACGACGCGTATCCTCCTGCCAGCTTCAAGCGATTCCACGATCCACTTAGCGAAATTTGGCTTCCATGGATGCCATCCGTACAGCACGCTCGATCTCACGATCAGAAAGTCGGAACAAGCTCGTTCGACAGCTCGCTCTCCCTCCAGCTTCGTCAGGCCATAGTAGTTGACGGGATTGGGAGGATCGTCCTCGCGATATGCGCCCTGCCGCCCATCGAACACGTAGTCGGTCGAGATGTAGACTAGCTTACAGTCGATCTTGGCACAAACTTCGGCCATGTTCCTAGTTCCCTCGACGTTAATCCTCCATGCGCGCTCCTTCTCGACTTCACATCTATCGACGTTGGTTTCGGCAGCCGTGTGGACTACGACATCGGGCTCGAGCTTAGCTATGGTTCTGAATACTGCGTCTCTATCCGTTATGTCGAACTTATTAGACTCCGGAAATAGGGGCTTCGTAAGATGCGTCGGTACCACCTCATGTCCTTGGCTACGAGCTATTTTCACAAGCTTGCTACCCAGAAGCCCGCTTCCGCCCGTAACAAGAATCAGCAAATCAGCTTAGTTTCTCTGAGGATCTGTATGGCTCGATGCGCATACGTATGCTTGGAGAGGACTTCGCGTTGGCCTTCAAGCGCTATCCGCTCTCGCTCTTCTTCGTGCTCGATGTAGTAACGAGCGCTTTCGATCAGATCGTCCAGCCCATCATAAAGCACTAGATGGCGCCTGTCCGCAAACAGCTCTTCGAGGCCATTCTTGATCCGATCGGTGAGCAGGAGCCTGCCGCATGACAGAGCTTCGAAGACGCGCATGTTTAGATCGCCAGCCAGCGATTTGTTGAACACGATCTTCGACTCGCTATAGATTCTAGCCATGTCGTGGAGATAAGCTCGTCCGACGAACATCTTAAACCTCCTCTTCAGCTCGCTCACCAGCCGCTCCCGCTCCGAACCGGGCACAATTCCTCCTATGAAGCAGATGTCGTGCTCAATCCGCGCATCCCAGCGATGGTGTACATCGGGATCACAGGCATGAGGCAGCCATGTTACATTCTGACAGCCAGCTTCTCTGTAAGCAGACATCCAATCTCTCTGAGCTACGAACACAAAGTCGTAGTCGGCTACCTTCGCTTCGTGGACGTGCCTGCCGAAATCGGTGTGGCTGTCGATCGCGTAGAACGCCTTTGGTGCTGGGAACTCCTCAAGATAGTCTGGCGGGATTCTAACGGGGTCGACGACCAGCACGAGATCTGGCTTCGGCAAGCTTGGCCTGTACTTGCGCCTTATGACCTTGAAGACCAACGACCGAATCTTAGTTACCTTATCGAATACTCCCAGCATCGGCTCCGACAGCATCCTCCTTGCCAGGCGAACGGGCTCCGTGTAGCTGACGTAGATGGGAACTACGTTGCAGAGCCGTTGAAGAGCGCGTTCGAGGTACATGGCGGTCGTACAGAAGTGCTCATCGCGAACTAGCAAAATCCATGGAACAGCCATCCTCTTGATTTCTACTTGGGTCGCCAATAAAGCCCGTATCGCATGGTTAAGAGCAGCCATCGGTGAGGTTAGCCTAAACTATGCTTCGAAGCTTCAGCGAGCGCTTAGTTAGGCTCTTGCGCGTGCGATGTACGCATTATCTATAGATGCTAGCCACAGGGCCATCCTCAGCACAGGATCTCGATCGAGGATCACAACTCCCTTTAGTGCACGGCGGACTAGCCATAACGGCGCATAATTGAGAACCACGACATCGACAGGCAGCTCCGCCCTCTTCGTGAGCCTCCCCGAGAGCTCGTCAGCATAAGCCGACGAAGCTACCATATCTTTAACCTCCTTCCTGTCGACGTAGACGCCGACATCTACGTCACGAAAAGCTCTTTCCTCTAAGAAACCTCCGAAAATCACGGCGAACACGACTTCAGCACACGACTCGAGCTCCTTAGCAAGTAATTGTACAACCCTTGCTCTCTCGTCCTTAGATAGATAGTGCGGCTTACCTAGCTCTCCCTTTGACATATCGCTCAATTTCCTCAACGAACTTCTCGATAGTCTCGATGCTGCTGCCCTTCGCTTCATCATAGACCCTTGAGTCGTCGACTTCCCAATACCTATGGACGATTAAGTTCCTCAAGCCAACAAGCTTTCGAAAGGCTTCTCCCACGTCCGCCGACAGAACGCCTTTGGTGGCGAGCAATGCAAATAGCTCGGAGTAAGACTCAGGAGCTAAGTTGAACTTGGCTTCAAGCACGTGAGAGCCTGCCAATGCCGCTGCTTCGACTACCTCTATAATAGCGTACCGCGCTGCGTAGCGTAGCTCGACGCTTCCGAGGAACTCGCCTTTTGACCTCTTAAGGATGCCAACTAGCACCTCCTTGCCCTCCCTAACCTCTTCCGTGAGCCTGCGAACACGGGCAATGTCTAGCTTCGGCAATCTCCCCAGCTTACGAACGGCGATCACATAAAACTCCTCAATGGCTGGTTGAGAATCGAGATCGAAATCTAGGATGACGGAAAGCGCAGCGAGTCGATCCAGAGCCGACACGCATTGGCCTACCTAGCGACTGCTGGCATCCCCTTAGCTGGTTAAGCAACTTTTCGCACAGCTCAAGCGTCTTGCCAGCTCTCGACACGGCATCCCTAGCATCCGCCTCGCTTATCACATCCTCGGGCGACAGGAACTCTTCCTCACCGCCATAGAAGCTAAGCTCCCTCTTCTTAACGAGCACTTTCGATGATTCTGCAAGAAAATCTAGCTTCGCCTGGAACCAGCGCGGAAGCCTGTCTTTGACCGCCACGAGAACGTCAGAGACATCGTGAACCTTCGGATAGTCTATGGCAACAGCCCTCAGCACAGCTTTGAGACTGAGCTCAACGCACTCTTGGCTAAGCCTGACAGCGTAGGCGTGGTTTCCCTCCTCGAGCGCATCTTTGGCGTCCTCAAACCTCGGTCGCGCCTGCCTTAGATAGGCTACGGAAAGCTTCAGCAGCCTCAAATCTCCACCACTTCGCCGAACTCGTAGGCAGGCTTGAGATCCCAGTACCATCTGCCCTTGCCTAGCGAAACCTTCCTAGCTCCTAGCCTCGCGAGCCGTGCCCTTAGCTCTGCTAGCGCTCTCTCCAAGATGCCGTCCTTGTCATATAGCACTACCGCCTCCTCGGTTAGATCGAGAAGGAGAAGCGGCAACCTCGCAAGCTCGCTCGTGCGCAGCGGGTAGAAGCTCAAGTTCGTGTAAATGCCATGCTTCCTTAACCACTCTAGCTCAGGCTTCGCCCGCTCTTCGAGCTTGTACAGCTCAGCGACTCTAGAGCCCATGCTCCCCGAGAAGCCGTCGGACACGAGCAGAATGTCCACATCGCTAGTCTCGCTTGCGCTTCCACGCGCGACAGAGCCGTAAACTGCGAAGGACGACAAGTCAAGCGCCCTGTAAGTCTGGCGAAAGGTATCGCAGATCAGCCTGAGGTACCTCTCTTGCGGTATCTTGTCTAGGTTGTGTACGACCCCCGACGCGACGAGGATGAAATTCTCCGGATCGAGGAGCCTGTACCGCCTAGGCCTTGTAGGTTCGAATAGCGTGATCGCTCTACAGCTGTGAAGCTTGCTGAGCGCGACAGACAACTTACTTTCGCTGAACCCGAGACCTCGCCTAGCCTCGTCGAAAGTGAAGGTGCCCGTCCCGAAGCTGACGTAAAGCTTCGAATACGTCTCGCCGAGCCACCTTGGAATCCACAATCCTAACGATGAAGTTAGTTTAACGATTTATTAGGGTAGATCACTCTGATATTCTCCTTCCAATTTTACTTGGTCGTCAATAAAGCGCGGTAGCGTACAATTCTTCGGTGAAGCTCAGCGTCTGTGTGGTCACATACAACGGCATGGAGTTCATAGACCGATGCCTAAGCTCGATCCTGAAGTCCATCGAAGGTCTCGATGCCGAGCTCATAGCGGTCGATAATGCATCGACGGATGGAACGCCCGAATACATCGCCAAGCGGTATCCTCAAGCCAAGCTGATCGTTAGCAAAAGGAACCTCGGCTATGCCGGAGGAGCGTGCCTCGGCTATCGCCACTCGAAGGGCGACTACTTCATCCTAGTTAACCAAGATGTGGAAGTCGAGCCCGATTGGGCTAAGGAGCTTATCGGTTACATGGATGCAAGGCCCGAAGTTGCCATAGCTGGTTGCACCGTGAAGGCGCCGATCGATGTTTGGAACAGGGGAACGATGAACGTTGTAGGCGACAACATCTGGGAAGCAGTGACCGATGTGCCGTTCTATGTAGCAGGCGTCTGCATGGTCATTCGGAAGAGCGCGGTGGAGGGAGAGCCTTTCGATGGCGACTACTTCCTAGCTGCCGAGGACGTGTACGCTTGCTGGTTAGCTAGGCTTCGAGGCTTTAGCGTGGGTTTAGCTCGAGAAGCTGTGTTACATCACCTAGCTCCCTCCTTAGCTCGAGATCGCATTCCAGCCATCTCGTTCTTCTTTGGTGAGCGGAATCGCGTGTTGAACCTGCTCATCTTCTACGACTGGAAAGTTTTGCTGAAGCTGGCGCCGCTCATCCTCTTCTCGTGCCTCATGAAGGGCAGGCTTAACGCATGCTTTTGGCTGCTTAAGAACTGGGGGTTCGTGCTGAGAAAGCGAAGGGCGGTTCAAGCCCAGCGCCGAGTGAGCGATTCGGAGGTGACATGTTTCCTAACTAGCAAATTGTCTCATCACAACGAGTTGCTGAACGCTCTGTCGCGTGCCTATTTGAAGATCGTGGGAGTGAGGACGCTGGAGACTTGACAAAGCCCCTCCTGACAATCGCGATGCCAGTGAAGGACCGAGCTTGGTGCATAGATCAAGTTCTCAGATCGATCGATGAGCAAGACCTACCGAAGGAGCGAATTCAGCTCGTTTTCGTCGACGGTTATTCGACTGATGGAACTTATGAGAAGCTCTCGAAGTGGACCAAGGATCGCAGGCGCCACTACGCCGACATAAGCTTACTCCAGGCTAGCGGAAAAATCCCGGAAGTTCGAAACAGATGCATTAAACTTGCGAACGGCCACTACGTGGTCTTCTGGGACAGTGACGTTGTCGCTCCCTCAAACGGCTTAAAGACCCTCTTGGGGCATGCGCGCGAACCGCACGTCGGCATAGCAGGATTACCATACGACGTCGACGAGCCGAGCATATTTGACAAGGTATGCCGAGCCCGGGAGCCTGAGGGCCCAAGCCGCATGAGCAGCGTAACGATGGGGTTCACGTTGGTGAAACGCGAAGTTCTCGATAAGGTCGGTTTGTTCAACGAGAAACTCGTCGGCTACGAAGATCGAGAGTTTTGCTTAAGGGCTCGGAGAGCTGGCTACGCCGTCGTGTTCGATCCTACGGTCCGCTGTCGGCATCTAAAGCCCGAAGTCTTCGTGTCAGGCAGGTATCGAGAGCGGAAGGGCAAGTTCGACTACGCTAGGTTTCTATGGTTTAACTTCGCGAAGGCTCCTACTCTGCTCACCGAGACGATCAAGGTTTCGCCGAGACATCTGCTTCGGGTGTTGTACTACCTCTTCTTGCCGATAGCCCTAGCAATGGCGCTACTGGTGATAGCACTCGGCCATCCTCTCTCGCTCTTAATGGCTGGAGCGGGCTTTTCCTACGTCCTATTCTCTATGGCTTACTACGTCGCCACGACTCGAGGAATTTACGCGCTAATCGCGCCGTTGATCTTCGTGCCAGGAGGGATCGCGCTCGCTTATGGAACAGCTCTACTCGCTCTGAAGTCGTTACTTCACCGGCTGAGGTAGGCTCGACGTAAAGCACAGTTTAACCTTTGTACTAGTACCGTACTCATGAGAGATGATCCCGCGTGAAGTAGCCCTTCGAATAATCGCCTACGTCCTCCTTGCCTATGGTGTGATCGGCTTGTTGCTTTTCAGACTAGGAATCTGGACATCGCCTCCGGTTGACACATTCTACTATGCGTTCGCTTTTCGGTCTGTACCTAGGCATTCGAGCTGATCTGAGAGAACTTAGAAAGGAATCCAGGAAGGAAATCGAAGACGTTCGAGACGACTTGAAAGTAAATTAGGAAGGAGATCCGAGCTTCAGAAGGGCAAAACACCGCGCTTTTTTCGACCTGGATAAGCTAGGCATGACTAGCTGTAGTAACGACAACGCTCGCAAGAGTCAACTCTTGCGGATTCTTTCTAGCGCTTCCATGATGGCTCTCTGCCCTTCTTGGAGGCTTTGTAGGCCCTCCCGGACACTTTGTTGAATACTCCGTTGACCTTCTTGAATTGACTTAAGACCATCTTGAACCGACTTAATCCCTTGTGTGATCTTCCACAGAACGTAGGTGTTCTCGACGAGCACTCCCGATGCGAGGATTACGCTAAGGGTGGAGAGAACGACAGGATCGATCATCGAAGATTGGTCCTGATTGTTGAATATCAGCTTGCTGGCTTGGCTAGAACGTGAAAGTCCTCGCTCTTGCAAAAATACTGCGCGCGCCGAGTGAAAGGCGACTTTGAGGGAGAAGCCGAAAGTTGTGGCCATGATGCTGACGCTGAATAGCGAGCGCTGGTTTGGTCGAGGAGTTCTTGAAGCGCTGAAGGATGCTTCGCAGAGCGTCGACCTTCGCCTGCTTGTGGTTGATGGAGGCTCTACCGATGAGACGATAAAGCGAATCAAGGAAACGTTCGGCGATCGCGCATCCATCCTACGCTACGAGCGAAGAAACATAGCAGCAGCGAGGAATTTTGCCCTCGAAAACGCGCCCGAGGCCGACTTCTACTGCTGGATCGACTCAGACATCGTGATCCCGAGGAACTTCTTCGACAGGCTACTCCCCCTTTTCGAAGATGAACCTGTAGGCACGGCCGAAGTCCGAGCAGCTCTTAGCACCAGAAGCATAGTCGCGCGCTACTACAACGAGCTGAGGGGGGCTAAGGAGCGCGGGATCAGGCCAACTCGAGAAGGCGCAACGACTTGCTTGGTGATGAGGCCCGAGGTAGCAAGCGAGATCAGGCTCGACGAGCGATTCGCCCGAGCTGGCGAAGATGTCCACTTTCACTACCGCGTTCTAGAGAAGGGCTACAAGCTCATAGTCGACCTGAATGACCCTCCGGCCTTGCATGTGCGCGACTCTTCGCTGCCTGACGAGATGAAAAGGCTGCTATATCGCGGAATGGCGAGGGCGCTCAACGTCAAGCTCCATTCGGGCGTCATACCGAGAGGCCAGCGAGTTGCTCGCTCCCTTACGTCGGCTTTCTTGACGTTAGCTTCGTGGACGTTGGCAGCTTGGGGCTTGGCGTTTGGCACTTGGGTCGCTACACTACCGCTGTTGATGCTCGTAGGCAGGCATGCGTTAAAGCTCAAGCGGGCTTGGAAAATTCACCTCGCATTCGTCGGGTTGTTGCTCTCGACAGCTTACTTGACGGGATTCTTGATAGGCTACTTTAGGCACTTGCGCTCCTGATAAGCGAGTCGAGCTCGCGCTTGAATCGATCGTAGCCAAACCGGTCTGCGTGCTCTGAGAGCTCACGCGCTACGTCGGGAGCCCACTCTCGAAGCCAATAGCGCACTTTCTCGGCTGCTTCCTCTAGAGTCTTGTAGGTGAACTCTGCGCTCGGCACGATTTCGCTAGGGCCGCCTGCAGCTGGAACGATGGGCACTAAACCCGCGCTCATGGCTTCTACCAAGGTCATTCCAAAGTACTCGTCGGGCCTTAGGTGCAGGTATACCTTCGATAGCGCTAGAATCTCAAGCCTCTTTGAGAATGGCGCATCAATGTGCAACTTGACTCGACCCTTAACACCTAGCTCCGAAGCTTCTTTCTGAACAGACTTGATGATTGCCTGCGAAAGGCGCCCGAGAGGCGTACTTCCCACTATGTGAAATATGCCTTCTGGAACTAAGCTGGCAACTGATGCCACAAGTTCAAAGCGCTTTTCGGGAGCAAAACGCCCCACACTTATCACCCAATCATTCCTGAGTTCTTGGTTCACAAGCGGCCTATGGAGGCTTGTGTCGATGGGTGGATGCAGGATCTTGATCTTTGGCGCGCCTAGCGTTTCCCGGATGATCGAGCGCGAAAATTCGCTATTAGTTAAGATCATCGTCTTCAGCTTGGGTATGATGCTCCGCAGCGCTCCGAAGCAAGCTCTGAAATACAAGCGAGTGAACGGATGTCCATACTTTGCGAGAAGATCATCCTTCGTCAGCGGCGTGTGCATGTAGCTAAAGTCTACGTCCCATAGCAGGTTGTGCGGCCAGCCGTATGCATTGAAGGTCAGGTCGCACTTTCGCTTGAGCAGCTCTATGCAAGGCGACGGCAAGAATTGCCTACACAACCTTAGCCTGTCAAGTTCAACAATCTCAGAGCGCATCTCGAGATCTGGTCTAGGGGCCCAGCCCCAGCTTCTCTCGATAGCATCCCAGTCCGTTGGAGCGGCGGTAGCGAGCGTGACCTCATGTCCCAATTCCTTCAGAGCCCTTAGCAGGTATAGCGTGAAGACATCTCCACCGCCAGCAGGCCCGGCAGGCGTCACAGCGATTTTGCGATAAATGACGCCTACCCGCATGGCTGGTAGCGCTTTAAGTGAGCCCTTAGATAACCTAAGCACCAAGCCAAACGCTTGAAAGCATAATGGAAAGGTATCAATGAGCACCATGGGTCGCCGGTCATCTGAAAGCAGCTCCACCCATGCTTTAGTCCGGCTAAGAACGCTATCGGCGGAAAGAATCTCCATGGACTTCCATAATTAGGGTGCTTATGGTACGCGTAGTGAGCGCCTTCTCCCCACCACAAATACTCGCGGGCTAGCCCTAGCCAGCTAGCTCGGACTCGGTGGTAGTATCGAGCGTTTGGATTCATCTTGAATTTCCAACCTTTTCGACCGAGACGGAGACATATGTCAGCATCCTCTCCGCTTCCCTTGATCAAGAAATCATAACCTCCTACTTCTCGAAGAGCACTTACTCGATAGATCGAACCTGCTGAACCTATTGTTTTGAGGTAACCTTCTTGGGCACGTTTTCTGCAGTATAACAACCAGATGTAGCCCTCAAGCCTAGCGCAAAGCGAATCGCCCAGCCAATCCATGATCGCTTCAGCTCCGGCAAGTTCAGGATGCTTCTCCATGAACTCGACTTGCCTCTCAAGGAAATCGGCTAGCAAAACGTGATCCCCATCAACCCATTGGACGTACTTTCCCCTCGCTTTCTGGATCACGAGTTGCCTCGCGTAGCCTAGACCTCGCCCACCATCATATAGGGGCTTCAAGCCGAACTCATGTAGAATATCGACGGTTCCGTCGGTAGAGCCCCCGTCTACAGCTACAATCTCGAAGTCTCGATACGTCTGCTCGAAAATTGACTTTAGGCACTCAGCCAGCGTTCTCTCAGCGTTCTTCACACAAAGTCCTATCGTTACGAAAGGCTTTCTCGACATCGCTTAGTAGGTGCGACGGAAATCCCACTCATGGTAAGCGCCGAATCAAGAAGCGAAGAAGCATAACGAAGAAGATTCCTGGCAAGTAAGCGGGCCTCTTCAGAATTTCGCTTAGAATCCTCCTTCGGTGAAACGCAATCCGGACGATCCTGTTATAGACTTGCTTCCCGTACCTCTTCCTTAATAACCTAAAACCTCGCCTGCTGAGCAAAGTTTTGCGCAAAACACCGAAAAGCCCGGTTCTCTCATCGTGCACCATGTAGCCTTGTCTGCTCGATAAATAGCCAATTTTGAATCTGGCTTGTAATACCCGCTGGAGCAAGTCGATGTCGTCGCAAAGGACGAAGCGCCCATCGAACAATCCGACTCGCTCCAAAACTTCGCGTTTGAAGAATAGCGTCTTGAACGTGCTTTCGCGAATGATCGATATGCAACTGTCGACGTAAGATGCGACTGGCTTCTTAATTACGGGAATGGCTACGACATCGAATCCTTCACTGACCTTTCTAACGCAGCTTTCAATCGCCGTAGGGTTGAGGTACTCGTCCTCGTCTAAAAAGAAGACGAATTCGCCCTTGCTTCGCCGGTATCCGAAATTCCGCTTCTCAGCTGGAAATCCCGGGAACTCGACGGTGATGACTTCGACGCGCCGGTAGGTTTGGCTCTTCAGAGCTTCTAGGCAGTTCTGGAGCTTGCTCCTATCATGTACAGGAATAACTATCGAGACGAGACCTCGGCTTACCGGCATCTCGTCAGCTCCTCGTAGATCTGAACGACCTGCATCGCTATCTGTCTCGGCTCATGATGCCGCCTTAGGTAGGCTTCTTGCTTTCGCGCAACGTTTTCTCGATACTTCGGGTCGGTCAGCAAGAGAAGCCCCTCGACCGTCTCGTCATGTCGCATCGCTGGCACGACTGGAGGCGCTTCGTCGAGGTAGTAGGCTTCGTTGATGAACTGGATGACCGGTCTGTGGCAGGACATCGCTTCTAATGATGCCATGTGTAAGTAGCCCAGCGCGAAGTCCGTCGCAATGACATCGGAGCTATGATACAGCTTCGGCATCTCTTTGCGAGAAGCTGGGGGGAGAATCCTGTAGTTCACGCCTAGCTTCTTGACGAGCTCTAGGATCGTCTGCCTATTTCTTCCTGAGTAGAGCAGAGCTAGAGTGGAATCGCTACTCATCTTCTGGAAGTCCGCAAATGCTCTGACGAAGCGATCCACTCCCTTCTCCAAGCTGAGGTCTGTCAAGAGAACCCTAATCGACTCTGCTTCCGAGACTGGCGCAGGATTGAAAAGTTCGGTATCGACTGGATTCGGGAGATATAGCGCATCCTTCCGATAGGCCTTCGCGATGCTAACTACGTCAGGGACGGCTACGAGAACCTTGTCAGCCTTCCTCAGATTCTTGCGTACCATCCAGCCCCACCTCGATCTCAACGTTCGTCTAAGGTCTGAACCGTGGAAGTGGCAAACGGTAGGAGCTGAATGAATCCGCTTGACCAAGAGGTGATCTTGAAGGCCGTAGTGCACATGGAAAACATCGGCGCGCGTGGCTGCGATCTTCATAGCAATTCCTATCGTCTTCGAGAACAACCCCCTCGTTCTCCTTAGGTGGACAGCTCTGATTCGAGGCGGAAAGTATCGAATCAAGGTCTCGCCGACAAAAGCGCAATCGTTGACCATAGCCACTATCAACTTGTCTCACACTCACAAGCGTCCTTCGACATAAAGCGCACTTGCTACGGAAGGTGGGCGTAAGCTAGCCTGAAGTCCTCTATGTTCTCGAGAACCCACTCATAGGTGCGCCTAACTCCCTCCCTCCATGGAGTTGTCGGCTCCCAGCCGAGGAGCTGCTTCGCCTTTGTGCAGTTCGAATAGTAGCACTTGTTGTCGCCGGGCCGCCAATCGGTGAAGCGAAGTGGAACTTTTCTACCTGTCAACTCCTCTAGAAATGCGAGAACTTCAAGAAGGGATGCGGAATTCTTCCTTCCTCCGCCGATATTTAGCCCTTGGCCTGCGACATTATCGATCTTCTCGAAGCTTAGGTCAAAGAGCCTGATCACATCGTCGATGTACAACAGATCGCGGACTTGCTTTCCGTCGCCGAAGATCGTGATCGTCTTTCCGAGAGCTGCTGCTATGCAGAACCATGCAACCCAACCTTGCTCTTCCTTGCCCCACTGGCGCGGGCCGTACATGCACGAGCATCGGAGAGAGACAGCTCGCAAGCCGTAGCGCAAGTAATATGCCCGAATGTAGTGGTCGCCGATGGCCTTGCTTACGCCGTAGGGCTCCTCGCCTTTGAGCGGAAATCTTTCGTCAACTCCCTCGGGTAGGTCTTTGAAGTCGTACCGAGTCTCGAGCTCGACGAGCTCTACATCCGGCATTCCGTAGACTTTGTTGGTCGACGTGTAGATCACCACAGCATTTGTTTCAGCATTCCGAGCAGCTTCGAGAACATTGAACGTCCCGACAGCGTTCACTTCGAAGTCTGTTCGCGGATTCGCCGTGGAGAGCGGAACGGAGACCTGAGCTGCTGCGTGGACGATCAAGTCGCAATCTTTCGCATATTTGAAGAGCGTCTGATTATCTCGGACATCGGCTTTGATCACCCCGAGGTTGCGCGAGTTTGGGTGGTCCTTCAGCCACTCAACGTTCTTCTCGCAGCCGACGCCTCGAGCATAATTGTCGTAGACTATGACCTCCCAGTCCCCGTCGAGAAGGTGACAAGCGTAGTTCGATCCAACAAATCCAGCCCCTCCAGCGATGAGCGCCTTCAACGGTCTAGATTCTGGACTC
>CAYZOK010000002.1:6367-7559 GCA_964480335.1 uncultured Candidatus Bathyarchaeia archaeon | reverse complement strand
AGAACCTCGACTATTCTGCGGTGATCCTCAGCCATGCTGCTGCTCATTCGCTCTAGGGCTTCGACGACCATGCGGTGGTCCTCGGCCATGTTGCGACCTAGCTGATCCAGCCGCTGTCCCACCTTCCTGAATTCGTACACGTTGTAGCATAGAGCAGCCGCGAATCCGCAGAGCGACAAGATGGATACTATGAGTGCTAGCTCCATCGCCCTTAGTTTAAGTTAGAGGGCGTAAATTGTTGTCCAGCTCGTTAGACTTTGAGCCTAATCCGCTGGAGCAGCGGGAAGGGTTAATTCGTAAAACGCGAAGGCGCTGAGTTTTCAACTCTGCTACTGGTCTTAAGTTCGCAAGTCAATCTTTTACTCGGAGATGGGGTTCGCCAAAGCCAAATACATCCTTGAGGGGAGCATCGCTGTCAAGAAGGGAGAAGCGCTTGTGGATACTGGGGCGTGGTATACGATCGTTGATGAAGCTTTAGCTGAAAGCGTGGGCGTGGACTACACAGGGCTTACGATGGAACTTACGACCTTCTCAGGACATAGAGTGACCTGCCGCGAGGCTATCGTCCGGTCGATAACCTTGAAGGAAAAGAAAGCGCCTTCAGAGCTGGTTGCGGTGTGCTCGATTCCCGACTCTGTCAAAGAACCCCTCAAGAAGCAGGAAGTAAGCGATCGATTGGTGGTGGGCGTGCATACGTTGGAGAGGCTCGGCTATGCTGTGGACCCGATCACGCACGAACTCGTGAAGTCGCCAGGCGTTTTGGCTATCTGGAGCACCGTCTTAACAGCGATAGCTAACTCCAGAAGCTAATCCTCGTCGTAGGTGTGCTGTCCCCTCTTAGCCTGTAGCCGCTTGCGCACTCTTCGAGGAAGCAAACGGATGTACCACTTAGGAATCTGAAGAAGCAGGTTTAGGCCGTGAGAGAGCGCCTTCATTTTTGATCTGCCTCGCCGCTCAGCGTAGAAAACTGGAACTTCAGCCGTTCGATAGCCCATGGCCCAAGCTCTAAAGATGATTTCGAAGTCTGGCCACGAATCCGTCTCGAGCGCCCAACCTCGGAAAACTTCGGCTCTGAACGCTTTTTGTCCTGATAGGGTGTCGGTCAGCTCTTGCCCTGTCAAGAATCCTATCAGATTGGCGAAGAGGATGTTGCCCAGCTTGCGGTAGAAAGGCATGGCTCCTGCTGCCATCG
>CAYZOK010000002.1:3401-6267 GCA_964480335.1 uncultured Candidatus Bathyarchaeia archaeon | reverse complement strand
TCGGTTCTTACGATGCCTGAGGACGATCGCTCCGGCTATTCGGGCTAGCTCCGACGTTTTGTCGGTGGATCCGTCGTCGACCACTATGACTTCGTGAGGAAGCCTAAGGTGCGACAGGACTTGATCGACCTCCCTTACAGCATCTTCTATGGTTTCTTCCTCGTTGTACGCTGGAATTATGACAGAGACCTTCACTAGTGGAGTTACACTAGCGGAATTCTCTTGATCTCTCCGACCCTATCGAGATCCGCGTCATCGCTCACCACTTCTCTCTCGCCAGCTTCGAGAGCGCACGCCACGTGAATGGCATCTCGCGGCGTCAGCTCGTACCGCTCGATCAGGACTTGAGCCCTAACTATGATGTCCTCATCAATACCGACAAAGCTCAGGCGTGGGAAAGCGAGCAGTTTCCTGCCCTGTTTGACAGCATCTGAACGGCTCAACAACCGCTGCACAACCCGGACAACCTCGTCCCAAGTAAGAGTCGATGTTAGCGCAGCAAGCTCGCCGCGAGCAATCTTCAGCAGTACGCCTTTGGCAGATCGAGCCTTCGGAAGGCTTTCATCGTACACAACGGGGTAAATGAAGACGCTACTATCGATGTAGGGCAACTCGGCGAAGAACTTCCTCCTCTATCACCCTCTTAACATCGACTTCCTCGCTGAACTTCTTGCTCTCTGTTGTGCTATAGTAGTCGACGTATTCCTCAGGCTTAATCTCCGGTCGCAGGATGATAGACGATCCTTGAAGCTCGAACACGACGGCCGTGCCCCCAATCCTAAAGCGTCGCGCACCTCCTTCGGGATTACAACTTGGCTCCTCGATCTAATCGTCCTACGCAGAACCATTTTCGACATCGAGGCTCGACCGAAGGCTAAATTCTTACCCTTAGGTAGGAATCTTTCCTGCAGCTAAAGGCCGTCGTAAGGCAACTTTAGAGATCACGTACTTGTCGCCGAAGTAGGCAACCATGCGCATCTAATGGACTCTCTTGGTTTTCTCCTAACCATGACCTTTTGAACCTGATCGAGCTAGACGATATGCGAGATGCAGATCGAGTGGATTGCGCTCTTGATAGCCATCGTTGTTACGGCGATTAGCACCCATCTGACCATCGGGTCTGTGCACAGGGATACTGAGAGGACGATAAGGGAGACAGTAAGGGAGATGCGTGAAAGCACCGAGGCGACGATAAAAGAAATCCGTGAAGGTACGGAGAGAACGATAAGAGAGATCCATGAAAGTACCAAGAAATTGGTAGAAACCATCCATGAAGACATCAGAGCCAGTCAAGAGAAGCTAGAGGCTGAGCTAAAGAAGCGAGGGAAACGTGGTGCTAGCTCTCAACCAAAGGAATCCAAGCATTGATCTCGCGAAAGGTAGTGGCAGTAGGCTTAACAAAATCGCGCACTTATAGCTCGAGCTAATTCAGCCGTGCACATCTAAACATGATGCTATGTCAGCGCCCTCTAAAATCACCATGAGCTTTTGAATTTGGCCAGACTAGACAACTGGTGAAATGCAAGTCGAGTGGATCGTGCTTCTGGTAGCAATCGCCATTACAGCGGTGATCACAGCGGTTAGCACCCATCTGACTATTAGGTCGATGCACAAAGAAACGGAGACGACAATAAGGCAGATCCACGAAAGCACTGAAAGAACGATAAGGCGGATTCACGAAAGCACCGAGAGGACGATAAGAGAAATGCGTGAGAGCACCGAGGCGACGATAAAGGGGATGCGCGAAAGCACAGAAAGATTGGTAGAAACCATCCATGAAGACATCAGGGCTAGCCAGGAGAAACTAGAGGCTAAGTTGAAGAAAGGAGAGGAGTCGCAACCCCATCGGCTCAGGAGTCGACCATAGCCGAAAGGCGCTTCAACTTCTAGTCCACATCTAGCTGCGGAGTCGCCCCTCGGGAATTTATGCCACAATCAGGACGCTCGGTTTCGACTCGAACTACAGCTCATGTTGCTGTTCATGATCTTGACATGAGTCTCCATCCACTCTGGCGATAAAGGCTGGGAGGATCGAGGGATGGTGAGCTGGACAACTCCGTGAAGCTTTCGATTATGACCGAGACCTTTGCTGGGCTAGCGAAAACTTCCGGTTTTGTAACCGTTGACCTAACTTCCATGGAGGCTACAACGCTATTTTTCCGAAGAGCGATAGGCTCGGTGAGATGGACTTCACGCGCGCGAAGATCACGGTGGCAAATGCCAGCGATCCTAGCAAGGCCGCCGAAGTCGAAGTGGTAGTGGATACGGACTCGGCCTACACGTGGATTCCTCGCTCCACTCTCGAAGGCTTGGAAATCGCTCCTAGGGGCGAGAAGAGGTTTAGGACGATAGACGGTGGGCAGGTTGCGAGACGAGTCGGACCTGCCGTAGTGATAATCCAAGGTCACGAGGTCACTACCGATGTTGTGTTCGCGGAAGCTGGCGATGCAGCGGTGCTTGGCGTGGCTGATATGGAGAGGCTTGGCTTTAGGGTAAACCCCGTGACAAGGGAGCTTGAGTACGTCGGATTGCTTGCATTAGGAAACCTTAGAGTCTAAAAACCAACGACCAGCCATCACATCTGCATGGCGATCGTTGCGTGCAAATACGTCGGTAGCCTTCTGGAACTGCTCATTTCATTCTGCCTTCTCTAGAACGTAGATCGAGCCCAGCTGGCGACCAAAGGATCTAGATACGGGATTTCTCGGAGAGGCTCGTAGTTGGGCAGCGGGCTTGATGAAACTACGTACTTGTCGCTCAAGCTGTACGCCCAGCCGTAGACGTTCACGCCTTCCTCAGGCATCGCGTTATAGGGCTCGATCAAGAAGCGGGCATTGTACTCCATGCCGCCGTCTATCTCGTACTC
>CAYZOK010000002.1:1914-3301 GCA_964480335.1 uncultured Candidatus Bathyarchaeia archaeon | reverse complement strand
AACCGTGAAGACGATCAGGAAGGCGAGCAGCAGGTGCTCTCTGCGCCGACCTTCGAGCAAGGACAAGCCGTAGATGATCATCGCCAGAACCGCGAGCGCTGACAGGAGGAAGATCGGGATCCACAACACGTCGGGATAGAGCAAAGGCTTCTCGCCAGCCATCAGGATAGGCCCGACTCCTCGCGAGCTCACGTGCGTCAGCGTAAGCGGATGCCGATCGACGCCGTACCTCCACTTGAGGTAGATGCCGTAGTACAGCACTGCTAGCATGGCGATGCCCAAAATGGCTGCCCATACGAGAATTCGAGATCCTTTCCTCAGCTTGCGGAAGTCGTCGAGGATCGTCCTCCAGTTCAGGGCGTAGAGAACGCCGATCGGGAAGAAGAAAGAGCCTATGAAGACGAGGGCTTGGAGCAGGTTTCTCGCATGGGGATCAAGGCGGCACGATGACCCATGGGAACAGGGGCAATGTCCTCGGCGGTCTGAACTCGAAGAACCAGATGGTTGCAACGCAGGCTGGCAGGATCAGGAGGAAAAGCCAGTGAACCAGTCCTTCCCTTCGGCTCGTCAGCAGCAACAGCGAGCCTAGGAGGGCTTCGCTCCCGTCGCACCACTTCAGAAGCCAGAAGTACGCGATGACGACCGCCGCTCCAGCTATGACCATGACCGTCGCGTTCAAGTTGGCGTGGGTCAGCCCGAACGCTAGACCAACCAAAGCTCCGTAAGCAGCGTGGAGCAAGCCCGACACTTCGCTCGTCGGAAACAGCCAGAGCCCGCCTTGCGCGAGATGTCGAGCTTCTTCGCAGAAGACTATGCCGTCGTAAACCGGGAAGTTTGGCGGTGGCACGAGGAAGAGGAATGCCCATGCGGCGACCAGCAGAGCAAGCGGAAAGATCCTGGTGCGACTCATCCGCTCAAGACTCCTTGACTGGAACTGAGCGTAGCTCTTCGAATCGAAGGCCGAGCCAAGCCATCGCTAGGCAACCTGCTGAAACCTCAACTATCGCGAACATTAGGTGGACCAACAAGCTTGGTGGAAGCGCTACGGCTAGTGGCATTCCTAGGCCTACGAAGACTAGCGACCAATAGGCTTCGAACGAACCGACATAGCCGGGAGGTGCTGGCAAGATGTACGAGAGGCTGATGAGCATGGTTCCTAGCAAGGCGACGGCTGGGTTCAGGTCTACTCCGAACGCTTTGAATGTGCAGTACACGGCGAGGGCTGTGACTATCCAGACGCCTAGCGTTTGGACGGTTACCGAGGATACTGTTCTCGGGTTATAGCTAAGGCCCTTGACGCCTCGAATGAGTTGCTCGGCCAAGCCCTGTAGCTCGCCTTCCACTTGCGTAGCGGAGTCTTACCGAATAGCTGGTCGAGCAGCGATAG
>CAYZOK010000002.1:0-1814 GCA_964480335.1 uncultured Candidatus Bathyarchaeia archaeon | reverse complement strand
GCGATCACCGATGAGAACGCTTCGAAGAATCCCGTCTTCTCGCGCCTCTGGATGAGGAGCGCCCTAGCGGGCTCGCCGATCCTCACGGAATGAGCGTGCTCATGAACTGGCAGACGGCGACTCCGCTGAACGTGCTCGAGAACTTCGTCGAGCTGTTGATCGGCAGAAGCAAGGATCTCCACCTAGCTCCGCGGATCACTAAGTCGAAAAGCTTGAAGATGCAAGCAGCGGCGATCCATACCAGCGATGCGCGCCGTAGCGCTGTAGCGAGTTCCTGCAATCCAGCGTACCAAAGTATGAAGATCAGCAGAGCTAGGCCTGCGGCAAGCATCATGATGTAATCCAGCTCAGTCAACCGAGTTCAAAGCTGCGCTCGCATATGCCCTCGCAATCTCGTACAGCCCGCTGATCACATGTTTGCTAGAAAGCAGCGCGAGATGATGCGACTACTACGCGCCCTTCAGCTTAAGAAGCTTGTTGACCCCTTCGATGAAGCCTTTAGCCGCCTCCACGCTCCACTTCGCGTCGTCGGGCTCTAGGAGAGGCTCTGCTGAGTAGTTGGCGGTCTCCCGCAAGCTTTTAGCATTTGAAAGAGCCGCTCCTAGCTCGCGAGGGAGCTTACGCGTTTTCACGAAGGCCCTCCCGAACTCTCTCAGCACGCCTTCATGCGTCCTCGGAGAAATCCCCTCCAACGCCAGCGCGGCCCTTGCGGCGTAGAGCATCGCATAGTAAGCTCTCGATGCCGCATCCTCGTACTCGCCCAACTCCAGCAACTTCTCGGCTACGCGAAGCTTTGACCGAGCTTTGCTGAGGAGCATCTCAACCTCTCGCAACTTCCAGCGCGTCACCGCAGAGTTGCACGCCTCTCTCGGCAACCTCATTAGCGAAGCTGCAACCAGCTTCGAGCATCTCGGCGAAGCGGCGTCGAGTGATGACGACTAGGGTTATCGGCACGTCAGACGCAAGCGAGATCGGATAGACCGCTTCGTGGATCATCCTTCTCAGCTTGGGCACAGAAGCGCCATCTCTCGCGAGGATTAGAAGATCTATGTCGCTGTCAAGGCTCACGCTTCCGCGCGCTACCGATCCGAAGAGAACAACGCCCGTCACGTCTCGTTCGAACCGACTTACGATAACTTCAGCGGCGATCTGAGCTACAGTCCGTAGGAAGTCGGCCGTGGAGACATAGAGACGGGCGATGAGCCTGCGGACAGCGTCGCGTATTGCCTCGCTCCTACTCGTGTAGAGGCCCTTCGATACGAGCTCGTCAAGTAAGCGGACAAGCCTCTCGTCCAGCTTCGTCGGAATGGCTAGTTGCACTTCAGATTGAGGTTAGATTGAGTTATACTATAGTATAAAGATTGAAATCGTCTGAGCTGTTGGTCGGCACTCATGTCGAAAACACTATTATCTCCCTCTATCTTCGCGAATCAAGCTCACTGAGTCCACCGAGACCCTTGCGCCTTCTTGCTTTGGCTTCGAGTTATGAAGGAACTTGAGGAGTTCAGCACTTTTCAACTCTAGAACAGGATAGTCGGCGTCGTGATAATTAGCTATAGTATTTGAGGTATTTGAGAGGCCAACGAGATCTTCGCACGGTCACGACCCGAAAAGGGCGAGTCGCATAGCAAGCATGAGTAGCGACAAGAGCCTTCTCAGGTAAACGATTCCTGCGTGGAGCAGCTTGAACTTCGGCGCTCCTTCGACCCGGCTATGCCATGAGACGGGTACCGCAATGCTCCTGAAACCGAGGAGATGAGCTTTGACTGGAAGCTCGAGCGTCAAGTCGAAGTCGTTCGATGCAGGCTCTCCGA
>CAYZOK010000001.1:25169-46414 GCA_964480335.1 uncultured Candidatus Bathyarchaeia archaeon | reverse complement strand
CCTTTTCATACTGGCTCCACCAGCCAGCTAGCATATCGAGCTGTCTACTGTAGCTCCTGAGCCAGTTTATTGCCGGAAAGTGGCGGCGAGCTGCGAGCTCGAAATCCAGCGCCCAGAACGTGTCTATGTATCGCAATGTCAGCTGAGTTATCGGCTCACTGAAATCTCCTCCTGGAGGGGAGACAGCTCCTATTATGGTGACCGAGCCCGTCCTCGGCTCTCGGCCTAATGTGAGGACGCGGCCAGCTCGCTCGTAGAACTCAGCCGTTCGATCAGCTATGTAGGCTGGATATCCGTGCTCCACAGGCATCTCGCCGAGTCTCCCCGATATGTCGCGAAGGGCCTCAGCCCATCTCGAAGTAGAATCGGCCATCAAAGCGACATCGTAGCCTTGATCTCGGAAGTACTCTGCAAGAGTTATCCCAACGTAGATGCTAGCTTCACGAGCTGAAACGGGCATGTTGCTGACGTTGGCGATGACTATTGTTCTCTCGATCAATTTCTTGCCCGTCTTCGGATCGCTGAGCTTCGGGAAGTTGTTGATGACATCAGCCATCTCGTTTCCCCGCTCTCCACAGCCGATGTAAATGACTATGTCGGCGTCAGCCCACTTAGCGATTTGCTGTAGTAGCACAGTCTTGCCTGTCCCAAATCCGCCTGGAATGCCTGCAGCTCCGCCTTTGGCGACCGGGAAGAACGTCTCAATAATCCGCTGGCCAGTTATGAGGGGCTCTGCTGGCCTGAGCTTCTCTTTGAAGGGTCTTGCCCTCCTGATGGGCCATGTCTGCATCATGGTCAACTCGATCCCTTTGCCCTCCTTTGTCTCCAAGTGGGCAATCGGTTCAGCGACTGTGAACTCTCCTTCATAAATCTCGGTCACGGTTCCCTGCACTCCGACAGGAACGAGTATGCGATGCTCAACCGCTAACTCAGGGACGCTTCCCAGAACGTCGCCCTCGACTACCTGCTCACCTTTCTTGACCTTGGGAGCGAACGACCACTTCCTGCCTCGAGACAAGATGGAAAGCTTGAGACCTCGCCTGACGAAGTCGCCTGCGACTGACAGCATTTCGGCTTCGGATCTACCAAGACCATCGCGAATGGTTCCTATCCATCCCGGTCCTAGCTCGATCTCGATGCTCCTCCCGGCGTCATAGACTGGCTCACCTACCTTGAGGCCAGTCGTATCTTCATAACATTGGATTGCAGCTTTGCCTTCGAAGAGCCTGATGATCTCACCAATGATCCTAGGTTCCCCGACTTCGGCAAGATTTCCGATTCTCGAACCAGCCATCCCATCAGCGATGACAAGGTATCCGCTTACCCTCCGAATTATGCCTATAGGCCGAGACATCGCTTACGTTATTCCAAGCTTAAAAAGAAGATTTTTCCTGCTAGCTGACTTTTGATATTCGCCGAAGAGCGACCCTACGGCGGAGCAGGCGGCGCTCCCCCGATCGCCTTGACCAAGGGGGCAACTATGGCCTCAGGATAAAAAACTACAGAGAGAACCGATAGGATCAGCAGTGGCACGGTCATCACGAGTGGAGCTTCTTTAACATCCTTAAGATGATCTGGAAGTGAGCCAAAGAAGACGCGGCGAATAGTCCGGAGCGCGTAAGCGACTGTGATTATTGTTGAGAATAAAGCCAATATTGCTAAAGCGAGCTTGATAGACACTCCGTGGAGACCAGCTTCGATTGCCCCTTTGAAAATGAATAACTTCGACATGAATCCTGCCAGCGGAGGAGCCCCCGCTATCGTGAAGAATCCGATTGCAAAGACGACGGCTGAGAGGGGCATCTTGGAAGCCAGCCCTCCTAGCCTGCTTATGCTGCGGATGCCGTGAGCTTGGCAAATCAAGATTCCTGCAACTGCGAAGAGAATGCACTTGCCTAAGCCGTGGCTGACATAATGGAAGACGGCTCCCGTTAATCCAGCAGTAACGGCGGATGCCATTCCGACGATTAGGTATCCCATCTGGCTGATGCTTGAGTAAGCAAGAAGTCTCTTCAGGTCGTCTTGAGCAAGGGCCAATAACCCTCCATAGATGATGGTGATCAAGCCCCATGCTAGTATCAAGGCACTAAGCCCTTCGAACACTTCGTGAAGCGGCAAAACTATTATTCTAATGGCCCCATAAGCTCCGATCCCGATCATGACCGAGCTTAGCAGAGCGCTTATCGGGGTTGGAGCTTCGGCGTGTGCATAAGGCAACCAGATATGCAAGCTGAACGCAGCCATTTTGACGAAGAATCCGACTAAGATCAGCACCGCGATCCAGATAGCGATCGGATCAGCCGCTAGCTTAGATATGTCGACTATCTCCAAGCTAGAGGCGAGTGTAGATCAGGAAGATGCCGACCAGTAGCAAAAGCGCGCCCGCGTGCGTCCACAGAAAGTACATGAGCGCGACTCGCTCTCCATAGCCGTAGAAGTAGATCAAAGCCCAAGAGGGGATTAACATGAGCTCGCAGAACATGTAGAACTCGATCAGGTTCGCGGCAAGCGCTGTACCCATCATGCCGACGGCGTATAGCAAGTATAGCGAGTAATAGATCGCATGAGCGGTGTTGCGAGGACCGCCGTACTCCGCGACTATTCGATGCTCCATGTACGGGATCGAGTAGATTGCGATCAAAGCCGATAGAAAGGCAATTGTGAGCAAAACTGGTGTGCTCATTCCGTCGGCTAGCAAGCCAAACTTTAGCGTTATAGCCGGAACCCATGCGTACTCCTCGAACGCACCTCCTTCTAAGGCGGCCATAAGGATCACGAATAGAACGTAGACTAGCGATGCCGCAGCTATCCAACCTGCACGCTTCCCGTACTTAGAGCCAGTAAGGTAAGCCAGCGGAACAAACGTTAGCGGAACGAGTACTATCTACAGGAGCTGATATGGCATTAGCATCAGCCGACTCCTAGAAACAAGATAAGTAGCGTTAGCAGTAGTGCGATGATGACATAGGCCATATTGTAGGAGAGCATGCCTGTCTGAAGACACCTAACCTTCGTGTAAACAATCCGTGCAACGCTCACCGCCATCGTCTCGACTGTAGCAAACCGCCTTCCGATTATAGCCAACACGATTGCGAGCAACATGATAATCTTATAGATGTCGGCAACCGTCATCTACAGCTTAGATACGATTCGGCACAACTAATAACTCTCCCGATGGGAGCAACCACTCCTTTATGATAGCTTAAGCGTGAAAGGCTGGAATGGCAGCCCCCCTCCATAGTAGAACTTGTCCATGACCTCGTAGTAGAGCAGTCGAAGGCCGTGGACTGAACACGCTATGAACTTGAAAGTCATCGCAATCAAGTTCATTAGCACGATACCAATGGCAGGACCGAGCGCATGCGACAGAGCCTCGCATGCGACACCTAGGCATGCATGAGCAAGGGCGAAAGCCGCGATTCGCAGGAAGGAGAAGAAGTTGCACAACCCCTCGACGAAGACGACGATGAGTCCAGCTACGCTTTTTCCCATGGCATCCGCTAACGAGCCATGCTTGGTCACGATGGTTGTCACGATCGGCTCAATGGTTGCGAGCGCTACTCCTCCCGCTATGAGACCGAATGACCAGTGTTGCATCATGGCGAAGATGTCGCCCACTCTCAGAAATTCGAGCCCGAACACGTAGATTCCGATCAAGAACAAAATGAAACCAATCCCGCGCTCTCCAATCATTCGCGTCGGCTCACCCATCTTGTAGCAGTTGATCATAGCTAACACCAATCCGGCACACATTTCGGCTACCGCAATTCCCAAAGCTATCCTGAAGAGTAGGCCTGGCTGATACAACGGGCTGAGCAGTAAAGGCTCCATCACGTGTACCAGAAAGACCTCTCCATAGAGGAAGCCGAATAGCGTGGCGCCTCCTCCTGCTGGTAAGAGCAAATACCCGGCCTTCTGGAAGAAACCTCGCGCTTTCTTGATCAGAAATGCGCCAATGGCCATGAGAGCAATGCCTTGTCCGACATCGCCGAACATGAAGCCGAAGAGTAATGCGTAAAATGCTGTGCAGATGAGCGTTGGGTTTATCTCCCGCGGATCTGGCCACCCGCCGCGGAGCCTTACTAGACCTTGGAGCGGCCTGAGGAATCTAAAGCGTACGTCCATTATGCTCGGAACAGCTTCCTTGCGAGGATCGGGATCTTCATAGCATATTGTTAGGAGATTGCCAACTTTCCCCCTAATTTTAGCTAACACTCCTTCAAGCTCGGATATGCTAGATTTTAGCACCCAGCCCTGAATTATGGTAAAGTGCTTACTCCTCAGAACTTGTTGGTCGATTTCTTCAAGCGTCCGTATGCGCGCTATCTCGTCCAAAGCTTTGATTTTCACGAGGAGTTTGCTGCGCTTCCTTAACCACTCCCTTAGCTGCTCCTTCAGAGTCCTCGAAATTCTTGCGCGTTTCTTCGCTAGCTTGGATAGTTTTTCCTTCCTCTCTTCCTCAACGGCTTGAAGCTTGAATCGAAGCTCTTCTTCCTTCTTAGTAAGCTCTTTCATTCTGGCAACTTCCCTTACAGCGGGGGTCAGATCCTCGCCTAAGATCGAAAGAATTGCTCTAACGCGCAACTTAGATTCTTCAGATCCAGAGAAGAGCAAGAATACGTCTGGAGGTAGCTTGATGGCTTCGTAGCTTACGCCGCGTATCCTCTCGAGATGCGCTTCAAGAGAAGGCTTAATCCATTTGAAAGCCTTCGCCTTCACAACTCCGACTGCCAAGTACTTGCGAAGCTCCCTGATCGGAATTTCGGCAGCTTTAGAGAGGAGCTGGAGCTTGTTTATCGTTTCGATCTGGCCCCTAATTGCCTGAGCTTCGGCATTGGCTCTCTCGTTTACTCTCGCGATTTCTTCATCGATAGAAGCAACCCTGGCTTCGACCCCCTCTATCTTGCCTTTTATGAATTCTATCTCAGGTAGCAACTTTTCGACTGCCTTAGCTGGCTCCTTGCTGAGCGCCTCTAAGTCCTCGAGGGAAACTCGAACCTCCTCAGGCCTGACGTAGGGTCTTGCTCTTTCGAGTACATCCCTACAAGAATCTCGAAGCGTCTCCCAGAACTCCCTAAGCTCAATCTCGATTCGCTTAACGAGCCCAGCTCGCTTAAGTTGCTCATACTCAGGATCTGGAACCTCCCGCAACTGAACTATGCCGACCCTTCCGATCTCGCGAAGAATTACGTCGGCCAAAGTGGGAAGGGTTACTATCGTAACTTTCTTGAATTTCTCGACGGCGGTCTCTCCTAAGAGGACCCTTATAAGGGTCTTTCCTAAGACCCTTAGTCCCGCCATTCTCTGCTAACTAGCTGGCATAGCTATTAAAATGCGAAAGCAACATCGCTTTATCTAATCTCCGGCTACTCGCAGTGGCTTGAGCCGAGCTCGAGCAGCAGATTGGCTTCTTGATGCGATCGAGGACTTGGAGATCGCAAAGATTCTGTACAGAGAGAGGAGATATGCACGATCTTGCTTCCACGCTCATCAGGCCGCCGAGAAAGCGGCTAAAGCCTTGCTCATAAAGGAAGTCGCTCGGTACGAGACTATTCATAGCGTCTTTGAGTTGCTGAAGCTGACGAGAGAAAGCATGCCAATTCCTGACGATCTGCTCGAGCGAGGCTCCATGCTCGATAGGTTCTACCTTCCATCCAGATATCCGAACGTGTGGCCATCTGGTCCCTCATACGTCCACTACGCAGAACGAGATGCGAAGTCGGCAATCGAATCTGCAGCCCTAGTCGTCGATTTCGTGAGGAAGAGGCTAAAAGTTTGAGCAGGCTGAAGCTCGAAGCGGTCTTTGAGCGGAATCCTTCAGCTCGAAAGTTTGCTCGTGATTTGCAAAGCGCTCTAGCCGAAATAGTCGAGATTCTGAAGCCAAGATTGCTCCTGATCGCTGGCTCCATGGCTAGAGGCGAGTTCGTTAAGGGAATGAGTGACGTAGACGTGTTCGCGATCCTCAACTACGAGCCTGGAGATAGAAGGTTCCTATTGAGGGCGGTAGCAGACACAGATCTCGAAGTGACAGCCTTCACGGTCGACGAAGCATTAGCTGCCATAGAGAGAGGCAATCAGTTCGTAATAGATGCGATTGAGCGGGGCTTGCTGATCTTCGGAGATGGAAGTTGCCTGAAGAATCTGAAATCGGCCGTCAAAACTCGAGCTCCGAGGACTGCACGATAGCCTTCCGCGCGAACACTAGGTATCCCGTGTGACCTATCATCAAAGTCTCAGGTCTCGTCTGTCCCCTAATCGCTCGAAGCCTCCTCAGTAGGCTCTCGACGGTCACTATGTCCACGAATCCGTGCTCATCCAGCTCTTCCACCGTCTTCACGACTTGGTCGATCGTAGGACTGAACGAAGCGAACGATCCGCTTCCTCTCAAGGCTTCGTAAGCGTGCGGGATTACCTCCCAAGGCGTTGCTAGGTCTAGCACAACCGCGTCTACGTCCCGCTCGTCTATTCCCTTCGTTATATCCTTGCGCTTGACCTCGATGTACTGCGAAAGCCCGGCTCTTTCGATATTCTTCTGCGCCAGCTTGACGAATTCTCCGCGGACCTCATAGCTGTACACTTTGCCATCCGGCTTGACGAAGTGCGCCAAATAGCACGCTAAGGCGCCGCTTCCAGTTCCCGCCTCTACCACCCGGCTTCCAGGTCCGATACCCGTGTGCAAGATGACGAGCGAAGCATCTTTCGGATAGATGATCTGAGTCCTCCTAGCCATCTTCATGGCATAGTCGCGCACCGTAGGCTTCAGCGCCACGAATCTGGCTCCCATGCTCGATGCGACTGCCTCGCCGTACTGCTTTCCGATCAAGTCGTCGTGCCTTACCACTCCCCTGTGGGTATGCAACTCGCCGCCTCGCTTTACCCTGATCAAGAAAGTTCGCTTTGGGTCCAAGTACAATAGGACATCGGCTCCTTCCTCAATCCTCAATCCTGAGCATTTAAGCAAGATTCGCTATTTAGCGTCCGCACTGCTCGCAGACATACGTGATGCGTACAACCTTCCTTCGAACCTTCTTAGCGATTCTTTTCATCGGCGAACCGCATCTAACGCACTTCACCAACAGAATTAGAGCGGCTGCGATCTCTACTTTAGTGGTTTGAGGATCCTCGTCTACTGCGACCGCATCCAAGAGCACGTCCCAATCGTAGTAACGCGTCGAAGAGGCGCTGTGACGTCCATCGCGTGCGCCTTCCTCAGAGCAGGGCGGGATTGCCAGCACAGAGCTGAGGTCGGGTGCGCTCTCTACCGGAGGATAGACTGCAAGGGAAATCCGATCGTCGCCGATTTCTCAGAAGTTTTGGGGGCTAGAGCCTCGATCGTCTATGAAGCTGCATCGGCCCTTCTGGATGACGACATTCGCTTCGTGATAGGAGGACGAGATGCGGTCAACGTCTACTGCCCCGAATCTAAGGAGGAGACGTGGAGCACCGACATCTTCATACGAAGTGAGGACCGGGATCGCGCTTGGAGGGCTCTCTCAAGGCGAGGATTCAGGATGAAATCCACTGATCCTACTTGCTGCGGCGCGACGAAGTCCGGCGTTAGCGTCGAACTTCACTACGGAATGCCTCCGGATAAGCCCGAGTACGTAGACGAGGAGACTTTCAAGAGAGCTGCTAAGGTCAAGCTCAGGCAATTGCACGTTTCGATTCAGCCGCTGGAGGAGCTCATTGCTTACAAAGCCGACCGATACGCGGAACGCGACAAGGTCGATCTCAGAAGAATCATGGCGAGCTGGAGGGAGAAGATCGACGTCGAGTATCTAGAGAAGGTTCTAACGGAGAGGAGGCTCTCGCCGAAGGTGAAGCTGATCTGACAGGTTTATAGCTAAAGTGGTTCCGCTGTTTTAGCACCCGTCTCGAGGGCACTATTCGCTTTGCGATGAGGGCTTCTTTGACACCCGAAGTAAGTATTCAGCATAGGGTCTAGTCGGCTTCAATTCTCCAGTTGTAGGGTCCACGGAGAATCCGAGAGCTTCCAGCGCTTCGGTCCCAAGCAAAGGCTCTGGAGATTCGAGTATGGCAACGAATACTGGAGCCTCCCTTCCTAAAGCGGCCAGAAACGCTACGCCTATGTTGGTCTCAACCTCCCTCTTGTCAACTGTGATTACCCTTGTCCTCAATAGTGGCTTTATGCCCAACCTCTCCGCTATAGCCGGTGGTATGACCGTATACCGAGAACCGGTGTCGACTAGAAAATTCAGTTCTGCGCGCTTGCTACGCGTAAGGTTGATGATGGTTAGCTTAGATCGTACGAAGCCCAACAGCCAATATAGATGGGGTGGAACTAGAAACTGTTCTCTATCTAGAAAGGAGGAAAATTCGATGTCAAGCATTTGAGGAAGATTCTAGTGAAAAGGAGTTCTCAAGAGATAGAGCTAGCTTGACGGATCTGGAGCGTTTTGAAGCTAGGGCTCATGAAGCCATCTCAAAGCTAAGGAGCGCAACGACGCGAAGCATTACCCTCATACATCACGACGATGCTGACGGCCTTGCTTCCGGAGCTCTGACGAAGGCATGCCTCGAGCGAGAGGGATTCGAAGTTAAGACGCTCTGCCTTGAGAAAGTGTACCCGGAAGTCGTCGAGAGCCTGCACGAACGCGAGAACGCCCTCATATTTTATACCGACATCGGATCGTCGCATGCAGACTTCATCTCAATGTGCAATAGATCGCACAATCTAGTCACTATCTTGGATCATCACGACCCGAGGTTAGCAACGGATCAGCTGGTTTACGACCTAAACTTAGAGCACTTCGGCTTTAGAGGAGAGAGCGACTTTTCGGGAGCAACGTGCTGCTATCTCTTTGCTCGGGAGCTGAGTGATCACAACGTGGACCTCTCCTATATCGCTTTGATCGGTAGCTGCGAACTTCCCGAGGGCTTCGTAGGCTTGAACAAGCTAGTCTTGGACGAGGCGCTCAAGGTCGGCGTAGTAGAGCCGGTCGGAAAGCGATACAAGATCAAGAAGTTCGGCGCGTACGTCGACGATCTGTTCTCGGCCATGCAGATCCTGGGAGCAGTCGGGTACTACGTCGGTGGGCCTGAGCTTGGGATCAGGGCTTGCCTTGAGGGCATGACTCCCGAGATCAAAGCTAAGCTTGAAGAGCTCGAAGCGAAGCGCAAATCGGCTAACAAGCGCATGCTTGCCATTCTCTACCGAAAGGGGCTCAACGAGACCGGGAACATTCAGTGGTTCGACTCTGGAAACCTCTACGTGGGCATGGGTACTAAGGTCATAGGAACCTTTTGCTCGTTTCTATCGTATCAGGCTCGGCTGATCAAGCCCGACAAGTACATATTCGGCATGATACGCGTCCCGCCCGAGATACCGGGTTGGGGCAAGCTCAGGCAGGACTTGGTGAAGGTCTCGGTCAGGCTTCCCAGGAAGTTGCGAGGACTAGTCGATGCTGGAAGGATGCCGAATGCCTTTCAGCTTCTCGCCGAAGCATCGAAGGAGCTGGGCGGAGTCGCTGATGGCCACGCATATGCAGCCAACGTAACCCTTCCTGCAGATAAAGCGCACGAGCTCATCGAAAAAGCCGAAGAAGTTCTGTCGAAGCGCAAGGGCTGATGTCGATTTTTTATGGCTGCTACGCAGGCGTGGAGAGCGCACTGTATAATTCGCCAAGAGTAGCCGAGGAAGAGCCTAATGTCGTAATTCTACGACAAAAATTAGTCCTCTCCTGACTAATAGGCCTAGATGAAGAAGTACCTAGCAGATGCCATTCTGAGCGAGGTGCCCGATGAAGGCATTCATTTTCGCGCGCTACTAAGACGCTTGCAGAAGCGAGGCATCCTCTCAAGCGATAAGACGCTCAAGCGCTATCTAGACCATCTTGTTGCCAAAGGTCTTTTGATAGTAAGGGAGTCTAGAAGCGGTCCTGGCTTCATACCTAGGAAGCTGTACGCTAGGAGGGAAGGCATCATAACGTCTCAAAGGACTCAGGTCGAAGCTGAAACCCTTGCCAGGGCTGCTGCAGCGCTCATCCGCGCCCATTTTCCGGTCGAAATCGAAAAGGTAGTCCCGTTCGGAAGCGTCGCGAGAGGAGAAGTGCGCGAAGGCAGCGACATCGATCTCCTCGTCATCGCCCGGCCAGGTGTTGATTGGTATGGTCTGACTAGGCAATTGTACGAGCTAATCGAGCCTATGGTAGCCTCCGTTGGGCTACCGATATCGCTTCACGTCTATGAGAAAAATGAGGCGAGGAGGTTGCTCAGGCTGGGAAGCCCATTCCTCAAGGAGGCTATGGGAGAGCGAAGGCGCTCAAGCCGCTTGTCGAGGCCCACCTGAGGAAGGCAAGGCGAAGGCTCGAAAGAGCCAGAGGGGACTTCAAAGAGGGCTTCTTCGAGGACTCGATCATCCGGGCCTACTACGCTACCTACCATGCTGCGAAGGCCCTCCTTCTCGTCAAGGCTCCAAGCCCAGGACGCACACCGGGCTCGCATCGGAATTTGGTCGTCTCTACGTTTCCGCAGGCAAAGTGAATGCGCGTTTCGGCGCGATCCTGCCGACTATGGGAGCGACGAGGGAGAGAGTCGAGTACGAACCTCTCGCCGAGGTAGGAGAGGATGTCGCGAGGAAAGCGCTGGACGACGCTGAGGTCTTCATGCGGATGGCCGAATTGTTGGTGGAGAAAGCGATGAAAGGTAAGGCTTAAGCGCAACTTGGCTAACGAAGCATCGCCTTGCCAACCTTCATCACCTTGCTAGCTCCCAAGGCCAAGGGCCCTGAAGCCGTCGACTACCTCAAGAAGCTGAAGGCTCCCGAGGGAATCGAGATAAGGTGCATATGCTTCACGCTGGGCCGATACGACGGAGTCATCGTCTACGAAGCGCCTGATGAGAAAGCAGCGGTGAAGTTCGCTATGCAGATCGCCTACGAAACTGGCTGGCGCGTCGAGACTCTTACGGCCGTTTCAGTCGAAGAGGTCTAGGCTCTAGAACGAACGCCAAAGATCTCGCAGAGCAATCGGTAGAGCTCCTCTCCTCCTTCAATCCTCTCGAATAGCTTGCGCTCCTCTTCGAGCGCCCTTCGGGCAGCATCCGATATTCTGCGCCACTCGAGCTCTCGCCACATGACTTGAAAATTCTTGAGTTCGATCCAAGCTCTGAAACACCAGCACGGCAAACATGAGTACCATCACGATCAAGTTCGCTAGGTAGATCTCGAACAGGCCCACGTAAGACCAGACTCTGCTTGCCCTTAATCGCTATCGATTCGAGCGCTCAGGCGCCAAGTACGGTGCGTCTAGAAATCGCGTTATCTTCCTTTCCTTCTCAGAACCGATTCCTGGAATCGATCTAAGCTCGATCGGATGAGCCTTGAAGACCCCTCTCACCGTCTTGAACCTTTGCAAGAGTCTATCGGCTAGCGTGGGTCCAATCTCCGGCAATCCCTGAACTGCTAGGAGTTGCATCTGCATCAAGCTGTAGGCCTTCGGCTTGTAGCGGGCCACCAAAAGCTCCTCAGGCCTCTCCTCTTGGCACTTCTTAGCTAAGCTGAAGAGGAATTCAGCGCTCTGCTCTTCGTTCACCGTGAACACGAGTGGAGTTCCGAACTCGGCTACCAGCTTGGACAAGGCTCCCCAGAACACCAGCGGATTTCTCAAATGAGCCAATTCGTAGCCGACATCGCCTTCGATGAGCAAGCAGTGCCTAGGATATGCTCCGCTTAGCCGCCTCACCTGTTCGAAGAGCCGTTTGTCGAAGATAGACCTAAGGAAGTCGCCGAAGCTTTTACGCTCGACCGCGAATCCTTCTGCAACTATGTAGTCGCCAGGCGATATCATCTGAAGCTTGATCCTAGCGCCTAGCCTTTCGAGATGACCTATGATTGTGCTGCTCTCGCGGGTGTCTGCGATTATTTCGGGCTTGATTTTGCGCACGCCGAATCCAGTGGTGTAGCTTACTGTAAAAGGCTACTGATGAAACTTGCGCATCGTGGCTGGGCTGATTGTGATATCGCTCATTTTGATGCGGGGTGACACTAGCGCTGACTTGTAATACTCTTTTAAGGAAACGTTAAGTCTGATCGCGCCGATTCAGGATAGCTTCAAGGTGGCTAAGGTAAGGATTAGCGACCTTCGTGCTGGCATGAGCGGGATAACGGTCGTTGGCATTATAACCGAGAAGGGCGAGGAGAGAACTCTTGAAACGCGCTACGGCCCTATTCGCTTTGCCAAGGCTACGCTCGACGATGGGACTGGCAGCACAACCCTGAATCTATGGCGAGATCAGGTAGATCAAGTCGAGGTTGGGGATGAAGTTCGGATCGAGAACGGCTATACGAGGACGTTCAAAGGAGCTTTGGAGCTCAATGTTCCCAAAGCAGGCCGAATAATCGTGACGAAAGCAGCCAAGTAGTCAGCACCTCCTGAGTAGCGCTACGTTCGAGCCGCGTGAGACTCCTACATGCTTAGCTACAGGGTTACACTTCGCTCTAAATAGCAACGCAACGGGCTTTCCGAGCACGCCATCAAGCTCGGTGAAGGTTTCGTAGTGCCCCATTCCCTTGGCGACGATCAAATCACAGCGCTTGAGCATCTGCCGCATCTCATCAGAGATCTCATCCAGGAGCAGGCCGACGCAGTCCGTGCCCGTAGTCACAACAAGATCCGCTACTCTGTCCATACAGACAGCTTCGGCGTCTTCCACCGTTGCATCATCTATGATTGGAGCCGACTTAACAGCAACCACGACTCTTGCCCCGAGCTTCTTCAGCTCCTTGACGAGCAGCTTGTCGAAAGCAATCTCGCCAGCGTTATCTGCTAGAAACACCGCCAGCTTCGCCCTTTCGGCGATTTCGAATATTCTTGGGACATCATCTATCGCCAGTCTTTCACGGAGCAAAGCGCCTTCTAGCGCTCCTAGATTGAGCACATGCCCTCGCACGTCGTGCTCCATGGTGTTCCCGATTATCGATGCCAAGCAGGCGATTCGAAACCTCTCCTCGTCATCCGAGATCGTTGCAATATGCTCCTCGAATGCGGGTAGCAGTTCTAATGCACGCCTATTGAGCTCGGCTTTATCCCGCGCGTATGGATCAACTCCGCTCATGCTCTTCACGATGCGATCGCGCAGAGTGCCTAGCCTCGCTGGAACAGCATCCGGCTTAAACCCTCGAGCGATCGCTTCCACGACGGCTCGCATCGTGCTGAAGCGGAGTAGAGGATCGCTAGTCGCCCTCTCGATCTCTTTCCAAGCCCTGCTGACGAGGCAGATAGCACATTCAGGCTCGACCTTCACGCTAGACCTGCACGGCTGCTTGAGCTAGATCGAGGAGGGCAGCTTTGGGATCCTTGGCTTGGACTACCCCACTAGCCACGACGATTCCTTCTGTTCCGAGCCGAAGCGCGGCTGCAACGTCATCGCCCTTGGTTATTCCAGCACCGCATAGGATCATGACATCTGGATTCACCTTGTGGATGAGCTCAACTGTCTCTACCACGACTTCAGGCTTCGCTCTCGACACCGGAATTCCAGTTCCAATGAGCTCTGGAGGTTCGATTGCAACCGAGTCCGGTTTTAGAGCTGCAACTGCCGAGCTCACCGCAGCAGTATTTGCACATACGACGGTGAACAAGTCAACTTCTCTCGCTCTGAGCACGGCTTTTTCGATGTCAGCTAAGACGAGCCTCCTCTCGGAGTGGTTGATCAAAGTCCCAATTGCTCCAGCTTCCTTGACAGCTTCGGGAAGAACGTGTCCCGTGTAGCTGCCAGGCTTGATCGGATCTATGTGCTCAGCGAACACTGGGATCGAAACTTGTTGAGCAACCGGCGCTATGTCGGTTGGTTGAACGGCAACTCCGATACAAACTCCAGTTTGCAGCGAAGCTTCCTCAGCTATCTTCGCGAGCTTGATGGCATTTCCTCCAGAGCCCTCAGCATACGCCTTGAAGTTGACGAGGATGAAAGGGGCTTCGACGCGCGGCAATATCGTTAGCAATTAAGAGTCCAGTTAAAAAGCTAGACCTCAGCTACGAGCTTTTTGGCTTAGGAAACGTAAAGTTCTAGCAAGCCCATCAGAGCTTGATGAAGGTAACAGTATCTCTGATTAAAGCGGATGTCGGCAGCGTAGCTGGCCATCACGTTGTCCATCCTAAGCAGATAGAACTCGCTCGCGAAATGCTCGAGAGGGCCAAGAAGGAGGGCCAGATAATCGACTACTTTGTGTTTAACTGCGGCGACGATCTCGAGCTCCTAATGACGCACGATGGAGGTGAGGCTTGTCCGCAAATCCATGAGCTTGCTTGGGACATACTGAATAGAGTAACCGAGAAGATCAGCAAGCCGATGAAGCTGTACGCTGCAGGTCAAGACTTGCTGAAGGAGACGTTCGCCGGGACGGTCAAAGGGATGGGGCCTGGCGTAGCCGAAATGGAATTCGAGGAGAGGCCGAGCGAACCCGTGATTGTACTCGCCGCCGACAAGACGAGCCCGGGTGCTTGGAACCTGCCACTCTTCAAGATATTTGCCGATCCGTACAACACGGCAGGATTGATCATCGACCCAAGGATGCATAGTGGCTTCACGTTCAGGGTGATGGACGTGAAGGAAGGGAAAGCCGTCGACCTTCGCTGTCCTGAGGAAATGTACGACTTAATCTCGCTAATCGGCACGACTGAGCGGTACATAATCGAGCGGATCTTCCGAACCGAAGACGGACTCATAGCAGCTGCAGCAAGTACCACGAAGCTAAGCCTGATCGCAGGTCGCTATGTAGGCAAGGACGATCCAGCTCTGGTAATTCGATGTCAACACGGTCTTCCGGCAGTCGGAGAGGTCCTGTCAGCATTCGCATTTCCGCACTTGGTTCCCGGCTGGATGAGAGGATCACATTATGGACCGTTGATGCCTGTCGGCTTGAAGGATGCTCGTTGCACGGTCTTCGACGGGCCTCCACGTTGCGTCGCTTTAGGCTTCAACATCTGCAATGGCGAACTAGTCGGGCTTTACGGGAGCGAACCCGCTGACTTGTTCGCAGACCCAGCCTTCGACGAAGCAAGGAGGATAGCCAACCAAGTTACTGCCTACATGAGGCAACATGGTGAGTTCATGCCTGCAAGACTGGGCCCAGAAGAGATGGAGTACACAACGTTGCCGAAGGTGCTCAAGAAGCTAAAGGACAGGTTCAAGCCGGCTAGCTAAGACCTTTTAAATAGGAACATTCCACTCTGGCGTAGGGTGAGCTGTTAAGTTAGGCGAGAATTCTTCTCTCCTAAGCTTCAGCTTATCCTGCACGTCAAAGAAATGGAGAGAAGATCAAGAAGGGCGCGTGCTCCGAAACCAGTTAGAAAGGGCGAGGAATACGTAGTCGACATAAGCGAAGTAAGCCGACGAGGAAATGGCATAGCCAGAATAGAGGGCTTCGTGGTCTTCGTACCTAACACATCTCCTGGAGATCGCGTGATGATCAGGATAACCAAGGTGCTGCGCCGCTGCGCTGTAGGAAGGGTAGTAGAAGTAGCTGCAGAATGACATCCTTCGTCGAGACTAAAGTCACGGGCGTTTACACCGTCATGACGAGGCGAGGTCCAGCTCCAATCGTCGTCCTTCGCGATGAGAGGGATCGATTCCTGCCGATCTTCGTCGGATACGCCGAGGCTATATCGATTAGAGTCATGCTGGAAGGAATCGAGACCGAGCTTCCATTCTACTACGACCTCCTTCTCTCGCTCCTAAAGGAGTTCGGCGGAATAATCGAGAAGGTTTCCATAGCGTTGACGCCAGACGACAGGTTTTCCATGGCTTTATCGATCAGGGTCTGCGAAGAGCGGCCGAAGGAATTCGCTGGAAGGCCTGGCGATGGAATAGCGATCGCTCTTAGAAGCGGCGTTCCTCTGCTCGTGTCCGAAGAGGCTATGAGCAAGTACGGAGTGTCACGAAGAGAGCTCGAAGAAGCAGTCGGTAAGATCGAAGAAGAGTAGCGGCTAACCCCCAAGCCGACGCTTAAGCCAATCGTCGATGAGCGAACCTAGCCTATCGGCGGCTTCTTCCAGGCCGAGGCCATCAGTATCGAGCACTGCCTTGTCTCCGCTCCAAGCGCCGAACTCAATGCGGAAAGCGTCTAACAGCTTCTCGATGTACCTCATGTCTTCGCGCACTCCCTTGCCGAGGAGCCTTTTGAGGATGGTCTCGGGCTTGGCTGTCAAGTAGATCACGAGGTGAGGCTTTGTGAGCCGCAGTCTATCCGCCAGCGTTCTGATGAGCCGATAATGCTCATCAGATGTCAGCACGTGAGTATAGGCTAAGATGTCCAGGAGGCCGCGATCCCAGATGCACATGCCTTGCGTTTTCTCGAGCTCTCGAAGCCTGCTCTCTCGTAACGCGAGTTGGACTAGGAACCAAATCTCTGAGCGAAATCCTTCGATTCCGGGAACTCCGAGCTTCAGTTCTTCGGGAATAGCCCGCTCAGCCTCGCTGACGAGCCTATAGCCGCGCCTTCTGCAGAGGAATTCAGCTATGCTCGTCTTGCCAACTCCGTGTGGTCCTGACAGCTGCACAAACAGCAATGCGCCCGTCCACTACTCGGAGCAGTTGAAAAGCGACGCTAACACTTCCTTGCTAAGTTCAAGCCTAGGTTAGAAACTTTTTAACCCAACAATTAGAAATGGCTCGCCGATGGTTGCCGAAGAGTGGGAGGAGGAAGAAGAGGAGGAAGAATGGTGACGTGTAGCAGGGTGCTGTCAGCACCCTAGGCTACCGGAGGCTACCAAAATCGTCTGCGGTTGGCTGATCGTTATCCAACAGGCATCATGCACGGGTTCAAGTGCGATCCTCAAGCGCGCCGTACGACAATCGAGCCCATAGAATTGCAGCTAAATTCCAATTTGAAGCGCAGGAGTGCGCATACGGAATAGCAACTTAACGACAAAGCCTCCGTCTTAAGCTCGAGCTCTAACGGCAAGCAACGCAACCCGCTCGACTATAAGCTCTGTTATGGCCCTCTCCTTCTGCAGCCCTCGTTTCGCCTCAAGCTCCGCATCCGAGATTTTGAAAAGCTTCCTGAGCGCCTCCCCCTTCTCCTCCGTCACGGCCAGGACACCGTCGCAGCGCTTGCCCAGCAACTCTTCCAACCTGCTTATGGCATTCCCTATAGTCCTCTCGTCATTGCAGACTACAACAGCAGCTACCTCCCGGGTCTCAGGGCTGATTCCAAGCATCTCGATGGCCTTCTGGATCTGTCGTTGGCCTGAAGCATAGAGGAGTGCCTCGACCTCGATTTTCTTCGAAATGTTGATTCCGATGTCAAATGCACTTAGCGCGTTCAAAGCAGCAACCAGAAGGTGATCAAACCCTGCTACCTTTCGCGCATCAAAAAGCTGAATGCGCGCGTTCTCAGCAACCTTTTGAACTCGAGCCAGCAGCTTATCGACACTGGCTATCTTAATTCCAGCAAACCCGGCTATGCCTATCCACTTGCCGTACTCTGGAGCTTGCTTGATCATCCGCTTTCCCGAAGTATCTCATGCAGGAATTCTCGGACAAGTGAACGTTCTAAGCCCATCATCACAAGTTCATCTTCGATTTCTTTCAGGCTCTTTCCTTGCTTCCTTAGCTTGTTGCCGATTTTTTTGATAGACTCCCAACGCTCCCATGGAAATATGATCCAAGCTTCGGTCTTTCGAGCATAATAGTCTGGAAGGAGTATCGACCAAGGCTTGTAGTAGATTGCACAAATCTTCACGTCGGAGGCTCCCTGCTCCGCCAAGTGTTCCTTTACGAGCTTCAAGCTCTTCCCAGAATCAGCCACGTCGTCTACCACTAGAACTCGCCTTCCTTTGACGTTCGTCGATACGGGCTGCGTAATCTTCGGCTCCTTGACCGTCTCGTAGATGTCGAGATAGAACTCAACCTTGACATTCGCCAAATTCGGATTGTCTAGCAGATCAGAGAGAACCCTAGCTGGAGGCCAGCCCCCTCGCGAAATTCCGACTATTATGTCTGGCTTGAAACCGCTACCCTTGATCTCTCTAGCCAGCTTGACGAGGAGCCCGTATATGAAGTCCCAAGAAGGGGCTTCGTACGCTACTTTTTTCGGCATCAGCCTTGAATACGCGCTCCATAAATTAGTCGGTTCGTAGTGCAGGTGAATTGCCTAAGAAAGGAGCTCCCGAGCCAACCATGGTGACCATCTCGGCCAAGATTCCTCACAACGTGTACGAAGAGTTGCTCCTTCGCGTTCCCGAGCGAGAGCGAAGCCAGTTCATTCGCGAAGCCGTGATCGAGAAGCTAATCAAGATGCCAAAGCCGGACAGGCTCCGAGAACTCGAGGAACGCATAACCAAGCTTGAGGACTCGTTGAGCAAGTTGAAACACACCCTCGCCGATCTTGAGCTACTGACGTATAAGCGAGGCGAGATAGACGTCTACGAATTCTGTGAAGATAGAGTTGACAGAACGATCATCGACTTCTTATTGAAGAACAAGGGGGCGACCACCAGCGAGCTCGCTAGATTACTGGGGGTGAACAGGTGGAGGGTGCTTGGCAGGCTGATGCGAATTAAAGAGAAGTCGGAGGCGGAGCTCGGCAAGCCCATCGTTGAGTTCGATCCAGGCTTGCGGGAAGGCAAGCGCAGAGCTTGGTGGCTCACGGTCGAATGAGCTTAAAGAGCGTCGGCTGCCAATCAACTCGGGGCCCGTGGTCCAGCCAGGATAAGACGCCGGCCTCCGGAGCCGGAGAACGTGGGTTCAAGTCCCACCGGGCCCGCATCTCTAAGGACCCCTTCGGATTCTTTCGCCGAGAATGTGAGGAGGCCATTCTTCGAGCAGTCCGCAATCTGCATCTTGAGGTTCCCGTGAAGGAAGTACCGCTCGACTTCCCTCCTAGTCCTGAGCTAGGAGACTTAGGCTCCTCGATCTGCTTCGAACTTGCTAAGAAGCTGGCTAGGCCTCCGCTTGAGATAGCTGAAGAAATAGCGGCACGAATACAGCCCTCGGAATTTCAACTGACCGAAGAGGTCCAAGCTGTAGAGCCAGGCTACATTAATTTCCGCATCAACTATCCGAAGCTAGCCCGGATAGCCATCAAGAGGGCATCGACCGATCCGGAATACGGACTCGTAAAGGCCGACGTTCCCGAGCGCATCATAGTCGAGCATACGAGCGCCAATCCGATACATCCGATCCACATCGGAGCTGCTCGAAATCCCATCTTAGGCGACGCCTTGGCAAGGCTGCTTAGAGCTCGAGGTCACGATGTCAAAGTTCACTTCTACATAAACGATGTCGGCAGGCAGGTAGCAATATTGGCATATGGATACCTAAAGCTTAGGCGCAGGATTGAAGGCAAGCCCGACCAATTCCTCGGAAGGGTCTACGCCATCACAAACTGCTTGGTCGAGCTAAAGAGCTTGAACAGGAGGGTGAAGGAGTTGGAGGAGACCGACCCTGAGGAAGCTCGCAAGCTCAAGCAGAAGCTGGATGAATGGGTCGGAATAGCTGCCGAGCTCGAAAGCAAGTGGCCTGATTTATTCAACGAGCTTCTTAACGCCATAGGTCCAGAAGAGGATCCTGAAGCAGAGGTCTCAAAAATGATTGCCGCATACGAGTCGGGCGAGCTTAAGGAGCTTGTTCGCGAGGTTTGCGGACATTGCTTGAGGGGATTCGAGCAAACTCTCAGCTCTCTCGGAATATCCTTTGACTCTTGGGATTGGGAAAGCGAGCTCGTTTGGAGTGGGCGGGTCGCTAGAGTTGTGCAAAGGCTAGCAGCAACTCCATTTGTGAAGGAGGTTAAGAGAGCTTTAGAGCTCGAAACGAAGGAAGCCGTCGAAGCTCTTCAGCTGCACTCGTTGCTGGGGATAGGCGAAGGCTACGCCTTGCCTACTCTCACGCTAACCAGAAGCGATGGAACAACCCTCTACACGACACGCGACATAGCATACACGTTGCAGAAGTTCGAGCAAGCGGATCGCGTGATAAACGTAGTCGGAGCCGAGCAGGTGCTTAGTCAGCTTCAGCTCAAGGTTGCTCTATGCCTGCTCGGCAAGCGCGAACTTACCCAACGCCTGACTCACTATGCCTACGGATTGGTTGAGATGCCAGGCTTCAAGATGTCGAGCAGAAGGGGTCGGTACATAACGCTGGACGAAGTAATCGAGGAATCTTCGAAAAGAGCCTATGAAGAGGTTTCAAAGCGCTCGCCTCACCTGAGCGAGAGAGAGAAGCGCAGCATAGCTCGGGTGGTCGGGATAGGCGCGATAAAGTTCGCTTTGATATCGGTCGATCCGGCAAGGGACGTACTTTTCGAATGGAGCCGAGTCTTAGACTTCGAGCGGAACAGCGCTCCCTTCATCCAGTACGCTCACGCTCGGGCATGCAGCATTGTGCGGAAGGCAGAAAGGCTCGAGGAAGCAGATCCAGCTCTCCTGATCGAGCCCGTGGAGCGTGATCTCGTGCTCACGGTAGCGAAGTTCCCTAACGCTTTTGCAAAAGCAGCAGACGAGCTTAGGCCGAACTTGATAGCTGAGTACGCAAACTCCCTAGCCGATAAGTTCAGCACGTTTTACGAGAAGTTGCCCGTTCTGAAGGCTAAACCCGAAGAGCTACGCAACGCGAGGCTGGCCTTGGTTAAGTCGGTCAAGAACGTGCTCTCAACTTGCTTATCGCTGCTCGGAATCGAAGCACCTGAGCGAATGTAATTCAGCCTTATAGCTTGGCTTAACTAAGACCGCACGAGGGCCCGTCGTCCAGCCAGGATAGGACGCCGCCACTTTGGTAGGGTGAAGGGCAGTTTGGACAAGTCCTTCTTGAAAATATTTATGGCCCATACCGCACTTACGTGCCCTTTCTCGGTTAAACGAAGCATTGCTAAGTAAGCGCCTCCACGCCCTATTCCGAGCCTGTCTAGCACAGCAGATAGTCCATCCACAAGATTCGACCTACGCCTCTGGAGGATTCCTTCGTATAATCCTGGCATGGTCATTTTTAGCGCGCCCGCTGGAACAGCTCGTCCTATGCCTGCCTCCCGTGACAGCGGTAGTAACGTCCGGCAGAGCTTGCCTTCGCCAATCCTTATGTTCTGGGTGAAAACGACGCCCTTCTCTCCAATGGCTCCGTCGGTTTCTAAGAGACCGACCGCTAGCTCTTCATCGCCATCCTGAGCTTCCATCAGCAAGCTTGGAATGCCGGGATTCGTTAAGTCTTCTTGCCTTTCGGAATGCCTAGCATCACTAATATCTCTCGGAGAATTGCCGGAACGTATGAGACGTGTTTCGCCCCCTCCGTTC
>CAYZOK010000001.1:19680-25069 GCA_964480335.1 uncultured Candidatus Bathyarchaeia archaeon | reverse complement strand
AATATCTCTCGGAGAATTGCCGGAACGTATGAGACGTGTTTCGCCCCCTCCGTTCGCGGAGGCGCCATCTCGTAGTTACACAATTCCTTTACGCACTGCCGAAGCTCCTCATGAAGTTGAGGCTCACGAGCGCAGAACCTGAACAGACCGTTCCTTCTGAAATCGCCATCTCCAAGGAGAAGACCTACCGCCTTCTTGAGGATTGGCGTCTGCTCACGCAGCGCCTGTACTAGCAAGACCTCCGCTTTCCTTCTCAGCTTCTCCTTTCTCACCAGAGCGCCCTTCCTGCCCATTTCACTATATTCCTCTGGTGAAAGAATTCGTGGAGGCGCCCTCCCAAACGTTGTCCCCAGTGCGCTTCCTTTATTTCCACCGCGTGAGCTGTTCCGCCATACCTGCGTAGTCTCTCGTAGATAGTGCAGGGGATGGTGGCTTTCCATCCCTGTACTGTAGGAGAGTGCTTCGGGCGACGCCTAACTCTCTTGCTAACTTACTCAGGCTTAGACCGGAACGTTTTACAGCCCCTTCCACAATTCTCCGAGGATCGTCCACCAGCACCCGCCCCTCAACGATACATTGCCCTCGCCGTCTGCTCCTCCGTTGCTCTGAAGCTCCTGCGCTCATGCTACACTGGACTAGCGGATCAACAGCTAGGAATCCGCACCCTCATTAGAAATTGCTAGCCACCTAGCCTTCCTACCAATTGCTGCACCAGATGGGCCCCAGGGGCAAGTTGCGGAGGATTGTTGCCCAGACTTAAAAACGTCTCAATAGCAAGAAGACATCGACGGGCTCGTAGCTCAGCGGAAAGAGCGCCACCCTGCGGAGGTGGAGGTCGCCGGTTCGAATCCGGCCGGGCCCGCTACGCCTTCATCACTAGAAGCTTCGTCTTGAAGCTTAGGTCCAGCCTCTCAAGCCCAAAGCGCCTTCCTACGGCCTTCTCTAGCTTGGCCGAGGAGCGGTATCCCAATAGATCCGTAAAGTCAAGCTCGAACTCGTGCTTGGGCTCCAACTTTTCGAAGTCACTTCGAGAGCTCTCGACTTTCTCGCCGACCTTAGCCAGGAGCTCTTCAACATCTGGCTTGCACTCGCCCTTTCTTCTGCCCCTGCAGATTCCTTCGCTCACGCAAGAAGGTCCACTTCCTCTGAACATTCTCGGGGAGACTAGGAGGCCCATTGCGTACAGCAGGTAGCCAGCAGCTCTGATCTCCCATTGGGCATCAAAGCAGCACCGCTGATAGATGACGTGTAACAGCTCTTCGCCATCCATCGCCGTTGCTATGTGCGTCTTTGTGCTAGCAGGTAGCGAAAACCTGGCGTCTTCGACTGGAATCCCAGCATTCAGCATTCTCCGATACTCCTGGCCAGCTCGGAGCTGGCTCTCGACGAAGGAAACGACCAGATTCTCGTTGTTGGTCTTCAATATGCTAGGAGGTACGACGAACCAAGGTCTCTCACGTAGCGCTACATCGACCTCGGTATACCTCAAACTTTGCTGCATGTGAGCCGCTATCCTGTACCTGACCCATTGATGGGTGAAAGCTCGCGAGACCTCTTCGAAGCAGAAGACGAAATATGGAAAGTCTAAGACTGAGCTCAGCTTCATCTCTTTAGTCCACTCTAGCATCCGCCTGATTTCCTCCTCAGTTATCGTCCTGAGGCACAGCCTAGCGCTCTCGCGCCTACTGGTCGCATAAGCCGCAGCAGCCAAGATGCGTTCGGCATCAGGACTGTAACTGAGCAGGCAGAGCTTCAAGTCGAAACTTTTTGCTTTGATTACCTATTTAACACGACCTGACTTGAGTCGCATCCGGCATTGGGTCGAAGTGATCGCCGAAGCTACCATTCGAGAAAAGCAGAAGCCCTTCGTGATCGCTTCTGGCATAACGACTTCAGGTCCAGTCCATCTGGGAACGGTTTGCGAATTCCTGTATCCATCAGCCATAAACGACTACCTCCGCGATCAAGGCTACGCGACTAGATTCGTCTTCGTCGCAGACTTGATGGATGCATTCGACAGCATTCCTGCTCTGCTGAGGGAACTCAGGTCTCGATTGCAGGATGAGCTCGGCAAGCCTCTCCACGAGGTTGAAGATCCATTCGGCTGTTGCCCGTCCTACGGAGAGCATTATCTGCAACAAGTGATCGAGGTCATGGAGCGCTTTCAAGTCAAACCAGGGATCGTTCGAGCCAACGAGCTCTATCGACAAGGCAGTTACGATCGCTATGCTCGTCTCTTCATCCAGCGCCTCGAAGAAGTCAAGCGGTTGCTCGAAGAAGTCTCGATGCGCACGCTTCCTCCCGGATGGCAAGACATCGTGCTTCCGGTATGCGAGAACTGTGGCAAGATAGGAACGACGTCTGTCGAGCAGTTCGATGGCGACACGATAGCCTACTCGTGCTCAAAAGATGCTGGATATGCGGAGGGTTGCGGCTACGAAGGCGAGACGACGATTGCCGACCATCGCTACAAGCTTCTGTGGAGGCTTGACTGGCCGAGCCGCCAAGACTTCCTAAGGGTGGCGATCGAAGGAGCTGGAGTCGATCATCATACCCGCGGCGGCAGCTGGGACACAGCAGTTGCGGTCCATAGGAGGATCTTCCGAAGAGAGCCTCCGATCGGCTTCAAGTATGGGTTCTTGCTGTTCAGAGGCAAGAAGTACTCGAAGTCCACTGGACTGGGAGCCGACGTTCAGCAGCTGCTCGACCTCGTTCCTCCAGAAGTCCTCAAATTCTTCCTATTCAAGCCGGACGTGAGCGACAACAAGGAGTTCGACCCGACCGGATACCGCTTGGCAAAGCTGTATGAAGATTACATGGACGCCTCTGAACTCGTCGGCAGAGAGGAACTGACCCGAGCTGAGCACAAAACTCTTCTCGCGTACAAGCTAGCTGGAGGGATTAAGTGGAAGGTAAGCTTCGTCGACATCCTCGCGAACTATCAGATATTGCATAGCTGGAAGGCGGTCGCCAAGCGATTGGGAGATCCAAGCGGAATTTACTACCTCAGGCCCTACATCGAGAACTGGATCGAGTATGGATATGTACCGCCGGAACTCAAGTTCGAGTATTCGCCGACAAGGATAGGCGAGTATGCGCGCGAGATAGCCATGTTCGCTAGGAAGCTTAAGAAGTCCATGCGAGATATCGATGTCCACAACCTTGTATACGAGGTCGCGCAAGAGACTGGAATTAGGCCGCCTAGGCTGTTCAAAGCCCTCTACAAGGCTTTGATTAAGAAGGGGAGAGGGCCGCGGTTCGGCAAGCTCGTAGCTGCAATCGGAGTAGCCAAGGTGAAGCGTGATCTGCTTCGCTTATATGCTAGTGAGTAGGCATCCCCCAGCCGTAGATGGCAGCATCGTAAGCGGTTATTATCCCGACGAGCTTACCATCCTTTACGACAGGTAGCCTCCTGATCCTATGCCTACTCACTATCTTGACAGCATCTAGGATGCGGGTTTCAGGACTTACTGAGATCACCGGAGACGACATGAAGTCTTGAACCTTCACCTTCTTTGCATCCTTACCCTTCGAAACGATGCGCGTCACCAAGTCTCGCTCAGTCACGATTCCGAGGACCGTTTCCCCTTCGACGACTACCAAGCATCCGACTCCAGCCTCCGCCATCTTGGTTGCAGCCTCGGTTGCTGTTTCGCCGGGGCCGATCGTTACGACAGGTCTCGTCATGATTTCTTCGACAATCCGAGGAATTACGAAGCGTTCGGCCAAGCCCCCATTTGATGTAGGCGAACAGGTAAAAGTGTTGATGAGCGGCGGAACCGTTAAAATCGCTCGCGCTCAGTCGGGGTAGGCTTTGACCGAGGGGCGAGGGCGGACAAGCTTGCTGACCTGTCCGAAATGCGGCTACGTTTTCGATATAACGTATGCGCGGACGTTCGCTTGCGCTGGATGCCCCTCACTTGTCCAATGTTCTTCGGTCAAATGCCCGAAATGTGGCCATGAGTTCCCGTATCCTGGCGCTCCTCCGTTCTAGCTTTGCCCGCTAGGCCGAGGTTCGGACCTGCTGGAAAGCCCCCTCGTTTTAAAGGTCCTGCGACCGAGACTCCTCGCTTTCTGCGCGATGAAGGGCTAGATGCCCTTGAGGTTCAATTCGTTAGAGTTGGCATGCCTCACCTCAAGTTCAGCCCGGACTGGATCAACGTCCTAAGGTCTTGCGCCGAAGAGTGCGATGTCTGGCTTACGGCACACGCTCCGTATTTCGTCAATCTGAGCGCGAGGGACGAGGACACCCGAAAGAAGTCCATCGATCGCCTCGTCAGCACGCTGAAGGTAGCGCAGCTGTTGAATGCTCATCAGGTCGTCTTCCACCCAGGCTACTATGGAGGCTTGCCGAAGCAGGAAGCGCTGAAGCTGTGCATCGAAGGTATGAAAGAAGCCGTCGAACGAGCTAAGGCTGAAGGAGTCAGGAAGGCGTACCTGGGTCCTGAAACTACGGGCAAGAAGTCGCAAGTCGGCGACTTGAACGAAATCCTCACCATGTGCGAAGAAGTCGACATGACGCTTCCAACCGTAGACTGGGCTCACCTTCACGCGCGCGGAATAGGCGCCATCAAGTCGAAGGGCGACTACGCCAAGATGCTCGACGAGATCGAGAAGCGACTAGGACTGGACGTAGTCAAGAACTTACACTGCCATTACACTCCAGTCGAGTTCACTGATAAGGGGGAGAAGGAACACCACACGATGGAGGAGCCGGGTTATGGCCCCGACTTCGAGCCTCTAGCCGAGCTTATAGCTGAGCTGGGCTTCAACCCGGTCATCATAAGCGAGTCGCCCATCTTAGATCTGGACTCGATTCGCATGAAAACTATCGTAGAGCGCTTTTTGAGAAAGGCTCAGCCCGACCCGAGCTTTATCACGCGCTCGTAGCGAGCTTTCCTGTCCTTGACGACGACCTCGCTAGGCCTCCGAGGCACCTTCCGCTTGCACTTAGGGCGCCGCTCGGGCAGCTTGTCCCAAGGGCTGACGCCTGGCTTGACGATCACGGCCTCGCCGCAGACGACGAACTTGTACCATCCTCCATGCTTCTTTCTCCTTTCTACGGTCACCACGGCGAGCTCGAAGCCGCATCTACGGCATGTAAACCTGACAGGCATCGCTTTACGCGCCCTATGCCAACCTTATGCGAAGCTACGCGATTTTACGCATCCCCCAGGCGTCGCGGCCATGGGCTAGTACCGAACCGACTTCGCCTTTCCAGGCGGCTGGACGAGCCTCCCGCAGTACAGGCACCTGTATCTATAGCGCCCCCTGCCCTCGGCGACCAAGCAGGAGTGCTGGCACCCGCTCTCGCTCGGCGTGGACGGTTTACGCCAGGCAATTTTGAATCCGGTCGCGCCCTCTGGCTTCGGCGATTCAGCAGGAGCTC
>CAYZOK010000001.1:5984-19580 GCA_964480335.1 uncultured Candidatus Bathyarchaeia archaeon | reverse complement strand
GTTTCGTTCAGCCCGAGCTCTTCTGCCATCTCCTTGTTCGTCACCTCGCCGCCGCGTACGCGCCTGTACGCTTCTAGGATCGTCGTGCGGTCTGGCACGTGCTTGCGTATGCCAGCCGGCCGCATCTTATGCGACGGAGGTCGTGGCGTAGGTTCTACGTCAGATAGACCTTGCTTCGATCCTTCTCGGCTCACGCCTGGCCGCGCGAGCGGCCTTCGGCCGCCCGACATGCGGGGCGAGGCCGACGCAAGGTGGAGGGGAAGCCGCCGGCGCCACCAGATCTCCCCCCACCAGCGGCGGGGCCGAAGCCCCAGGGCGAGGGGCTGAACTTCTGGGAGCTAGGCTTTCAGGTGAGCGTTCCGAGCCCGCTCCTGCCCCTCTTCGACCTGTGGTTCGGGCGGCAGTTGAAGTCGGTGCGCGAAGGTGCAAGCCGGGAAGTGCCTCAACGCTTATATAGAAGGGAAAGCGCAGTGCTCCCTCGTGAGCTGGTCGCCCGACGATGTAGAACTGCGCGTCGCGCTAGAGGTATCTCGCTGCTCCGAGTGTGGTAGCTCAAACATAATCAAGGACTACGAGCTCGGCGAAGTAACGTGTGGAAGTTGCGGCCTCGTCATCAGCGACATAGTCCTGAACCGCGGGCCTGAGTGGAGGGCTTTTGCGCAAGAGGAGAGGGAGTCGAGGAAGCGCGTCGGGGGTCCGATTTCATACTCGGTCCACGATAAGGGTTTGCCCACGGTCATCAGCCATGTGAGCCAAGACGCATTTGGCCGGAAGCTCTCGCCCGAGACGATTCAGCAAATGTACAGGCTGAAGAAGCTACAGTATCGGGTACACACGCACAGCTCGTTCGACAGGAACTTAGCTCAAGCCATGCTCGAGCTCGACAGGCTTGCAACTAGGCTCGCCATCCCCAAGTCCGTCCAAGAGAAGGCTGCCCTAATCTACAGGAGGGCCCTACGCGAGGACTTGGTCAGAGGCCGCTCGATCGCAGCCATCGCTGCTGCCACCATCTACTGCGCTTGCAGGACGACAAACACGCCGAGGAACCTGCGTGAGATAGCTGCTGTTAGCAAGGTGAGGAGGGCTGACATCGCTCGATGCTACAGGCTCTTGCTGAAAGTCCTAGACCTAAGGATGCCGATTCCTGATCCAGTTGCTTCGGTGTCGAAGGTCGCTTCTCGATGCAACATCAGCCCTAGGATCCAGCGTAGAGCTATTGAGATTCTAGAGGATGCCAAGAGGAAGAGACTGATCACAGGCAAGGCTCCGGCTGGCTTGGCAGCAGCAGCGCTGTATATCGCTTGCGTCGAGGCTGGAGAGCATAGGACGCAGAAGGAGATCGCGGATGCTGCCGGAGTAACCGAGGTCACGCTTAGGAACAGGTACAAGAGCTTGCGAACTGCTCTGAACTTAGATGTCTAGTTTTCTTGAATCAGCCTAGATCCTAGTCTCGCTTAAATAGTCCTCAACCCAACCACATACCATGCAGGTCTTGCAGGCCATCACCGAGTTTCTGGCAGAGCTGTGGATTGCCATCGTGGGTTTCATTCCCAAACTCATCGGAGCGGTCGTGGTCTTGCTCATAGGCTGGGGAGCTGGCCGCGCAATTGGAAAGGGCGTCTCGAAAGTTCTCGACAGAGCTGGAGTCGACGATGTCCTGAGGCCAACAGCACTCGGAAAAGCGCTAGAGCGCTCAAGAATAACTTGCGTTGGATTCTTTGACCTGATCGTCCGCTGGTTCGTTTACTTGATAGCCATCTTTGCAGCAGTCGATATCTTGGCGATACCCATCCTCGGTATGTACATGAGCATGATAGTCGAGTACTTGCCTAGCTTCATAGCCGGAGTTGTGATCTTGATTGCTGGCACGATCGTCGCTAGCTATGTTGCTGGAATGGTAAGGACGATCTGCGAAGAAGCTGGCGTAGCGTATGTTCGTCTGATAGCCGACGCGACTAGGCTCTTCCTCTACGTAGTTGTCATGGTCCTCGCCTTAGCTCAGATGAGGATCGACGTTTCCATCTTGTACATCTTCATCACGCCTCTAGCATGGGGCTTAGCCATCGGGTTAGCAGTTGGTCTCGGCATAGCACTAGGCTGGGGATTCAAGGACATCGTGACAGAATCTGCTAGGGGATGGATCGAATCAATGACGACTACAGCAAAGAAGGTCGAAGAGGTTAGAGCGAAAGAAGAGGAGAAAGCAGGGAAGTCTTAGCGCTAAGACAGGAGATGGACGTTCCCTATCCGAACTTGCTCTAGTCCGGCTTCCCTCGCGGTTTCTAAGCATTCCATCGCATGCTTTCGCCTAGTCGTGGGAAGGTCATTCATCACGTATTGCGGATGAAACGCTAGTAACGTGTACGGAATCCTCGGATCGATGCTAGCTATGAACTCGGCTATCCGCCCAACTTCTTCAGCATTAACGTAGCCTGGCACGAGCAGTGTGCTGGCGGTTAGGATCGGAAGTTCAGGTCGTGCTTCGAAAAAGCGGGTGCCTATCATCTCAAAGTTCTCCAGCGTCGGCTCGTTAGAAACTCCGCACAACGCCTTGTTCAAGCAGTCGTCAGAGGTCTTTAGATCGAATTTCACGTTGCCTCCGCTTTCCAGCGAGAGCTCCGCAGCTCTCTCGGCGAACTTCTTCAGCATGTAGCCATTGGTCTCCCAGCAAATTCGCATAATCCTGCCTTCCTTTCGTGCTCTTTCCATCGCTAACTCGCTTGTCTTGATCGCGTGAGGCATTTGCGGAGAAGGATCCCCTCCGAAATAGCAAACGCAGGAAACCTTCTTGCCGGCTCTGGCAGCTAAGCTCTCAGCGCTCATCACAGGCTCGATCTTTGCTGCATTGTGCCTGTAGTGCCAGTTTTGGCAGTAGAGACAGTCGTAGCTGCAGGCGCCATAGAAGACAGCTAGGTTGTAGTAGCCGAGCTCGGGCCCTCTGCTAGAGTATGCATACTTCGGGTACCCAGCTCCAGTACATCCAGCGCAGAACCACCAAGCCACGCAGTTGGTCGGCAGCGGATCATAATACCACTCAAGAACGCCAGCATCTGGAGTTCCTCCGTAGCGGACGAGCCTTCCGTTGATGTTGAAGACGAGACCACAGAAGCCTCGCTTTCCTCTTCCGATCTTACACATGTTGGCGCATAGGCCGCAGAAGAGCCCGCCCTCGTCCCGGGGCGGAGAGGGCTCGAGGCCGAATGCTTCTCTGCTCCTTCGACGGACTTCTCGGACTACTGCAAGAGCTTCCTCGGGTCTCTGCCTTATGCAAGCGAGGCAGACGCCCAGATTTCCAGATATTTCGACACCTTGAGCATTGCAGACCGAGCACTTGCCCATCAGGTTAGGCTTTTCGACATGATGAACGCGTCCTCTCCATCGAGGTAGTAGCCTTTGATCCTATTGACTACCCTCAGCCCTAGCTTGCTGTATAGGCTGATAGCGGGTTTGTTCGTCGTTCGGACTTCTAAGTAACATTCCCTAGCGCCGTAAACCTCGCGCATGGCCTCCATTGCGCGCTGCATTAACGATGTAGCTATGCCCTTCCGCCTATAGCCGGGCGAGACGGCGATGGAGACGACGTGGCCGACCTTCTTGAATCCATTCCCTCCGGGAAATTCTTCGATCCTGCACATTACGTAGCCAACTATCTTCCCATCAGCCTCCGCGACTAGAAACGCCTCGGGAAAACTGTGGTGCAAGCTGAGGAAAAACGAGTGTGAGTAGTTCTCGGGAAGGGTTTGCCTGTTTATCCTGACGACCTCATCCAGATCCCGGATCTCGAAGAGCCTCGTGGTGACGCCTTTAAGTTGCATCAAAAGCATTAAGACGCACCGATTTAAGTTGAGAACGCATATTGTCTGTGCCGCTCGAGCAATTTCAAGAGGTCGAGGAGCTTGCCCGATCTTACTTCAGGATAAAGGAATCGCTGTTCCTTCATGGGGTTCCGACGTTCGTCCTCGAGCCCGGGCCTACGAAGGAGCCCTTTGAGAAGCTAGCGCGAGAAGCTAAGACACGCCAGCTGGTTCCCTTTTTACGCAGGCAACGCGCTGGCGAGCTTATACTGAGCTTTTTCCCAGAGCCGAAGCGCCCGCCACTCAGGCTCAAGTGGAACGCCCTCCTCCTTGTAATAACGCTAGGAACAATCTTCCTATCAGGGTGGATACTGGGCTGGAGGTACGCGCAGCTCTTCGAGGACCTAGCGCTGCCAGTTCCCGACTTAGCGACTTTGGCCGTTCTGTTTACAGCAGGTCTGTTCCTGATAATCGGTCTGCACGAGTGCGGACACAAAGTTGCGTCTTGCTGGAACAGAATCGAGTCCTCGGCTCCTTACTTTATTCCAGGGCCACCACCCATCGGAACCTTCGGAGCGGTGATCGTTCAGCGCGGCTTTCCGATCAATCGCGACCAGCTTTTCGACGTGGGCTTCAGTGGTCTACTGCTTGGCTTCTTGACGACTATCACGATCGCGCTGATTGGCGTGCAACTGTGTGCTGCCATTCCCCTCGAAGCAATCGGGATCCTGGAGCTCAGAAGGGTGGGCTTCCCTCAAATACCTCCACTAGTCCAGCTACTGCTATTCACGCGACCGCTCGATCGTGCTGTTATAATCTTGGATCATCCGATGTTGATCGCAGCTTACATAGGCTGTATTATAACGTTCCTGAATGCCCTCCCTATCTGGCAACTCGATGGTGGCCATGTAGCTAGAGCGATTCTAGGGAGAAGAGGGCACAGGATAATTGGCTTCTTGGCTTGGGCTAGCTTGCTGTTCCTTGGGCCTTACATGTTGATGGCCCTCTTCCTCTTGTTCGCCTTGCTCACAACCGGAGGAATACACCCGGGTCCACTCGACGATGTGTCGCCTTTGTCGACTAGGCGAAAGGTGCTAAGTGTGCTCCTGCCCACGATGGTCGCGCTCTGCTTCACAGTGCCAGCTATCTGAGCACAGGAAGGGTCCGAGATGCGAGCGGCATGGCGTAGACCTTTTTCCCAGGAGCTAGAGCATAAGCTCTCTTTAGCGCGCCTTCTAGATCTTCGAAGAGCTCTAGCCCGAATATCTTGGCAAGCTTGCTTGAAATCTTCGAAACCAACAGAATTCGGGCCCTTGAGAGATTCTTCAGCAGGTGGTGGGCTACATGCCCTCCTATGACGAATTCTTGCTTCAGAGCATTTTCCGCATCACTCAACACCTTGTACCGCTTCATCCAATTCAGGAACGTCTCACTCCCGTGCCCTCGGCCGCATTCAGCGACCAATATGACGACGCCTCCTCGCCTTACTGCTCTTATCGCGTTGTGAATCGCCTTCGTCGACTGAAACAGATCGAGGTCGAATGGATGACCGCCCGCGCTAGCTATGATTATGTCTGCTTCTCGCTTGACCTCTACCTTGCACATCTCGTCTACGAGCTTAGCCCCCTCGGCCAAGACCGCTCGAAAATCTCCCGCGAATGCCCGCACGACTTCTCGTCGAGAGTTAAGCACGACGTTTAGCGAAAAATCGACCCCGGCTAGCTCAGCAGCTTCTGTCATGTCTTCATGGACAGGATTCTCTCGCAGATTTCCCGTAGTCGCTTTCGGATGGAACAGCAGCGAGTGGTTCTGGTTTATGGACCTCCTGCCAGCCACTCCAGGAAGCACGCTCTTCCTGCCGCCCCCATAGCCTGCAAAGTAGTGGAGCTCGATGTCTCCTGTCAATATCTTAACATCGGCCTCTGCGAATTGCCTGTTCAACCAGACCTTAGTGCCGAATCTAGTCTCTCCTACGAACACTAGATCCGGAGAATCGCAATCGTGGATGGCGACTTCGACTCGGCTTAGCACTATATCGCCAAGCAAGCGGCGGATTTCGTCCTCGGTCGGCTTGCGGTGAGTTCCGCAGCCAACTATGACTGATACGTTGCTTAGATCGACTCCAGCATTCTTCAGCTCCTCAAGAATTGGTGGAACCATGATGTAGCTCGGAGCAGGCCTCGTCTGGTCATCGATTACGATGGCCGCAGAATCGCCGGGCTTCGCTATTTCACAGAGCTTCTTCGAGCGTATGGGACTCTCTAAAGCTCTGCAAACCTCGTTCACGGGATCGGGAACGCCTGGTCTTTCGCAAGGCTTGATCTCGCCTAGGAAGTGCTCACGAGGGATGTCGATCGCTAGCTGCGCACCTCCATAGGGCAACAGAACCTCGACCATCGCTTTGCGAAGTTCTTTATTCATCGCGAAATATCTACTGCCCGATGTCTTCGATCGAGAAAATCGAGAAGATTACGGTCGAACGAGGCTCGTTTGCCTTCCTGTGGTTCAATCGCTATGCCGGAGTCGTCGTCAAAACTCCTGGTTATACGCTAGTGATAGATCCCGTGGAGGTAGATCCCGGTGCATTCGGCGAGGTAGACGCCATCTTAGTCACGCATGAGCACTACGACCATCTTGACTGCGATGTGGTAAGGAGGGTGCAGGCTCGAACTGGGTGCGACATCATAGCAGATCCTACATCCGCCCAGATGTTGTCTGGCTTCATCCCCAGCGAAAAATTGAGGATAGCAAGAGCTGGAGAAGCCCTCCTAGTAGGCGAGGTCATGATAAATGCTGAGGAGAGCAACCATCCGCCCGCTTCTACTCCGCTGACTTTCGTATTGACAACGGAAGATGGATTGAAGATCTACCATACAAGCGACAGCTTAAGCTTCCCGCGCATGGCTAACATAGGCGAGCGGTTCAGGCCCGACATAGCCTTCTGCACGGTCGGGATAGCGCCTGGAGCTTCTCCGAAAACTGGCGTTGGGATAGCAGCATTAGTGAAGCCGAAAGTCGCTATCCCATATCACGGAACGGATTTTGAGCGATTTGCTGAGCTTCTCCGAGTAGAAGCTCCCGATGTCAAGTGCATGATCATAAAGCGTGATGAGGTATACCGATACCCGTAGCTGGGAAGAACGTCTAGCAGAGCTCAGGCGCGAGTTTTGCAAAATCTTAGCGAAGATAGACGCGCTAAAGTTCGGAACGTTCACGTTGACGAGCGGGGCCGTCAGCCCATACTACGTCGATCTAAGGCTCGTCTTCAGCTATCCCGGAGCCCTTCGCGAGGTGACGAAGTTCTACGTCGAGCTTGTGGAAAACGAGGTAGGCCTCGATAACTTCGACCGAATAGCCGCCATACCGACAGCAGGAATTCCATACTCGACTGCGCTAGCGCTCGAACTTCGCAAGCCTCTGATCTACGTTAGGAAGGAGGTGAAAAGGCACGGCCGAGAGCGCCGAGTTGAAGGGATTCTGAGGCCTGGCGACCGCATCCTGATAGTTGATGACTTAGTGACGACCGGAACCACGATCGTTAACACGGCCGAAGCTCTGCGGGCTGAAGGCGGGATCGTGGAGCATGGAATCGTCCTCGTCGATCGGGAAGAGGGCTCGGGCGATGCCTTAGCCGAGGCTGGAGTACGCCTCCACTGCTTGGTGAAGATCAGCGAAGCGGCTAAGATCATGTACGAGCTCGGAAAGATAACCTCGGATCAGTACAGAACCGTGCTACAGCAGGTGGAAGCGCGGCGCTCTACGACTTCTTAGCGACTACGATCTCGATCGTCGAAACGTGCCGGGCGTTCTCGGCTTCTCCGACCACGTCAGTTCCAATCTTGACATCCTTTACCTCGATAGCTTCCGCCAGGAATCTACGCTTGACGATCTCCACCACGTCGACGGCCTTCGAGATCGCGCTACCTCGGGCCTTCACCTTGACTTCGCTGGCACCTTCGTTAAACTGGATAAGCATCGCCAGGGCGTAGTTGAGAGCTGGCTTCTTGCCGATCATGATCGCGCCGGGCGCAGCGACTTCCCCCTTTTCGGCTCGAGCTTCTGCTTTCTCCGCCATTTCAGCAAATGAAGTGAGTCCGTTCGGAATTTAACCCTTCTTGCTCTTCAGAAGAAGCTTCACCGGAATATCCTGATAGGTGCCGTCGGGAAGAGCCCTCCTGATGGTAAAGGGAAGAACTCCGGCTTCAAGCTCCAGTTCAGCTATCTTGATCGGATCGACGACTTCCGCTGGAACTTTGATTAGAGGAGGGGCTCCCATAGCTAGCTGCAGAGCCCTCGCTCCGATCACCCTAGCCTTCTCGAAGCGCGTCAGCCGGGGAGGGCCTATTTTGATCTTAACCTTAGAACTCTTCCTCCTCTTTGAAGCCAGCCTCTTCCTCCTTCTTCTTTTCCTCCTTTAGCCGAGAAGCCGTGATGATGTCGTCGATTCGCAGGATCATTATGGCAGCTTCGCAAGCTGACTTCAGCACTTGCTTCTTGACGCTAAGCGGCTCGACTACATCGATCTTCATCATGTCTCTGACCTTGCCTTCGAAGACGTTGATTCCAGCCCAGACCTGTCCCTTATCGTGAGCAGCTCGGAGCTCGACCAAGATGTCGATTGGGTCTAAGCCAGCGTTCTCGGCAAGAGCCAGTGGAACTATCTCGAGGGCTTCGGCAAACGATAGGAAGGCGAGCTGCTCCCTGCCCTTCAAGCCTTCGGCGATCTTCCTAAGCCTCTGAGCGACCTCGGCCTCCGGCGCTCCACCTCCAGCAACGATCCGCGGATCCTCAACTACGTCTTTGATGACGCAGAGCGCATCATGGACGGAGCGCTCCGCCTCTTCGACTATCTTGTCGCTTCCTCCTCTGATCAAAATGGTTACGGCTTGCGCATCTCTGCAACCGCTGATGAACGTCCATTTTTCGTCCTCAACCTTCTTCTCTTCGACGAGCTCTGCATAACCTAGGTGATCGGCCGTTAGATCCTCGATGTTTGTGACGATGGTGGCACCTGTCGCCTTAGCCAGCTTCTCCATGTCTGACGACTTCACGCGCCTTAGAGCCATAATGCCCTTCCTCGCCATGAAGAACTGAGCAACGTCGTCGATTCCCTTCTGGCACAGCACTACGTTAGCTCCAGTCTTGGCGATCTTCTCAACGGTGTCGCGAAGCATGGCCTCCTCCTCCGCTAGAAAGGCCTTCATCTGCTCGGGGCTCTCGATGTGGATCTTAGCATCAAATTCCGTCTTTTCGACTTCAAGCGGGCAATTCAGCAGCGCTATTTTGGCTTGTTCGACCCGCTTTGGCATATCGGGATGGACGATTTCCTTGTCGAGCACTATTCCATACGTCAGCGAAGTTTCCAGCAGAGATTCGCCAGGCTTCTTCTCGACCTTGATGTCGTCTAAGTCAACATAGTACTCGCCGTCCTTCTTTCTGGCGACCTGCAGAACAGCGTCTATGGCTAGGTCGGCGAGGTACTCTCGATGCTCAGATATCGCTTTGCTCACAGTAGCCGTCATGGCGACCTTGTTGAGAACGCTCCTGTCCGTTGGCTCTACCTTGACCGCGATTCCGTCCAAGATCTCCAGCGCCTTCTCCAGCGCCTTCCGGTAGCCGTCTGCGATCACGGTTGGATGGACATCCTTGTTGATCAGGTCTTCGGCTTTCGCTAGGAGCTCGCCAGCTAGAACTGCCGCCGTAGTCGTACCATCGCCAACCTCTTTGTCCTGGGCTTTGGCTACTTCAACCATCATTTTGGCCGCTGGATGCTGGACATCCATCTCGTCTAAGATCGTCGCGCCGTCGTTTGTTATCGTGACATCTCCGAAGCTGTCGATCAACATCTTGTCCATTCCGCGAGGACCAAGCGAGCTTCTGAGGGTCTCGCCGATTATCTTGGCTGCCACTATGTTGCCATGTAATGCAGCCCTCCCGCGAGTCCTACTAGTCCCCTCTTTCAGTATCAGTATCGGTCTTTCAGCTAGCTCGCTCATCTCGTTCATTGAGAAAATTGGCCTTGGGCTTTAATCTTACGGAATACGGCAAGCTGAGTTTAAGAAGAAGCACCTGCGACTCTTGACGAATTGCCCAAGCGCAGAATTCCTATTAACGCGCCGCTATTGGGCGAGGAGGAGCGAACTCTGGTTCTTCGAGTACTTAAAAGCGGGCAACTGACATCGAGAAACGGCGCTGGACCCATGGTTACAGACTTTGAAAGGCAGTTCGCCGATTTCATCGGTGTAAAGCATGCTATCGCAACCAATAGCGGAACAGCGGCGCTGCATGCAGCTTTGCTTGCTGGAGGCGTAGGACCTGGAGACGAGGTAGTAGTTCCGAGCTTGACGTTCGTTTCAGCAGCCGAAGTTGTCGTGCTGGCGGGTGCTCGACCTGTTTTTGCGGACATAGATCCTGAGACATACTGCCTCTCACCCGAGAGCACTGCCGATGCTCTGACAGAGCGAACCAAAGCGATCATTCCGACGCACCTCTTCGGGTTGCCGTGCGACATGGATGCCATCTGCAGTTTGGCTCGCGAACGCAACTTGGTGGCAATCGAAGATTCCGCTCAGGCGATCGGGGCCGAATGGAAGGGCAAGAAAACGGGATCTATAGGCGACTTCGGTTGCTTCAGCTTCTACGCGACCAAGCATATAACGACCGGAGAAGGAGGTTTAGTCTCTACTAATGACGATTCTCGCGCCGAAGCCCTCAGGGTTATTAGAATCCACGGAGAGTCGGAGCTGTATTCTTCGTCTAGGTTAGGCCACAACTACAGGATGAGCGAGCTCGCTGCTGCCATAGGCTTAGCCCAGCTTAGAAGGCTACCAGAATTCCTCGAAGCTAGAAGGAGGAATGCGGAGTTCTTGACGGATAAATTGAAGGACTTGAACTTCTTGCAGCTTCCAGTCGAGCCCAATAGCGCCAAGCATAGCTGGTACGTCTACACGGTCAGGTTGAAGGGAGCATCTGCTGCTCGGCGAGACGAAGTCGTCCGGAAACTAAGGACGATGGGAATCAAGGCTACAGTCTACTATCCAGTACCCATTCATCGAATGCCTTACTACGCAAGATTTGCAAGGGGAAAGCTTGTTCACGCCGAAGAAGCCTGCAGTCAGATATTCTCGCTGCCAGTCCATCCTGCTCTGACTCCATCTGACATGGAATACGTCGCTCAATGCGCTCGAACCGCGCTGGAAAGTTTTAAAGGAAATTAGCGGCGATACACGCGTTAGCGAGGTGGGAGATGGAGCGGGGCTTAGGGCAAGGCACGTAATAGCCGAGCTCTACGACTGCAAGCGAGCCCTTCTCGCAGATGCGAAGGCATTAGAGCGCCTCGCTCTCTCATGCGCCAAGTCGGTGGGACTCGACGTTGTCCGCTCTTATGCTCACCAATTTCCGGGAGGAGGCGCAACCTTGTTCATCTTGATCAAGCAATCGCATGTCGTCCTGCATACTTGGCACGAATTTGGCTATGCTGCCGTCGACGTTTTCACATGCGGCGAAGACGATCCCTGGGAAATCATCAAGTTTCTGAGGAACGCTCTGAAGTCGAAGAGAGCGTCTGCTGTTGAGCTTAGAAGGGGGTCCGAGCTCTGAAAGAGTACTGGATCAGGGAGCTGATGACGACGCATCTAGAAGTCGCGATAAAGTGCAAGCGAGTTTTATGCGAGAAGCAAAGCCGGTATCAGCGAATTGGAGTCTACGACACGCGACCTTTCGGTCGGATGTTAATGCTGGATCAGAGAGTCCAGATAAGCGAGTACGATGAGCGCCTATACCACGCTGCCTTGGTAGGTCCCGCCCTCCGCTTGTTGAAGGAAGGTTCGATCGTAATATTGCTAGGAGGGGGAGATGGCTGCGCACTGCGCGATGTCTTGAAGAGCGAAAAAGTTCGGAAAGTTTGCTTGGTCGAAATTGATGAGGAAGTCATCAGCGTGGCTAAGCGCTACCTCAACGACCTTAACGAGAATTCGTTCGATGATGAGCGAGTCGAGGTGGTCATCGACGACGCTGTAGAGTACATCCGAGAATTCGATGGAAAGGTTGACTTCGTAGCATCGGACGTGACAGAATATGTCAAGGAAATCTCGTACGAGGCATTCAAGCGAGAGTTCTTCGAAGACGTGAAGCGCATCTTGGAGCCCGAAGGCTTGTTCTCGACGCATGTAGATGCTGTCGGCAAGCACATGATGGCACGCCTTTCTGAGATCGCTGCTGATCTGAAGGAAATCTTTCCAAACGTTTGCTTCTACAAGGCATTCATCCCGTCCTACTTCTGCGAGTGGGCGTTCGCAACTGCTTCCGTCGATATAGATGCATCTAAAATCGAGGAAGCCGTCGGCTTCATCCCGGGTCTTCAACTTCTTTCCGAGGAAGAGCTCCGGCCTTGAGCGAGAGGCCAGCTGCATTTGCAGCCGTTGCCTTGTCCCTCGCAGGAAGCAGGCTAACGCGCAAGCTGTTTGCGCTTCTAACTTCTGAGTGCTCGAGGTGCAGAAAGCCGCGTATCGAGATCGCTCTAGATAGGCTGACCAAGAGGCGAGTCAAGGCATGTCCAACTTGCAGTTTCTTTGCTATGACCACTCGAGTTTTGCTCGAATTTGAGCGAGAGCTCTTCGACTTCAGCGAAGAAGAGCTGGAGGCCATCGCTGAAGATAGGTGGGTTAGGCGAGGTCTCGTCAGCGTGCTTAAAGGGATCCAGCTGTTCGGCGTAACAAAGCCTCAAGTAGCCGGAGCTCCGTTCCTCGTAGTTTGGAACTTCACGAATGCTTGCAATCTCAACTGCAAGCATTGCTACCAAGATGCAGGTTCAAGTATGCCGCGAGAGCTGTCGACTGAAGAGGCTAGAGATATCGTAGACCAAATAGCGCGAGCTGGAGTGGTAGCTGTCTCCTTTTCGGGAGGAGAGCCTCTCGTGCGATCGGACTTTTTCGAAGTGGCCGAATACGCCTACAGCCGAGGTCTACACGTATCGCTGGCTACGAACGGAACTCTGATAGATTATTCCGTAGCCCAACGCCTCAAACGGAGCGGTGTCAAGTACGTCGACGTAAGTTTGGACGGAGCGTCGCCTGAAACTCATGATGCATTTAGAGGAATGCCGGGCTCCTTCGAGAGAGCTATCCGAGGGTTAAAGGCGTGCATCAAGGCTGGCCTGTACACTTGTGTTGCAATGGCCGTTACCAAGCACAACTTGAGCGAACTCAAAGCTATGATAGATCTCTCGAAAAAGTTGGGAGCAAAGCGCTTCATTCTCTTTAATTTCGTCCCGGCCGGGCGTGGAAAGGAGATCGAAGAACTCGACTTGACGCCCGAAGAGCGTGAAGAAGCGCTGAAGCTCCTCTATCGTGAGCTACTAAACAAGGCACTGACGGGCGCTGGAATAGAATGCTTCGCAACAGCTCCGCAACTCGCTCGAGTTGCGCTCCAGATGTCCCACGATCAAAGCGTGTTGCCCTTAGCTCACTACGGTGGGATAAGCGGGCGCGAAGCGGTCTTAGCTGAGTTCATCGGAGGCTGCGGGGCAGGAAGGCTCTATTGCGGCATAGCTCCCGATGGGAAGATGATGCCGTGCGTCTTCATGCCCATCGAAGTTGGCGATTTGCGCCAGGAAGAGTTCGAGAAAATCTGGACTACTTCGAAGGTGCTGAACGACTTGCGGAATCGGGACTTGCTCAAGGGGAGATGCGGACGATGTCCGTATAGATTCGTATGCGGAGGATGCCGCGCTCGGGCATACGGATACTTTGGTGATTACCTAGCCCCAGATCCCGGTTGCATTCGAGAGCGAGAGGAGCCTGCT
>CAYZOK010000001.1:0-5884 GCA_964480335.1 uncultured Candidatus Bathyarchaeia archaeon | reverse complement strand
CCCGCCCTCAAAGGAAGGGTAGCATCCTCGAAAAGAAAAGCTCAATTAGTCCTCCTTTTTGAAAAAGGACCTCAAACTAGGCTCCGTTGATTTCGAAGTTCATATAAGTTGGTCTTTGGTTTTGCAAAGGCTTGGCGACCGAGAATGACGTCTTAGACTTCCTCCGCGAACAGAGGAAGGCAACTCTCGCCGAAGTTGCCGAAGCCCTGAGCTTGCGCAAGTACGGTCCTAGATCAGCTTATACCATGCTGGATTCGCTTCGCGAGCAGGGATTGGTCGAACGCAAGGGAGACTACTGGTACCTAAGGGTAGCTCCAGCTCCGCCAACTCCAACTGCAGCTCCTCAAGCCCTCGGCGTATCGCCCGATGTCCAAGCGGTCATCGAAGCTATGGCGAAGGCTCTTTCCTCCGTCATGAGTCGAGCACCAACGCCCGCCGACGAATGGCAGTTGGCAAAAAAGCCGATGGAAGTTGAAATCGAAGAAGAGCGCGGAAAGCAGCTCATGGGCTTGCTGATAAAGCCTGATGAAAGACCCGAAGAAGCTGCGAAGGAGCTCCTTCCGTTTCCCACGGAAACTCTGCTAGACGAGCTCTTCTTGACCCATGATGCAAAGCCGCTCGGCGGGATTCCGCTCGGCGCTCAGATAGCCATAACGGGATTGCCCGGATCTGGCAAGAGCATCTTAGTCGAGGAGATTGCGATTCGGGCTGCTAATTCAGGCAAGAACATCCTCTTCGTGACGGCTGAAGATACGTGGAAGGCTCCTACGCCTCGTTACGACCTGCAAGCTAGACTAGTGAAGAAAGCCGAGCTTCTCGGACTGAGCTGGGGCGAGATCGTAAAGCACTTGTTCGTGATGGACACCGTCGCTTGTCCTGAGCTTCGCGATTGGACGACATTTGCTGAGACGTATCGATACATAGCTGAGAAGGAAAACATCGAGCTAGCCATCTTCGACTCGGTCACTGTGCTCGAGACGTACCGAGGCGCCCTAAAGTATCGCGTCATGGAGCTCTGCAGGTTTAACCAGCTACATGGAATTACAGCACTATACGTCAACCAGAGGAGCACCGAGAGCTGGGATGGCTACGACATGGCTGGCGGAATAGGCCTCGCCCACAACCTCGATGCAACGGTCATAGTAGACTACGGCCGAGTCTATTGGTTCGATCAGCAGCAGGATCTCGGTCTCAAGCGAGGCGAGTTCGTCCGGATAGTCCGCGTTCTGGATTGCAGGTTGTGCAACTTCGACCGTAGGAGAATTCTAGTTGAGATAACGCCGGACGGATTCTTGCGAGCTGTCAAGAAAGAAGAGCTAGAAGAAGCCTAGCATGAGCCTAGTTAGGCCTCCGACGTTCGAAGAGCTACTGGAGACTTACGGCGATCCTAGGAGAGTGATAGAACACCTGCTCGAATCAGGGCTCACGCCCCAGGAGATCGAGCGAAGGTACGGAATTCCTTACCATAGAATCCGCCTCTACATGGAAAGGAAGTTCCCCAAGCGTCACGTCTTGTTCGGCGACATAGCCGCGACGTACGAGAGAATCGCATCATTTAGAAGCCCGAAGGGGAAGGAGACGGAGCTCGCCAAGTTCTTCCAGCTAGGAGCCTTAGACTTTGAAACTAAGGTTAGGCTGGCTCTTGGAAGGCTCCTCGACAAAAGCCCGAAAGTTGGGCAAGGAATTATCGAGCTAGCGCTGGCAAAGGCAACGCGATCCTCGGCTGATAGCGTTCGAAAGCTCTTCCACGAGTATGGCGACTATGGCGACATAGCTTCGATGCTAGTTCAAGCTCGAAAGCCAACGCTCACTGTCGACGAAGTCTGCGAATCGATCAAGCTCTTACCAAAACTACAAGGAATTCACGACCGCGTTCTGATGATCGCCAGCTTGCTCCGGTGTAGCACTTCTGAGGAAGCTAAGTACATCATCCGCCTGATTTTGCAGGACTTGAAGCTCGGCTATCATGAGCATACCGTAACGAGCGCTGTAGCTCGAGCTCTAGGGATCGGCATGGACGCCGTCGAGGGAGCCTGCTCAATCTTGGGCGTGATGCGAGGCCTGTTGCTTGCGCCAAAAGGAGAAGCGGCGCTAAGAAGCGTAAAGCTAAGGCCAGGAATGTTCTTGCTACCCCAGCTCGCCCATCTATACGATCCTGACAGGCTCCAGCTTCCTGCTTTAGTTGAGTATAAGTTCGACGGCAGCAGGCTCCAGCTTCACAAGTGGGGGACGCGAGTCTGGCTGTTCTCGCGAAGGGCAATCGAGAAGTCTCAGACCTTGCCGGAGATTGTCGAGATAGTCAAGGCGTTCAGCGCTCATAGCTGCATAGTCGATAGCGAAGTCATAGCGATGGATCAGGAGGGGAGATTCCTGCCGTTCCAACATTTGTTGTTGAGAACCGTCCCTCGCGAGTATGAAGAAGAGCGACTGGAGGAGGTAAGCCTCACGATAAGAGCTTTCGACATGATGTACCTGAACGGCAGGAACCTGATGGACCTTCCCCTCGAGGAGCGGCGCGATTACTTGAAGGACGTGGTGCCGCGTGAGTACATCTCGGAAGGAATCGTCTGCTACAGCGAGCAAGACATCATACGCGCTTACCAAGACGCTCTGAGCAAGGGCTACGAAGGAATCCTAGTCAAGAGCCTGAAGTCAGTCTACGAAGCAGGCAAGCGCACGTGGACTTGGCTAAAGTTCAAGCCCGAACGCGACTCGATCGACTGCGTAATCGTCAAGGCACTGTACGGCAGGGGGAGGCGAGCTGGGTTCTTCTCATCGTTCGAGCTTGCAGTTCGCGATCCCGTTGCGAAGCGGCTGTACACGATCGGCAGGGTTTCGAACGTTCCCGAAGCTCTAATGGCAAAACTTGCCGACGTGATGAGGAATATCGCCGTCGGAGAAGATAGGGAAGGCGTCTATGTCAGGCCGTTCATAGTCCTCGAGGTTACCTATCAGGAGATTCAGAAGACGAAGGATACGACGAGCGGATTCTCGCTGCGAGTGCCGAAGGTCGTTCGAGTTCGAGATGACAAGACAGTGGAGGATGTAGATACTATCGAGAAGATCCAGCAGCTCTACGAGATGCAATATGAGGAACGCTTCAAGCTGAAGACGATTTAGCGCTGATCTCTAGCCTTCTCGTCGCCACCTAGGGTTCCTTAAGTTATGCGTCATGACTTGCAGCCGATCTTCCGATCCAAGCTTTCAATAATCGTTCCGTTAAACGATCGAGGGCAAGAACGCGGTACGTGTCGCCAAAGGATCGGATTTATGATCTAACCGCACTTCGTTCGAGGCCTTCCGTTACTACCACCTCTCCGGCGAAGCGCTCTTTCTGAGCGAGAGCTCGCCTCTCAGCCTCCACAAGCCTTCTCCAGGCCTTATTAGCTCGATCTCGAGAGCATCGATCAGCTTATCGCAGAGCAAAGCTTCGCCTCTCGAGTCTGCTATCGAGACATCTGCTAGGATGGGGCCTACTGGCTTTTCAACGTCGAGCCAGACTTCGACGGCTCTCGGGATGAAGTGCATGGTGACAAGACCGGTCGCGACTTCGTAGTCCTCCATCGAAGCACCTTCTAGGCTCAACTCTAGCCTCTCAGCCAGCTTTAGGGGGACGAAAACCTCAGGTCTGTCCGTCTCAAACGCAGCGTTAGCTACAGCCACGGTTGAAACCTCGGCTTTTGTGGCAGGATTTCTCAGTCTAACCTTGACCCTGACGACCACTTCTCCTTACCAAATGTCCGACGAACTTGCGCCTAAGCCTTCTGAGGTAGCCTATCCGCTTAATTCCGCCTTTCATGGTACGAGTAGGAGACAGCAATTAACTTTGCTCGATCGAACCATCAAGTGCAGACGTTTGTTCGATAAACTAAGGTGCATGCCGTTGGCTGATCATCGCGCCATCCTTCGTAACGTAGCATGGGCCAAAGCGGCTGATTAAGCGAGAATTATTTCCACCCTCAGTCTCTCTAGGATCTCTTCAGCTACTTCTCCGAATCTGTCGTCAAGTGTTGCAAGCGCCTCGCCCAGCTGAGCCGCGTAACTCACATGTATAAGGTCACCGCACCCTAACCTGTGCCTCCCTGCTAACTTCCTTGAAACGTTGATCGCTTCTGAAAACTTCTTGAACATGGCTTTTCCCGCGTAGCTCTCTAGCGTTGCTTCATCCTCTGCGACCTTCAGCCTAAGAAGTCTGAGAAGGTACCTCACGCATAGTTCGGTGCGCCCCTCATCGCCTTCGAACAAGCGCGGGAAGGGAGGAGGCGGGACATACTCGACTTTTGATAACCTCGAGAGAACCGCATAAAGTTCGGCGAGGGTGAATGGCGAGATTATGAAAGCTTCGCCCTTTGATAGGAGTTCTTCCACGCACCTCCTCGCTCTCTCGTGATTTACTTCCTCACGGAAGCCGAAGGCGACGATAAGGCTCGTATCCAGATAGGTCATATCACTATTCCCTAGACTCCCTAACCAATTCTACGGCATCGAACGGCACCGTAGCTTTGGAACCAAATCCTGATTCGACCATAATGTTTGCCGCCGCGTCGAGCAAGTCCTCCTTGCTGACATCGTCCTCGCCGATCCACTCGACTGCTATCCACAGCTTGATGCGCTTCGACAACCTCGCGAGCGTGAACCACGCTTTGACGGCATTGCTAGCAGGCATCTCAAGCGTCACCTTGGCATAGAGCCCGAAGAGCCTATCTTCCAGCAAGTCGATGCTATGTAGCTTAGAGCGAAGCCCCATCCTCTCCAGCTCGACGGATATGTTGCGCAGAACTAGGCTTCTGGCCTCTTCCTCGAGTTCAAGGAAGCGCCTCTCGATCACAACCTCGACAGCGACGGGCAACGCCACTGCAATCTAAATCCTCCAGCGGAGTTATTTCGCCTATGCATAAGTGCGACGGCACCATCCTCTCTTACGTTGGCTGAGCGCTTGCTAAACATGCTAGCTGAGCTTGAAAGAGAGGAAGTTGAGCACTGCGTGCGAAAGAGCGTCAGCCTAGCCCAAATTATGCGCAGGAAGCTATCTGAGCTCGATCCATTTAGGCGCGCCCTAGTTGCTTGGTATGTGCGTGCGAAGAGGAGCGAGATCCTCAACGCGTTGACTGAAGATGCCGTGCTTGAGGAGCTCGAAAGCAAGAGGCCTGACATAGCCGACTTGCTTAAACATGAGCCCGGCTTGTCGTGGCTACGCAGGAACCTCAAAGAGGTCAGGCAATTGGTGCTTTCCCTATAACCTCCAAACTACATCTAGGCTCAAGGCATAAGCAAGTCTCTCGATTCAAAGGGTTGCACCTAGCTGCGATGTCGTTCGTGTAAGGTTCTCGCACGGCTATATCTCTCAGCGGAGCTTGTACCCTAAGCCCCTCACGAATTCCCGCCTTTTCTTCACGTCTTCGCTACTTTCGATTCCTTTCGACGCATATCCGTCCACCACGCCGATCACAGCCCTACCCTGGTCGGTCTCGGCTACTAAGATCTGAACCGGATTAGCCGTGGCGCAGAATATCGTGCACACCTCTGGCACCTGCTTCAGGGCGTTCAACACATTGATCGGATAGGCGCCTCTGATGAAGACGACGAAGAAGTGCCCGGCGCCCACCTCCAGCGCGACCTTCTCTGCTAGCTTGCGGAGCTCCTCGTCGTTTCCCTCGCTCCTGATGAGGCAGGGTCCCGACGCCTCGCAGAATCCGAGCCCGAACCTTATTCCCGGCACGCTGTTCACCATCGCTTCGTGGATGTCCTCGGTGGCCTTGATGAAGTGGGCCTGTCCGGCGATCAGGTTGACGCCTTCGGGCGGCTTTATCGGCACGAGCTTGAACTCCATCTTGCGTCCGAAGTCGGAGCGCGTCGCTTTAAATTGTTTACATTGCTCCGCCGG